>JBGPIH010000037.1:0-22596 GCA_041484785.1 Candidatus Limnocylindria bacterium
CAGGCCAAGGCGCCGGCGAGCACGTGAGCGAGCGCACTGCTGAGTGCGTGAGCGAGCGAGCGGAGCCGGCAACGCCGGCCTGGGCCGCCAAACAGAGGCAACCCGGAGCGGCCGCCGGACGGTTCAGGCCAAGGCGCCGGCGAGCACGTGAGCGAGCGCACTGCGGAGTGCGTGAGCGAGCGAGCGGAGCCGGCAACGCCGGCCTGAGCCGCCGGGCGGCTGCGACCGGCAACGCCGGCCTGGGCCGCCGGGCGGCTGCGACCTACCGGTCGTCCGGGCGGCGCCCCACGATCCACCAACTCGCCGGGAACAGCACCGCCGCCAGCACGAGCTTCAATGCATCGCCGAAAAGGAACGGCGTCAACCCATTGGCGACCGTGTCCGCGACCGACATCCCGGTCACCACCTTGAGCCACGGCAGGCCGACGACGTAGATCACGGCGTTGCCCAGGAGCATGGCGCCGAGGGCGCCGCCGATCCGCCGATCCCAGCCGAGCTCCGCGAGCCGACCGACGGCCGCGCCGGCGACCAGGAACCCGACGAGGTACCCGCCGGTCGCGCCCCAGATGACCGACAGCCCGCCCTTGCCCTCGGCGAAGAACGGCAGGCCGACGACCCCGAGCAGGACATACAAGCCGACGGCGATGATGCCCCGCCGGAACCCGAGCGCACCGCCCACGAGCAGGACCCCGAACGTCTGGCCGGTGATCGGGACGGGTGACCCCGGGACCGGGATCGAGACACGGGCCGTCAGGTAGATGAGCAGGGCGCCCGCGACGACCAGGGCGACGTCGCGGACCCGGGCATTGACCCGCTCGCCGACCCGGATGGGGACCAGGAAATCGGCGATGGTGAGGCCGCGTTCCTCGGCCGTCGTGCGGTCGAGCCTCGGAATGGCGAGCGTCATGTGGACTCCGCTGTGGCGGGTCACCGATCGGTGGCCGGCCCCAACGAGTCTAGCATCCGGTCACTCGTACTGGACTGCGCGGACGATGGGAATGCGGCTGGCCAGGCGAGCCGGATAGGCTGCGGCGAGCATCGCGACCGCGACGCCCAGCACCACGCTGAGCCCCACGACCTGCCAGGGGATCCCCGTCGCGACATCGAGTCCACCGCCCGCCAGCACGACCATCACGCCGCCAACGATCAGCCCCAGCACGACCCCGAGGATGGCCCCGGCCAGGCCGAGGATCCCGGCCTCCACGACCACCGAGCGCCAGACCTGGCGGCGGGTCATCCCGGCGGCGCGCAGGATTCCGATCTCGCGCACGCGTTCGATCACGTTCATCGTCAGGGTGTTGACGATGCCCAGAGCGGCGATCAGGACGGCCACGGCCGCCAGCGCGTCGAAGAGCCCGAAGATTCGATTGAGCGCGTCATCGATGGCGCCCTTGATCTGGTCAAGGCTGACGTCGTCGAGCGCGAGTGTCGTTGCTGCGACGCGCAGGTCATCCCGGGCCGACGCCGGCGCATCGGACGCGAATCGGATGGCGAAGGCGTCGGCGCCGGCAACGCCCAGGCTGATGGCGTCGTTCCAGCCCACGAGCATCGCCTCGCCGCCAGACCCGGGGATGGAGCGTTCGACGATCCCGACGATCCTGAGGGAGAGCGCGGCGCCGGTCGCACTCGGGACGGTGAGGACCTGTCCGACACCCAGCCCGAGCCGATCGGCCAGCCCGGCCGGCACGATCGTGGCGCCCCCGGCGTCGAGCGCGGCCAGCGCCGCGGCACGATCCCCGGCCGTGAAGCGGAGGCGGCCGTCGGCCGCAAGATCGGCGCCGACGACGGCTGCCGCATCTGTTCGGGCTCCGTCGAGGGCCACGTCAAAGGTCGCGATCGGGCTGATCCGGGCGATGCTCGGCACAGCGGCGAGGATCTCCGCCGCGACGCCTTCGTCGGCGGCCACCGGCCGGATCGACGAGAGGATCAGCTCGCCCGGAATGACGTCGGCGATCCAGGCCCCGGCGGCCGCCCGAGCGTTCTGCCCGACGCCACCGAGCGCCACGATCATGGCCAGGCCGATGGTCAGCGCGCCGAGCGTCAGGGTCGATCGGCTCGGGTCTCGCACGACCGCGCTGCGCGCGAGCCGCTCCTCGAAGCGAAGCAGGAACCGGAACGGGATCCCGGCCACGCGCGCGATCGCCGGAAGCACGAGGGGGATGGACAGCGTGCCGACCAGCAGAATCGCGTAGATCACCAAGGCGCGTAGGACGCCGGCGCCCCGCGGCGCGACGATCAGGCCGACGATGGTGATCAGGACGAAGACCCCAACCAGCCAGCGAAGCCTGGCCTGCCGGGTCGATGGCAGGTCGAGGCGCGCCTTGAGCGCCTCGACGGGCTGGATCCGTCCGGCTCGCCTGGCCGGTTCGAGCGCTGCAGCCAGCGTCACGCCGACTCCGACGAGGAACGCGATGAGCACCGCGTCCGGCGGGATCGCGGGACGTTGCAGCGTGACCGAGCCGATCGTGCGCACGTACACGACCATCCCGGCGGCCAACAGGGCGCCCAGGCCGACCCCGAGCAGAGATCCGAAGACCCCGAGCGCGACGGCCTGGCTGAGCATGAAGGTGGTCACCTGGCGGCGCGTGGCGCCCGCGGCTCGGAGGAGGCCGACATCGCGAACCTGCTCGACCACGGTCATCGACAGCGTGTTGAAGATCAGGAAGGCGCCGGCGAACAACGCAATCGCAGCGATCAGCGCGGTCGTGGCCTGGAAATCGGATGTGGAGCTGCGCAGCGAGGCGGCGATGTCCTGGGGCGTGGACAGCACGTACGGCTGGGTCAGGAGGCGCGACACCAGTGCGTCCGAGACGACCGCGACGTCGGTGCCGGCCGCCACGCCGATGTCGACGCGGGTAACCGACGAATCGCCGAAGACCGCCTGGGCCGTCTGCAGCGGCACCACCACGATCCGCCCGAACGCACCGTTGAGCGGGCCCTCGCCGGCCAGGATCCCGATCACCCGGTAGGTCACCCGGTCTCCGGTCCCCTGCATCGTGATCGGCGCTCCGACGGAGAGCCCGTCCTCGGAAGCGAGCTGCTCGGAGATCAGGGCGCTCGGCTCGTTCTGCTCGCGCAGCATGGATCCGGCGACCAGGTGGAGGTCGTGCAGCTGGGGCTCGGTCGCCGGGTCGATCCCGAGGACGGTCACGGGCGGCGGCAACGCCGGCCCAGCCTCGACGTCGGGCCCCAGGTACGTTCGTCGCTGGAGTGCCGGTGAGATGACCTCGACGCCGGGCGTCCCGGCGATGATCTGGACCGTCTCTTCCGTCAGGCCTTGCTCGCCGAAGGCTGCCACGCGGAGGTCGGCTCGACCGACGAGATCGCGGACCGTGCTGTTCACGGAGGCGTCGATGCCTGCGTTCGTGGCCAGGCCGGCGAACAGGACGGCGACCCCGAGCGCCACGCCGAGGCCGCTCAACAACGAACGCAACGGCCGGGCCCGGAGGCTCCGCCAGGCGAGGCCGCTCAACGTCACGACGTCGCCGCCCTAGAGTCCGAGTTGGGCGAGCCGGGCGATCAGCGGTGCCGCTTCATGAGTGTCGCGCCGACCGAGCTCGATCGTGTCCCGGATCTGGCCGTCGCCAACGATCAGGACGCGATCCGCATACGCGGCGGCCTTCGAGTCGTGGGTCACCAGCACGATCGTCTGACCGCGCTCGACGCACGAGCGCTTGAGCGCGTCGAGGATCTCCGTCCCGGTCGTGTAGTCGAGATTCCCGGTGGGCTCGTCGGCGAACAGGAGCGCCGGGCGGGTGACCAATGCGCGGGCGACGGCAACGCGTTGCTGCTCGCCGGCGGACAGCTGGTCGGGCTTGTGGTGTTCCTTGCCGGTCAGGTCGACCAGCTCGATGACGTCGCGGATCCGCTCCGCCAGCTCGCCGCGACTCGGGTCGCCGCCGGCGATCGTGAACGGCAGCGCCACGTTCTCCACGACGTCCAGCAGCGGGATGAGATTGAACGACTGGAAGACGAAGCCCGTCCGGTCGCGCCGCAGGCGTGTGGCCTGATCGTCCGACAGGCTGTTGAGGTCCTTGCCTTCGAGCGTGACCTCGCCCGACGTTGGGCGGTCCAGCCCGCCGAGAACCTGGAGCAGGGTCGACTTGCCGGAGCCCGACGGACCCATCAGGGCGACGAATTCACCCGCCTCCACCGACAGCGAGACCCCACGCAGCGCCTCGACCGAGGTGGCGCCGAGCGGGTAGGTCCTGGTGAGGTGGAACGCCTCGAGGATGGCCGTCATACGCGCGAGTGTAGCCGTCGATCGGAGCCGGGGACCATCCGCTCAGCCGCCGAAGAAGAAGCCGGTCACGCCGCTGACGATCATCTCGAGCAGGCTCTGCGACGAGCCGCGTTCGGTCACCCGGAGGCCGATGAGGCCAGGCGTCGGCGTTGGCGTTGGGGTTGGCTCGGGCGTCGGCGTCGGGGTCGGCGTGGGTTCCGGCGTCGGGGTTGGTTCCGGGGTCGGGGTTGGCTCCGGGGTCGGGGTCGGGGTCGGCTCCGGCGTCGGGGTCGGGCTCGACCCGGGCGTCGCCGCTGGCGTCGGACGCGGAGTGGGCGTCGGTCGCGGGGTGGGGGTAGCTGCTGGCGTAGGTCGCGGAGTGGGGGTAGCGGCCGGCGTCGGTCGCGGAGTGGGCGTCGGCGACGGCTTGGGGGTTGGCTTCGGAGTCGGCTTTGGCGTTGGCGTTGGGGTCGGCGCCGAGGTACCGCATTTCTCGGCGAACAGTACGGTCCACATCTTCTTGTCGCCAGAGCCCTTGTAGGCGCCGACGCCCATGACGTTCCAGTCCCCCAGGATGTTGGCTCGGTGGCCGGACGAGTCCATGAACGCCTGCTGGATGGCCGCGGTCGCCTGATCGTCCGGATACGAGTTCCAGCCGATGTTCTCGCCGGCGACCTTGTAGCAGTAGCCGATGGCGTCGAGCTTGTCGAAGACCCGGCCGTAGCCCGGGATGTCGTGACTGAAGTAGTCCCGGTCGATCATGTCCTTGCTGCGCCAGCGGGCGACCGAGTTGAGGGTCGAGTCGACCTTGAGCGCTCTGAGGCCGGCGTCGGCCCGTGCCCGGTTGGTGAGCGCGATCAGCTCGGCCTCAGCCGACGAGTCGAAGGAGTTGCCGTCCCAGGCAAGGCTCCTGGCCGGTGTGGCAAGCGTCGCGATGGAGGTGAGCCCGAAGAGGAGCGCGATGGCGAGGGCCATCCGGCGTGTCGTTCGATAGGTCGTGAGACTGGCTCCGAGCGACATCCGGTCCGGGACCTCCGTGCGCAACCGGCAAGGGGTCCGGCGCTGTTGCCACCGTAGGTCCCGGCTGCCCGAAAGTCCTTCGCGCGATGGTCCCGGTTGGGCGGGGTTCGCTGGTACCGTCGGGTTTGGGCGGGTCTTGGGACCATCGGTGCAAAGCGGGTGGCTGGGGTCAGGTGCGCAGAGGTCCGCGAAGCCGCCCGCGGGGCCGCGACAGGCCTGATCCGGCGGCCGCGCCCTTCCCGCTATACTCCCGTCGCTCGGCCCGCCGGCAGGTGGGATCGCCACGCACGAGCGTCCCGCGGTGGCCTTAGCTCAATGGCAGAGCATCGGATTGTGGCTCCGAAGGTTACGGGTTCGAGCCCCGTAGGCCACCCCAAACTCCTGGACACAAGATCGACCCCCGGCGAGGCCGCGGAGGGTCGTTCAATGTCGCCGGAAACCGCCGAGCTGCTGTCAATCTGCTGTCAAATCTGCTGTCAGATTGGGGGCTCAGAAACCCAGCGCAGCGGAGCCATCGCGGCGATGTCGGGGCCGACTCCGACTCGTCCACAACCATACGTCCGATGATCGACCGGGGCAGCGCAATCGGCCTTGACCTAGCTGCTCTCGGCGCGGGAACCCAGTCGCATACCGTAGACGCGCGTAGCAGTGCCCCCCAGGACCGCGCGCCGCTCTGGCACCGTTAGCTGCGAGACGAGCCCTTCGATCGCATCGATCACCTCGCGGTAGGTGGACACGAGCCGGCAGACCGGCCAGTCGCTGCCGAACATCAGGCGGTCGGGCCCGAACGCGTCGATCGCCGCCTCGACCGCAGGACGGATCTCCTCCCGGGTCCACCCGGGTCCGGCGGCCGTCACGAGCCCGGACAGCTTGGCGGCGACGTTTGGCCGCGCCGCCGCTCGGCGAAGCTGGTCATGCCACGTCGACCAGCCTACCGAGCGGAAGGGCGGTTTCGCGAGGTGGTCCAGGACCAACGTCAGATCGGGATGCCGATCCGCGACGACCGGCACGAGCCGCAAGTGGTCGGGGAAGACGGCCACGACGTCGAAGCTGAGGCCCCGACGCGCCAGCACGTCGAGGCCATCTGCGACGTCAGCACGGAGGAGCCAGTCCGGATCAGGCTCGTGGTGAATGAGGTGGCGGATCCCGCGCAGCCGCGGATGCGGGCGGGCATCGAGCGCGGCTTCCGCGGCGCGGGCATTGGCGAGCGGCACCCACCCGACGACGGCGCCGACGAACGGGTGGCCATCGGCCGCCGCGAGCATCGCGTCCGTGTCGTCCAGCGTGGCGACTGTCTGAACGAGCACCGTCACATCGATCCCGGCGGGGCCTAGCTCCGGTTCCAGCTCGGCCGGCGAGTACGTCCGATAGATGGCGCCGTCGGCCGGGGTCGGCCAGGCGTAGCGACCACTCTCGACGTCCCAGAAGTGCTGATGGGCGTCGATCCGGATCGGATCGCTCACGTTCGCGATCGGGCCGCCCTGACGGATGGAGCTGACGCGGCGTCGGTGTGATCGGCCGGGCGCGCCAGGCGATCGGCGACCGCCTGGCGGAACCACGCCTCGGTCGTCGCGACATGGACCAGCGCTGCCGCCGCGGCCCGATCCGGATCCCGCGCGGTCAGCGCGTCGAGGATGTCCTGGTGCTGGGCGACCGTCCGTGCCCCCGCACCCTCCTCCGCCACGCCTCGCCAGGCCCGGACACGGAGCGTCCGACTCGAGACGGCGCTGAGCATCGACGCCAGTGTTTCGTTGCCCGATCTGCCCGCGATGAGCCGGTGGAACTCGGCGTCGTGCTCGATTCGCTCGGCCTCGGAGGCCGCGTCGCGCATCCGTTGCAGGTAGTCACCGAGCATCGCGAGCGCCTCGTCGTCGATGCGCTCTGCGGCCAGCGCCGTGGCCGCCGGCTCGAGGATGCGCCTGACCCCGATCAGCTCGAGAGAGAACCCCTCCTGCATCAGTTCGACGGCGGCGCCGAACCCTTCGAGCAGCAGCTCCGGCCGCAGGCTCGTGACGTACGTTCCGTCGCCGCGCCGGACGTCGAGGACATGGACGGTGACGAGGGCCCGAACCGCCTCGCGGACCGTGTTTCTGGAAGCCCCCAGGAGATGCGCCAGATCGCCCTCCGGTGGGAGCCGGGCACCGGGCTCGAGTTCCCCCCTGGCGATCATCTCGCGCATCTTGGCGATCGCGGCCTCGGTAAGCGGGGCAGCCACGGCGTGACCTCAGCTGGTGGCGTCGGTTGACACGGCTCCGAAGATACCGCGACTCGACCTTCGAAAGAATACCCCTAGACATCCTATGTATGGAGGCGCTATGGTCCGCCTGCAACCTATTCGGTGGCAATTCGGCCTCAGACACCCGACTATTCGGCACAGGCGCGGAGGAAGCCAGTGGAGCAGTCGACCGGCGCGTCGAGCGGCCCCAGCATGACGGTCACGCCCGTCGAGCGTGGGCCCGAGGCCGCCGGACGGGGCCACCGTGATGGCTATCGCGGGCTGCGACTCGGACTCACCGTGTTGCGCATTGGGCCGCTGCTCATCCTCCTTGCCGTCGCCGTCGCGCTGTCATTCCTGTCGCCGTTCTTCCTCACCACCCGCAACCTCGGCAATGTCCTGGCCGCGACCGCGGCGATCGCCGTCCTCTCGCTGGGACAGTTGCTGGTGATCCTGACGCGGGGGATCGACCTCTCGGTCGGTTCCACGCTGGCGCTCGCGTCGGTCGTCGGGGCGCTGGTCTTCACCAGCGTCGACTCGGGGCCCGTGGTCATCCTGGCGATGCTGGCCACCGGCCTGCTCGTGGGGACGGTCAACGGCATCGTCTACGTCAAGGGCCGCCTCCCCCATCCGTTCATCATCACGCTGGCGATGCTGAGCATCGCCCGCGGCCTGGCACTGTGGTTGTCGGGTGGCCAGCCGATCCGCGGCATGCCAGCCGTCGTCGATTCCATCGGCGGCGGCTCGATCGGCTGGTTCCCGGTCTCGGCGATCCTCATCCTCGGGATCGCGTTCCTCGTGTTCGTGCTCACGACGAGGATCGTCTGGGGTCGTTGGATCTACGCCGTCGGCGGGAACCCGGAGGCCGCCCGACGGACAGGCATCCCGGTCAACAAGGTCCTGATCTCCGTGTATGTCCTGAGCGGGCTGATGGCCGGAGTCGCCGGGATCATCACCGCCGGTCGGCTCGACGCGGGGTCTCCGACCTTCGGCGAACTCGCCGAGCTGGATTCGATCGCCGCGGTCGTGATCGGCGGCGCGAGCTTCCTGGGCGGACGCGGCAACGTCCTCAACGCGCTCGTCGGGGCGCTGATGATCGGGGTCATCCGCAACGGGATGAACCTGCTCGCGGTCGACGCGTTCTTCCAGCTCATCGTCATTGGCGTCGTCATCGTGCTCGCGGTCGAGGCGGACGTCCTGCGCGGCTACCTGGAGGACCGGTTCCGGGTCTTCGAGGCGTCGCGGTCATGACGACGATTCCCGCCCTCGCGGTCCGCGGGGCCACCAAGCGGTTCGGCGCCGTGCTCGCGCTCGACGGCGTGGACCTCGAGGTCCATCGTGGCCAGGTCGTCGCCCTTCTCGGCGACAACGGCGCGGGCAAGTCCACCCTCATCAAGTGCATCAGCGGCGTGCACCAGCTCGATGACGGCGTCATCGAGATGGACGGTCTGCCGACGGCGATTCATTCCCCCGCCCAGGCGCGGGACCTCGGCATCGAGACCGTCTACCAGGACCTGGCGCTCTTCGACAACCTCGGACCAGCTGCCAACTTCTATGCGGGCCGCGAGGCCGCCGGGCCGCGCTGGCTCCCGACCTGGCTGCGCGTGCTCGACCGGAAGGGGATGGCCGCGAGGACCGCGGAGCTGCTCGACCGGCTCCAGGTCGGCCTGCCCGACATGTCCAACCAGGTCGGGCTGCTGTCTGGCGGGCAGCGACAGGCGGTCGCGGTGGCCCGCGCGGCGGCGTTCGCCTCGAACGTGGTGATCCTCGACGAACCGACCGCGGCGCTCGGCCTCCGGGAGTCGCGCCGCGTCCTGGATCTGATCAACCGGCTGCGCGAGCGGGATCACGCGGTGATCGTCATCTCGCATGCCCTCGACCACGTCATCGACATCGCAGATCGGGCGGTCGTCCTGCGACGCGGCCGCAAGGTCGGCGAGGAGATCCCGACCCGCGAGAACCAGCAGCGGATCGTGTCGCTGATCGTCGGAGGTGAAGGTTGAGTCGATGAGCCTTGCTGCCGTGCGACCCGACGTCGCCGGGCCCCCCAACGACCGATCCCCCATCGGTCTCCGCCGGACAAGGAGAGGGACATGCTAAGGAGAACAGGCGGTCTGCTCATCGCCATCGCCCTGATCGTGGGTGCCTGCTCGAGCTCGGCCTCGACCACGCCACCCAGTGCCGCGGCGCCAAGCGCGGCGGCACCGAGTGCGGCGGCGCCCAGCGAGGCTGCACCGAGCGCCGCCGCCGGCAAGGTCAAGATCGGGTTCATCACCAAGTTCCCGGTCGACTTCTACGACATCATGGTCGACGCGGCCAAGACCTGGGCCGCCGACCACCCCGACGTCGAGGTCGTGTTCGCGCAGGGCAAGAGCGGGACCGACGACGAGGGTGAGATCGCTGCCATCGAGTCGATGATCACCCAGGGCGTGAACGCGATCGCCATCACGCCGACGAGCCCGAACGTGCAGACCGCGCTCGACAAGGCGACGGCCGCCGGTATCAAGGTCGTCCTCATCGACAACGACATCCCGGACTGGACCGGCAAGTCCTCGGTCGTGGCGACCGACAACCTGGCCGGCGGCAAGCTCGCCGGGACGTGGCTCAAGGACAACCTCCAAGCCGGGTCGAAGCTGGCCGTGCTGAAGGGCCGACTGGGCAACCCGTCGCTCGAGGATCGGGTGACGGGCATGCTCGACACACTCGGTGACGCGGCGACCGTCGTCGGCGGAAGCCCGGCGACCGACTGCGATCAGACCAAGGGCCTGGATGCCGCCACCGACATCCTGACCGCCAATCCCGATCTCACGGCGATCTACTCGGCCTGCGGGCCGCCCGCCCTCGGCGCCCTGACGGCGATCAAGAACGCGGGCATCGCGGCCGGAAAGATCGTGGTCGTCGGGTTCGACGCCTCGGGCGGCGAGATCGACGCGATCATCGCCGGCGAGGAGGCGGGATCCGTCGCCCAGTTCCCGGCCAAGATGGGGTCGCTCGGGATCGAGACCGCCTACAAGGCGGCCAAGGGCGAGAGCGTCCCGGCCAACGTCGACACAGGCACCGAGATGGTGACCAAGGACAACGCCGCGCAGTTCAAGTAACCCAAGCGAACCCCAGGGGTGCCCGAGGCCTCCTCCCTCGGGCACCCCGATCCCACTCCCCCACTCGAGCCCGGAGTCCGTCCCCGTGCCCATCACGATCACCGAGGTCGTCGCGCTCGATGTCCGATTCCCGACGTCCGACTCGCTCGACGGGTCGGACGCGATGAACGAGCGGCCCGACTACTCGGCCACCTATGTGACCCTCAGGACGTCCGGATCGGATGGGCTCGAGGGTCACGGGATCACGTTCACGACCGGCCGCGGAAACGAGCTCTGTGTCGCCGCGGTCGAGGCGCTCCGGCCGATGGTCGTCGGTCGCACGCTGGCCTCAATCGTCGATGACTTCGCGGCCTTCTGGTACCAGCTCGTCGGCGACGGCCAGCTCCGCTGGGTCGGTCCCGAGAAGGGTGTCATCCATCTCGCGACCGCAGCGGTCGTCAACGCCGTCTGGGACCTCTACGCGAAGACGGAAGGCAAGCCGCTCTGGAAGCTCCTCGTCGACCTGTCACCCGAGGAGCTGGTCCGGGTCATCCCGTTCCGCTACATCACCGACGCGCTGACTCCCGGGGAGGCGCTCGACATCCTGCGGCGGCAAGCGCCTACGCGCGGGGCGCGTGAGGCCGAGATGCGCGCGAACGGCTATCCCGCGTATACGACGTCGACAGGCTGGCTTGGCTACCCGGACGACAAGGTCCGCCGCCTGTCCCGCGAAGGCGTCGCCGCCGGCTGGCGGCACTTCAAGATCAAGGTTGGCCTTGACATGGCCGCGGACATCCGCCGGGTCGGGATCGTCCGCGAGGAGATCGGCGACGACCGGGTCCTCATGGTCGACGCCAACCAGGCCTGGGACGTGGACCAGGCGATCGAGTGGATGCGAGCACTCGCGCCGGCACGGCCGCTGTGGATCGAGGAGCCGACCAGCCCCGACGACATCCTCGGCCACGCCCGCATCGCACGCGCGCTGGAACCACTCGGAATCCGCGTCGCCACCGGTGAGCACGCGCACAACCGCGTCATGTTCAAGCAGTTCCTGCAGGCCGACGCGATCGGGTTCTGCCAGGTCGACAGCTGCCGCCTCGGCGGCGTCAACGAGGTCCTCGCGGTCCTGCTGATGGCCGCCAAGTTCGGCGTTCCGGTCTGCCCCCACGCGGGCGGGGTCGGACTGTGCGAGTACGTCCAGCACCTCGCGATCTTCGACTACATCGCGGTCAGCGCCTCGCTCGAGGAGCGCGTGGTCGAGTACGTCGACCACCTGCACGAGCACTTCGTGACACCGGCGATCGTCCGCGACGGCCGGTACCTCGCACCCACGGCGCCGGGCTACAGCATCACGATGCGGCCGGAATCGCTGCACCGGTTTGCCTTCCCCGACGGTGAGGCCTGGACGCCGGCGGCCGGCTCGAGGTCCCCCCGATGAGCGGTCGACTGGCGGACAAGGTCAGCCTGATCACGGGCGCCGGGTCGGGCATCGGTCGGGCCTCCGCGATCCTGTTCGCGGCCGAGGGATCGCGCGTCGCGGTCGCGGACATCGACCCGGGGGCCGCGAGCGAGACCACCCGCCTGATCAGCGACGCCGGCGGGATCGCCGCCGACTTCGGCGTGGACGTCACCGACCCAGATGACGGGGAGCGGCTCGCGGGTGCGGTCGTCGAGCGGTTCGGCGCGATCGACGTGCTGTTCAACAACGCGGGCATAGCCGGCGTCGGCGTGCTCCACGAGACCTCGGTCGAGCTGTGGGACCGGGTGATGGCTGTCAACGTGCGGGGCGTCTTCCTCGTCGCTCGCGCCGTCCTGCCGTACATGATCGCCGCCGGTCGAGGTTCGATCATCAACATGTCGTCGACGATCGCGGAGATCGGGCTCGCCAACCGCGCCTCGTACGCCGCATCAAAAGTGGCGGTCCTCGCCCTGACGCGCCAGATGCAGGCCGACTACGCCGCCTATGGGATCCGCGTCAACGCGCTCCTGCCCGGGACCATCCACACGCCGTTCGTCGACCGCTACCTGGCGGACAGCTATGACGACCCGGTCGCCGGACTGGAGGCGCTCAAGAAACGCCAGCTGACCGGGGACCTCGGCCGGCCGGAGGACGTCGCGGCGGCGGCACTGTACCTGGCCTCGGACGAATCGCGGTTCGTCCTCGGGTCGGGCTTGTTCGTCGACGGCGGCGTCCGCGGCGCCAAGTGACCGGTCGATGCGGCTGCTGACCCGGGCGACGCCAGACGGCGAACGGCTCGCCGTCGCGACCGAGGGCGACGCCGTCGTCGACGTGGACGACCTGCTCGGCGGCGGCCCCTGGTCGATGGCCCGCCTGCTGACCGATGTGGACGCGACGCTGGCCGCGATCGGGCGGGGCCTCGCGTCGGCCCAGTCGGCGCCGACCCGCGCCCGGGCCGACGTCGTCGTGCTGCCGCCGGCCACCCGCCCGGGCAAGATCATCGCCGTTGGTCGGAACTACCACGAGCATGCCGCCGAGGAGGGCCAAACCGCGCCGGCCGATCCTGTCGTCTTCGCCAAGTTCCCGAGCAGCCTCGTCGGCGACGGAGCCGACATCGTGTGGCGGGCCGCCGACACCGGTCAGGTCGACTACGAGGCCGAGCTCGCCGTGGTGATCGGCCGGACCGCGCGCGACGTCCGGGCCTCGCAGGCGTTCGATCACGTCCTCGGGTATACCTGTCTCAATGACGTCTCCGCGCGTGACCTGCAGTTCGGCGACGGCCAATGGGTGCGGGGCAAGAGCCTCGACACGTTCTGCCCGATCGGACCCTGGATCGTGACGACCGAGGAGCTACCGGACCCGGGGATGCTGCGCATCCGCTGCCTGGTCAACGGCGAGGTCGTGCAGGATGCCCGCACGTCCGAGATGGTCCATGACGTCCCGCGCCTGATCGCCTTCTGCTCGCGGTTCATGACCCTCGAGCCGGGCGACATCATCGCCACCGGGACGCCGGGCGGGGTCGGGGTCTTCCGCGAGCCGCCCCGCTTCCTGCGCGACGGTGACGAGGTCGTCGTCGACATCGACGGCATCGGACGACTGACCAATCATTGCCGCGTGATCGGCGACTGAGGCGGTGGCGTTGAACGGCAACCTGATCGACGTCGAGCTGGCCTATGGGTCGACCGGCATGTCGGTCCGGCTCCCCGCCGCGGCCACCACCGTGATCACGCCCAGACCGCGCGACGCGGCGCCGGACCCGCTGGCGACGCTCCGAGCCGCCATCGACAACCCGGTCGCCGGACCCCGGCTGCGCGACATCGCACGTCCCGGTCAGCGGGTGGCGATCTCCGTGTGCGACGTGACGAGGCCGCAGCCGCGGCCGGTGATGCTTCGAGCGCTCATGGAGGTCCTCGACGGCGTCATCCGGCCGGCGGACGTCGTCGTGCTGATCGCGACCGGGACCCATCGGGCCTCGACGACCGCCGAGCGCCGCGAGATGCTCGGGGAGGACGTGCTCGACACCTGGCGGGTCGTCGATCACGACGCCCGAGACCGGACCAGCCTGGTCGACCTTGGCATGGTCGACGACGTGCCGGTCCTCCTCGCGCGCGAGTGGGTCGAAGCGGACCTGCGGATCACGACCGGGTTCGTGGAGCCACATTTCTTCGCCGGGTTCGGCGGCGGGCCGAAGATGGTCGCGCCGGGCCTGGCCGGGCTCGAGACCACGCTCGCGTTGCACAACGCCCGGCGGATCGGCGACCCGAGGGCCACCTGGGGCGTCATCGAGGGGAACCCGGTCCATGACGCCGTGCGCGCGATCACCACGGCGACCGGTGTGGACTTCTCGGTGGACGTGCTCCTCGACGACCGGCAGCGGATCACCCGTGCCTTCGCCGGCGGGACGCTGGCGATGCACGCGGCCGCCTGTGCCGCGGCGAGGCGCGAGGCGATGCGGGCCGTCGAATCGCCGTTCGACGTCGTGATCACGACCAACAGCGGCTATCCGCTCGACCAGAACCTCTACCAGGCGGTCAAGGGCATGTCCGCGGCCGCCGAGATCGTGAAGCCCGGTGGCACCATCCTGTGCGCGGCCGAGTGTCGGGACGGCCTCCCGAACCACGGCTCGTACGGGCAGCTGCTCCACGACGGTCGCTCCCCGGCCGACCTGCTCGAGCGGATCGCCGCCTCGCCGGTCACGATCCCCGATCAGTGGCAGGTCCAGATCCAGGCCCGGGTCCAGATGAAGGCAGATGTCCTCCTCCGGTGCGACGGCCTGACCGACGCCGAGGTCCGCGCGGCCCACCTGGAGCCAATCCGCGATGTCGGCGAGGCCGTCGAGCGCCTGTTGCGCGACAATCCGGGGGCCCGCGTGTGCGTCCTGCCACAGGGGCCGCAGACCATCGCCTACGTGGCCTGACCGCCCGGGACTGTCCAGGTCCGGGCCGCTGACAGGCGGTCCAGCCAACGTCGACGCGCCTCGGCGTCGTTGGCAGCCGCAGCGCGGTCCGACAGCGTCCGCAGGACGAGCTCGTGCAGTCGCGCCCCGGCCTGTCCGGGTTCCAGGCCCGCGGCCGCAACGAACGTCGGCCACGCGGCCATCCAAGCCTCGGGATGGTGATGGCGGACCACCCAGCCCCACCACGCCACGTCGAGCTCGGCCGGACCCATTCCGGCGTGCTCGAAGTCGAGGAGCGCGCCGATCTCCCCGTCCGCGCCCATGACGACGTTCACCGGGGCGAAATCGCCGTGGACGAACGCGAGCCGTTCCGGGGAGTCCACGGCTTGTGGATCCGCCGGTCGATGGCCGTCGAACAGGTCGTCGTCGAGATCGACGGCTCGCAGCTCCCTCGCGAGCCGACCCATCCGGTCGGCGAGATGGCGTGCCCGCTCGGGATCGCCGAGCCAGCTCGCCCCCGTCTCGCCATCGACCCAGTCCGTGAGGAGCCATGGACCGCCGGCGGTCTCGACGATCGTCGGGGACGGAACCGGCAGCCTATTCTTGGACAGCCGGGCCATGAGCCGTGCGATCCGCTCGACGCGAACGCCCGAATCGCTTCCGGCGAATCGCCGTGCGGCGAAGGTGCGGCCGTCAGCCAGGGACAGTCGATGCGTGGCGCGGGCGTCTCCCCATCCGAGCGGCTCGGCCGCCCGGAGGCGTGCGCCCAGCCGCTCGGCGACCTCGTCGAGCTCGCTGTCGTCATTCGGTTCGGGCGTCATGCCGCGATCATGACGTGTCGGCCGTCAGCGACGTCGCGCGGGACAAGGACCGCGGCGGCCGGGTTACCGCGGGCAATCGTCGGCCCATTGTCGGGTCGAAGCTCCCGAGCCGGCCGTGCCTGCTGCGGCTCGTTCGTTCCGGGCGATCAGCCGATCGCCGGATCGGGCATCGTCACAGCGGGAGCAGCACGGCGCCAACGCCGGCGGCGACACCGATCCCGATGCTCGCCAGACCGATCTGCCGGGCCCTCGCCCGGTCACGCGCACGGGCATCCGAGCTCGGCACCTGCTGGGTCTGCCCAAGCTGGCCGAAGTTGAAGATGCCGCGCGATCCGAAGCCGGCGCAGAACCTGAGCCACGCCTGGAGGTATCCCGAGGCCGCTCCGGCGGCCGGGAGCGCCACGAGGAATCGGGCGAGCTGGGGCGCACTCACCGCGAGGAGGATGACCAGCAGGATGACCGTGACCAGCAGGCCGGCGTGGCCGGCTCGGCGCCGCCGGGCGACCTCCTCGGGGCCGATGTTGCAGACGCCGGGCTCGTACCCCGTGACCGCTGGGCTGGCATCGGGCGTCCCGGGCAGGGGGGTGGTGGCGAAGGCTGACTGCGGCATGTCCCGCTCCTCGTCTGGTCGGGCGCCGTGGCGATGCGTCGCTGGGTCCATGGAGCCCGGTTGCCGATGTCGTAACCATGCCAGTCCGGGCGCCCTGGCGCAGGATCTCGACCAGCGGCACCCCCGCGTCGCCTGCACCGTGGTGATCCGAGTCCCCTTTTCCATCGAATGATCGATCGACCACGATCCGATTCGAAAGGGACGACGATGACGGCAACGGCAGACGCAACGCGCGACCAGGCATTCAGCCTCCCCTTCAAGCTCACCCTGGCCGGGCAGGCCGCGGCCGCTCTCGTCTTCGGGCTGGCGCCGCTGCTGCTGACCAGCGCCTACGCCTCGGCGCTCGGCTTCAGCGGCAACGACCCCCTCGTCTACCGGCTGGGCGGGGCCGCAACATTCGGCTACTTCGTGGCGCCGGTCCTCGCGCTGGCCTGGCGGTCGGGCTGGCGGCAGATCCGGATCCCGGCCATCGCCACAGTGACCTTCACGATCGGCGCATTCGTCTCGAGCGCCTGGGAATTGGTGGGCGGCGGAACGCAGCCGGTGATCCCGTTCGTGGTCGGGGCCGGCGCGGTCTTCACCCTGATCGCCGCCTGGTGGCTCTGGCGCGACGAAGCGCCCGACGAGGATCCCGGCCGCCCACTCTCGACGGCGGCGCGTGCGGTGGTCGCCCTGGCGACGCTGTCGGCAGCCACCTTCGGCCTGCTGCCCCAGCTCGCGCCCGGGTTCTTCTCGAGCCTGTTCGGGCTCGTCGGCACGGACATCTGGGTCTTCCGGCTGGCGGCCGCCGGCTGTCTCGGGTACGCCACGGCTGGGATCGCCAGCCTGCTCGCCCCCGGCTACCGGCTCTTCCGACTCCAAAACATGGCGGCGATCACCTTCAACGCCCTGGGAGCGGCGAGTTCCTGGATCGCCGTCGCCGCTGGGGACGGCGGCTGGCTTGCTCCCGTGGTCGCGGTAGCGGCCTCGTTCTTCACGGTCGCCCTGATCTGGGTGGATCGGACGCACGCCTCCTGATCGGGACCTCTACTCGGCGAGCTCGAAGGCTCCCTCGGCCAGGAGCTGGTCGCCCCGGAAGTAGCGCATCCGATAGTTGCCCGTGCCGCCGTGCGCGTAGATGGACAGGTCGGCCATCCCGATCAGCTGGCGCCCGCCCGGGTCCGCGACAGTCATGTCCTGCCGCCAGTGCTCGAATTCCCGGCCATCGGGCAGGATCTGGACGATGATGAACCGGACGGTCGGCACGCCGGGCGGTTCGCTCAGGTCGGCCAGCCAGACCGCCGCCTGACCCGGACGGAAGACGGCGCCTGATCCCTGGAGCTGGCCGGCCAGGTCGACGCCTGACCCGAAGGCGATCGTGCCGGGTCGCTCGACGACGACGGACGGGCTGGCGGCTGGCGACCCGGCCGCGGCTGCCGAGGCACTCGGCGTGGCCGATGCGTCGGCGCCGGGCGCGGACGACGCGTCGGCCGACGGCGGGCTTTCGACTGACGAGTGCGCGTGCCCCTCGGACGCCCCGGCGTGGCTGCTCCCGCCGGTCGACGCGAATGCCACCGTCGTCAGGAGCACGACCGTCAGCAGCGCCGAACCGAGGTAGACGACGCTCGAAGACGGAGACAGGCTGGGCCGTGCCCGAGCCGATTGCGCTGCCAGGTTCCAGAGAAGGATGCCGATCAGCGCGATTTCGAGGCCTGCGGCCAGCACGTCGAGCGGCCCGATCGGCTCGATCGCGCCGGGTTCGGGGCCGACCGGCAGTCCGACGACGCGGGAGACGGCCCAGACGACGATCCCCCCGAGGTTGACCAGGATCGCCAGGGCAGCCAGGCGGCGGCCCTGTCGCCTGAGATAGAGGACGGCCCAGCCGACCTGGAACCAGGCGAAGAGGGTGAAGGCCACGCCGTACGGCGGGTACTCCGCGAAGTGCTCGCTGATGACGGCGAAATGAATGGCGGCCGCCCCGAACGACAGGCCGGCGGCCACGATGCCTGTCCAGATCGGGAAGTCGACGGCCGCTGCCGGCAGCGAGCCGCGCCTCCCGAGCAGTAGTGCCGCGATCGCGAGACCGCCGATCGCCACGACCAGGGCGGCCGCGCCGAGCGCGTAGACCTCCGGGCCGATGGCGCCCGTTGTGACAAGTGCGAGCAATGACCCACCCACGAGGCGCCTGCGACGAAGCGCGTACTGAGGCCTACGCGCCGAACGGACGCGCGGATGCGGTCACGACGCGCCGAGGACGCTGCGCACCTCGTGCGCGATCTGGAGGTCCTCGCGCGCGACGATCACGAACACTCGGACCGGCGCGCCATCGGCACCGATCTCGCGCTCGTCCGGGCCCCGCTCGTTGCGATCCGTGTCGAGCACCACCCCGAGGAAGCGCAGGCCCGCGGTCGCCATCGACCGGACGGCAGGCGCATGCTCGCCGACACCGCCGGTGAAGACCAGGGCGTCGATCCCACCGAGCGAGGCGGCCATCGCCGCGATCCCGGACCGCAGCCGGTGGACGTAGACGTCGAGGGCCAGGCGCGCGTCCGGTTCGCCGGCCGCGGCGGCGTCGACGATGGCCCGCATGTCGGCCGTGCCGGCCAGGCCGAGCAGCCCCGAGCGGTGCTCGAGCGTGGCGGCGAGCTCGGCCGGGGGCATCCCGGCATGCTCCTCCAGCCACAGGACGAGCCCCGGGTCGATGCTTCCGGAACGGGTGGCCATCACCAGTCCCTCGAGCGGGGTGAAGCCCATCGTCGTGTCCACCGACCGGCCGTCGAGAATCGCGGCCAGCGACGCCCCGGCGCCGAGGTGACAGGTCACCAGCTTCAGGCCCGCCTCGGACCGTCCGAGGAGCTCGCTGGCGCGCCGGCTCGCGTAGGCATGGGAGAGCCCATGGAACCCGTACCGCCGCAGCTCCCAGCGCTTGCGCCACTCGGGCGGCAGGGCGTACGTCGCGGCCGCCGCCGGCAGCGTGGCGTGGAATGCCGTGTCGAAGCAGGCGACCGCCGGGACGCCGGGCAGGACGGCGTTCACCGCGCTGAGCGCGGCCAGCGACTTCGGCTGGTGGAGCGGGGCCAGGTCGGTGAGGGCGCGGAGGCGCGCCTCGATCGCCGCATCGATCACCACCGGACGCGAGAACTGGGTCCCGCCGTGGACGATCCGATGGCCGACCGCATCGACCTCGCCGAGTCCGCGGATGGCGTCCGCCACGGCCGCGGCGTCCGTCGTCCCTCGCGGCGCCGGAAGGTCCGCCGAGGCGACCACGACGTCGTCGCCGTCGAGGACCCGCAGCTTGAGGCTGCTCGACCCGGCGTTGACGACGAGGATCCGGCCGGCGGCAGGCAGGCCGCCGCCTAGTGCGGCCATGTCCAGTTGGCGATCTCGGGGACGTCCTCGCCCTCCACTCGCGTGTAGGCGCGAGCCTCCATTCGCAGGTCGACCATCAGCTGGCGGACGTGGCCGGCGCGGCTGGCCAGCCCGGGGACGCGATCGATGACGTCGATGACGAGGTGGAAACGGTCGAGGTCGTTGAGCATGACCATGTCGAACGGCGTCGTGGTCGTGCCCTCCTCCTTGTAGCCCCGGACATGGAGGTTCGGGTGATTCGTCCGCCGGTAGGTCAGCCGGTGGATGAGCCACGGGTAGCCGTGGTAGGCGAAGATGACCGGCCGGTCGGTCGTGAACAGCGAGTTGAACTCCACGTCGGACATGCCGTGAGGATGCTCGGACTCCGGTTGCAGGCGCATGAGGTCCACCACGTTGACGAAGCGGACCTTCACATCGGGCAGGTGTTGACGGAGCAGGTCGACGGCCGCGAGCGCCTCGAGCGTGGGGACATCGCCGGCCGACGCCATGACCACGTCCGGCTCGCCGTCCTCGTCGTTGCTCGCCCAATCCCAGATCCCGATCCCGCGACTGCAGTGCAGGATCGCCTGGTCCATCGACAGCCAGTTCGGCCCGGGCTGCTTGCCGGCGACGATGACGTTGACGTACTGACGGCTGCGCAGGCAATGGTCGCCGACCGACAGCAGGGTGTTCGCGTCGGGCGGCAGGTAGACCCGGATGACATCCGCCTTCTTGTTCACCACGTGGTCGATGAAGCCGGGATCCTGGTGCGAGAAGCCGTTGTGGTCCTGGCGCCAGACGAGCGAGCTGAGGACGTAGTTGAGCGAGGCGATCGGGCGCCGCCAGGGGATATCGCGCGTGACCTTCAGCCACTTCGCGTGCTGGTTGAACATGGAGTCGATGATGTGGATGAAGGCTTCGTAGCAGTTGAACAGGCCGTGCCGGCCGGTCAGCAGGTAGCCCTCGAGCCAGCCCTCGCACTGGTGCTCGGACAGGACCTCCATCACCCGGCCCTCCGCCGCCTGGCCCTCGTCCGTTGGCAGGAGCTCCCCGTCGAACTGACGGTCGGTCGCCTCGAAGACCGCCCCCAGCCGGTTCGATGCGGTCTCGTCCGGCCCGAAGATCCGGAAGGTGTCCCGGTTCCGATCGATGACGTCGCGCAGGTAGGTCCCCAGGACGCGCGTCGCCTCCGCCGACGTTGCGCCGGGTGCGGGAACCTCCACCGCGTAGTCGCGGAAGTCGGGCAGCACGAGATCGCGGAGCAGCACACCGCCGTTGGCGACCGGGTTCGCGCTCATCCGGCGGTAGCTCTTCGGCGGCAGGGACGCGAGTTCCGGGATCAGCGTCCCGCGGTCGTCGAACAGCTCCTCGGGCCGGTAGCTGTGCATCCAGGCCTCGAGGATCGCGCGGTGCTGCGCGTTCGTCCGGACCTCGCCCATGGGAACCTGGTGGGAACGCCAGGTCCCCTCGACCGGCTTGCCGTCGATCTCCCTGGGACCGGTCCAGCCCTTGGGGGTCTTGAGCACGATCATCGGCCAGCTCGGTCGCCTGGTGACACCACCCTCGCGAGCCGCCTTCTGGATGGCGTGGATCTCCTCGATGACCGTGTCGAGGACGGCCGCGAGTTCCTGGTGCACCGTCGCCGGATCGTCGCCCTCGACGAAGTAGGGCCGGTGGCCGTAGCCCTCCATGAGCGCCCGCAACTCGTCCTGGGGGATCCTGGCGAGGACCGTCGGGTTCGCGATCTTGTAGCCGTTGAGATGGAGGATCGGCAGGACGGCGCCGTCGCGGACGGGGTTGAGGAACTTGTTCGAATGCCAGCTGGTCGCGAGCGGGCCGGTTTCGGCCTCCCCGTCGCCGACCACGGCGCAGACGATCAGGTCCGGGTTGTCGAAGGCCGCGCCGTAGGCGTGGGAGAGCGCGTACCCGAGCTCGCCACCCTCGTGGATCGACCCGGGGGTCTCGGGCGCCACGTGGCTCGGGATGCCGCCCGGGAACGAGAACTGGCGGAACAGCCTGCGCATCCCCTCCTCGTCGCGGGTGATGCTCGGGTAGACCTCGCTGTAGGTCCCTTCGAGGTAGGCGTTGGCCACCAGGCCCGGCCCGCCATGGCCGGGGCCCGTGACGTAGATCGCGTTCAGGTCCCAGTTCCGGATCACCCGATTCATGTGCGCGTAGATGAGGTTCAGGCCGGGCGTCGTGCCCCAGTGGCCGAGCAGCCTCGGCTTGACGTGCTCGGGACGCAGCGGCTCCCTGAGCAGTGGGTTGTCCAGCAGGTAGATCTGCCCGACGGACAGGTAGTTCGCGGCGCGCCAGTAGGCGTCGATGCGGGCCAGCTCGTCGGCGGCCAGGTGCGGTGCGCGGGCGTCAGCCATCGTCGCCTCGTCGGGAGTGGCGGCCTGCCTAGCCGCTCCCCTAGAGGGTAACGCGCGCCGCTGTTCCGATCCGGGGTTGCGTCACGGTACCCGCGCACGTACGATGCGGTCACCCCACGCCGTCCACGTACGGGGCCCGTTCACGTCCGCCTCGGCGGCTGAATGCAAGGGCCCGCGATGGACGGCCGGGATTGGAGGATCCGCTATGGCGACCGTGACGTTCGAAGGCGTCAACAAGGTGTACGGCGATTTCCAGGCCGTCAAGGACCTCACCCTGGAGATCGGCGACGGCGAGTTCATGGTCCTGGTCGGACCCTCCGGCTGCGGCAAGACCACCAGCCTGCGGATGATCGCCGGCCTCGAGGAGATCACCAGCGGCACGCTCAAGATCGGCGATCGGGTCGTCAACGACGTCCCGCCCAAGGACCGCGACATCGCCATGGTCTTCCAGAGCTATGCGCTCTACCCGCACATGTCGGTCCGCGAGAACCTCGCGTTCGGGCTGAAGCTGCGCAAGGTCCCCAAGGCGGAGATCGAGCGCCGGGTCAAGGAGACCGCCGAGACGATCCAGCTC
>JBGPIH010000038.1:0-22506 GCA_041484785.1 Candidatus Limnocylindria bacterium
GGAGGATCCGGACCGAGCTGGACAACCCTGTCTATGCGCCCGACTTCGAGCGGGTCCTCGAGCAGCCGATCGCCGCCAGCATCGCGATCGATCCCGACGTCCGGCTCGTGGTCACCGAGGGCAACTACCTCCTGTCCGCCACCTTGCCGTGGCCCGTGATCCGCGAGTTGATGGCGGAAGTCTGGTACGTCGAGCTCGACAACACCGTCCGCAGGAACCGGCTCGTGGCGAGGCACGCGGCGTTCGGCAAGAGCGAGGCCGAGGCGCGCCGCTGGGTGGCCGAGGTCGACGAGCCCAACGCGCGACAGATCGCATTGACGCGCCACCTGGCCGACCTGCTCGTCGACATGGCTGGGTTCGAGGACGACGAACGCTGACACCACGGACGGGCGGTCGTCCTCGGGTCACCTCTCCGGAGCGGACGCTCGACGATGAGGTCGGTTTGGTCGGAGCGAGAGGACTCCACCCGACTGAACCTACCTCACCCAAGGTCGACGATTCCGTGCCCAACCCAAGGAACTGGCGGAGCCATCCTCAGGAGCAACAGCGAGCGTTGGCAGGAGCCCTCAGCGAGGGGCCTGACGGGGCAAACGGCGGTACGGGTCGAGCCATGAGCCACATACGTCCTGACCGGCCGACACGGTGGCCCGTGGGCGCCCACGGGCCTACCTCCGGGGCATTCGTCGATTCGCATACCTCTACTAGCCGATGCTAGGGCGCGCGTGCACCTACCTGATGCCGAGCGGCCGGCCGTGTCGGGCCACCCCGCTGCGCGACGAGCCGTTCTGCTTCTGGCACTCGCCCGAGACGGCCGAGGAGGCGGCCGAGGCCCGACGCCTCGGCGGGCTGCACCGGCGCAAGAAGAAGACCGTCGGCGCGATCTATGGCTTCCATGGGCTGCGCACGATCGAGGATCTCCAGACGCTGCTCGAGACGGTGGCCATCGAGACGTTGGCGCTCGAGAACACGATTGCGCGCAATCGGACGATCGACGGCTTTCTGTCGGTCGGCGCCAAGCTCATCGAGGTCGGTGAGCTCGAAGCGCGTCTCGCGGTCCTCGAGCAGGCGCTCGGTGCGGCCCGCGACAGCCGATCGTCGGATCCGTCCGAGGGCGGCCTCCTCGCCGGATGACGTCTGCCGCCGACCGTCGTCTGGCCAAGCTCGAGAGCGCCCTCTCACCTCGCGAGGCGGTGCTCGCCTGGCTGGTCGAGGCCCAGCAGTTTCCAAGCCTGGTGGACCACGCCCGCTCGATCGTCGAGCTCCCGGTCGAGGCCGCACCGCTCGGCGTGATCGGCGCGCGCATCGAGGCCGCGGTGCGAGCCGCGATGAAAGGCCAGCCGTCCGGGACGCGGTCCGACGCGCCGTCGGCGATGGCGCCTTCCTGTTCACGCTCGTGTTCGAGCTGAATGGCCAGGCCCTCGAGATCGCGAAGGTCGAGGGCCTGCGCGCCGCCGCTGTCTTCTTCTGGATGGGATCGCTCCTGGGTGGACCGCGTACCGACGACCTGCCGCCCGCGGAGGCCAAGGCCTACGTCCGGGAGCTTGCCGATGCCTGGGCGCTGTGGCGGACGGTCGTCGATCGAATGAGCCTCGAGGTCCGGATCGAGACTGAGGCCCGGATATCCCTGCAGCGGCGGTTCTTCGGCGGCCACGACGTGTTCTTCGCGGACGTCAGCCAGGCCTGGGCCGAGCATGTCGAGATGGTCGAGCGACTGGTAAGCCTGGCGGACGCGTTCGCGCCTGGCGGAGGGCCGCAGGGCCGGCCGCGCCGGTCCAACGGGACCGCAGCCGGGGGGTCGGTGACGGAGCGCGTCGCGGAACGGGTCACGAGGCTGGCTGACGATGCTCGGGTGCGAGCCTACGAGATCATGGGCGACCGCCCGCGGGCCGTGGCCATCGTCGAGCGCCGCCTCGTTAGTGATGGGAGATAACCGCGGATCGAGCGGCCCCGCAGGCGGACGAGCGATCCCGGCTCCGGCCGATCAGCCGAGCCGCCGCGTCCGGGGGACGAGTGGCCCGACGGGCGGGCCGCCGTTATTTCCCGGCTGTGCTGAAATGTCGATCATGAACGAGGTTACAAAGACGTACGCGTGGCCGGAAACGCTCCGCCTTCCTAAACGTCCCCCGAAGCTCGTCTACCTCGACCTCAACCATTGGGTTTCGCTGGCCAAGGCGCTCATCGGCCATCGGGACGGCGAGCCCCACAAGGAAACGCTAGCCGCCCTCATCGACGCCGTAGGTCGCGGCGCGGTCACGGTCCCCATCTCGGACTACATCTACATCGAGATCTCGAAGATCGGGCAGTACCGCCAACGGCGGGATCTGCGCGAGGTCATCGAGCGGGTCTCGGGGTTCATGGTCGTGACGTCTCGTTCGGTCGTCGCTTCGCATGAGGTCGAGAACCTGCTCGACCTGCTGGTCGGCCCGAGCCGTAATCCGATCAACGTAATGGACTACCTCGACTGGGGAGTCGCTCGGGCGTTCGGGATGGTCGGCGGCTTCAAGTACAAGCGCGAGGACGACGACGCGGACGTCACCGATGAGGTTCGGGCGCAACATCCGGGCGGCCCCGAGGCATTCGACATGGCGCTGATGAAGGCCGAGCTTGAACTCAATCGGGGGTCCATCGACGGCCCTTTACCCGAGGAGGAGCCCGAGCTCCGCAAGCTCGGATGGGACCCGTCGGCCTCGATCGAGGTCGCCAAGCGGAGGGCGGCGCAGGAGATCGAGCAGGTCGGCCGGTTCGATGCCGACCCGGCGTGGAGGGGAGGGCGGCTCCGAGACGTCGTGGCCACGCGTGAGGTCATGATCGAAATCAACGATACATTCGAGAAAGGGCTCTCGGATCGAGGCGTAACGCTTGAAGCCGTCTTTCCTGACCCCAAGGAGACGCTCCGGGCCTGGGACTCTATGCCGAGCTTTGACGTGGCGGTGAGCCTGAAGACGGCATACCACCGCGACCCGAAGCATCACTGGACGCCGAACGACATCCACGACATCGATGCCATGGGTTCGACGCTTCCTTACTGCGACATCGTCGTGACTGACAAGGCGACGGCTGCACACGCCGGCCGGACCGGCCTGGCTGAACGCCTTCAGACCAGGGTCCTCTGGCGCGTTGCCGATCTCATTCAGCTCTTGTGATCGAACCTCTCCTGGGACGCCAGCCTGGACGGGCCGACTGGGGTCATCTACGTCGACGTAGCTCGGCGATCTAATCCCACGCGGTTGCCCAGAAGCCCGATGTGGTCCGGGCGAGGCCATGCGCCTCCGCCTCGCGTTCCCACCGGGCGATCCAATGCTCGGCGTCGAGCTCGTTCAGTCGCTCCGCGGAGACGAGCCGAGCGAAGATGCCGGCGCGCTGCACCTAGTAGATCCGCTCGGGGTCCCCTCGCCTCATGCGGCGAGGGTAGCGCGCTTGTCATGTCAGCTAGGACGTCCAACGTGGAACGGGCCGCCACGATGACGCGATCGTGGTGATCGCCTCCCCCAACTCTGCAGGCTGACGCGCGATCCTGGCTTCGACCGGTCAGCCGAGCCGCCGCATCCGGGGGTCCCTTGGATGCGCGGTCATTCCGGTACCACCCCGTCGTCACATGGGTCAACGCGGCGTGGTACTGCGTCAATCCAGATCGGCACGATGAACCCATCGTGGCGCTGGTCCGCGTACCCGGATCGCCGGCGCGCCCAACCCGGACACGCGCTGCCGGCTGGGGGCGTCTTCCTGCGCTGAACGATTCCGGCGCGCCCTACCCTCATGCTCGATAGACCGCGGTCATCTCGACCACGGCCAATCGTCGGAGACCCATGGACCGAGACCTCGTCGAGCGGGCACGCTCGGGCGACCAGGCGGCATTCGCGGATCTGGTGCATCAGGTCAGCGACACGCTGTTCGGGATCGCTCGACGCATCCTGCGCGATCCCGGCCTCGCCGAGGACGTTCTGCAGAACGCCCTCGTGACCATCTGGCGGAAGCTGCCGCATCTGCGGGAGCCAGACCGCTTCGAGGCGTGGGCCTACCGGATCCTTGTCAACGCCTGCTACGCGGACGCTCCGCGCAACCGGCGATGGGCATCGACCGTACGCGTTCTCCCGATCGATCGGGCGAGCGACGCGGACGACTTCCAGTCGATCTCCGACCGCGACGAGCTGGAGCAGGCCTTCCGCCGGCTGCCGCTCGACCAACGGGCTGTCTTCGTCCTCCATCACCACGCGGGCATGCCCCTCGTGGCGGTGGCCGACGCGCTCGGCATCCCGCAGGGCACGGCACGATCGCGACTGCACTACGCAACGCGCGCGCTCCGGGCCGCCTTCGCGGCGTCCCGGGCCACTGACAATCTCCGCGAGGGACGGCTGGCATGAATGACGATCAAGCCTTCGAACGCGCCACTCGAGCATTGCTGGAGGACGGGTTCGACAGGACCCCGGCCGCCACAATCGATGCCGTCCTCCTCGCGGTCCGAACCACGCCACAAGAGCGGGATCTCCGGATCCCGTGGAGGACCGTCCCCATGTCCAATCCCATACGCTTTGTCGCCGCCATCGCGGTGTTCGTGGTCGCCGGCGTCGCCGCGTTCAACCTGTTCGGACCGTCGCCCGGCGTCGGCGGCGTCTCGAGCCCGTCACCCACGGTGACGCCGTCGGCTCCCGCGCCCACGCTGAGCCCCCAGCCATCCCCCAGCCCAATTGATACGGCGACGTGGACGACCTACGTCTCGAACCGCTACGGCTTCAGCATCGGCCACCCCGCCGATTGGATTGTGCGTCCCGCCGACCACGACTGGACCATTGCGGCGGACGCCTCTTGGTTCAACAGCGCCTGGGAGACATTCGAGGCGCCGGACGCGACGATTGGCATATCAGCCTGGTCGGTGGCCGTCGAGCCGCGCACGTCAGTCGACGCCTGGCTCCAGGCCAACTGCCCGAAGTACGACACGCCGTGTACCGGGATCAATGATCGAGCCATCGTGGTCAGCATGGATGGGCATCCCGGCATTCTGGTGCCGTTTACGGACGACCTCCAGGCCTTCATCCTCGTCGACAACCGAATGTACGTCGTCGCGAGCGGGCGGCCGGCCGCGGCGTACGACTCCCTGCGGCTCGTCCAAGCCTATCTCTCGACGATGCGCCTGCTTCCCGGCGGCCCGGCGCCCGCAGCGACGACCCCGCCGCCGTCCTGACGACGGCGCCGTTGAGTCGCTGAGGTCGGCTTCGAGCAGGATTGGCCGACGACAGGTCCGTCGGGGCTGGTCGCTGCCGAGATCTTTGCCACGCCAAATCCGTGAAAGCCTCCGCTCTCGCTCCGCGAGCGGAGGCTTTCCTGTGGCGCCTCGGCGGCATCGGGCGACAGCCACGAGAGCGGCTACCGTCCTCGTGGGGTAGCTTCGCGGGATGGTTAGCCAGGCCGGCGGTGCAGACCCCCATACGATGACCTGTTCGTGTGGGTCAGGCCCGATCTGGCCAGCCGTGAGCGAGGTGGACCGGCCCGGACCGGCCACAGGTCCGGGGCTCGAGCGCTCCCATGGCTCGTGCCGGCCGGATCAACCGACGTTTGAGCGGATCGCTCCTCCGGTCGAACTGGCGGTCGACGTCCTGGTCCTCAGATGCCCCCAGCCCGCGTTCTCCTCGTCGAGGACGCGGAGCTGGGTACGGCGGTTCAGACGGCTACTGGCCGTTGTTGTCGGTGCTACCGGTGTCGAGGCTGCAGGCCCCGGTCTCGTCTGACTGGACGTTCGGAGTAACGGTGTCGTCGATCCCAACTTTCAGGCAGGCCGCGTGCTGCGCAGCTGCGTCCGCCGCGCCCTCGGACTCGGTGCCGCTGGTCTCGGCCTCGGCCGCGGTTGTCTCCTCGCTGCCCTTGGTACTCACCTTGGTGCTCGTCACGCCCGCCGCGTCCGGCGTCGTCTGGTCACCTTGCTGAACGTTGTCGGTGTCCGTCTTGGCGGCGGCCGCCGGCACGGCGACATCCGGCGTGGTCTGGTCGCCCTGCTGGGGCGTGTCGGTGTCAGGGCCGACGGGCTCCGCCTGAACGATCGGGGCCGCTGGCACCGGGGCGGCGGCCGGCGGGCTAACGGCGAACACCATCCCCACCCCGGAGATCATCAGGACGGCAGCGGCGGCGAGCGCCGGAGCGCGGAAACGATCGAGCTTCATGGCTCAGTCTCCTGTCTACGATCGGGGCATCTGCCAGATCTCCTCGCGACTCTGCGCTCCAGACCGTGAACGCCCGGTGAATCTCGAATCACAATTGATTCACATGAGATTCACAGGGTGGGACCACGATGCGCCCATGAAGATCCTGATGCTCGAAGACGACCAGCGCCTTCGGTCGGTCGTCGTGCGTGGCCTCCATCGCTCGGGGCACATCGTCGACGTGGCCGGAACGGTCGAGGAGGCGCGTTGGTTCCTGTCCGAGACCAAGCACGACGTGCTGGTCTTTGACGTGATGCTTCCCGACGGTGACGGGTTCACCCTGTGTCGAGAGCTTCGGGCGGCCGGCGATTGGAGTCCGGTGCTGATGTTGACCGCTCGAGACGCGGTGACCGATCGGGTGCGGGGCCTCGACGTCGGGGCCGATGACTACCTCGTCAAGCCGTTCGCGTTTGCCGAGCTCGAGGCACGGCTACGCGCCCTCGACCGGCGCGGGCCGAGCGACCGACCGACGAGCCTCGTCGTCGGCGAACTCGAGCTAGATCCCGCGGCTCACCGCGCCACCGTCGGTTCGCGGGACCTTGGCCTCACCGGCCGCCAGTTCTCGTTGCTCGAGTTCTTCGCACGGCGGGCCGATCAGGTGCTCAGCCGCTCGCTCATCCTCGACCAGGTCTGGGATTGGGCGTTCGACGGCGACCCGCGGATCGTCGACGTCTACGTGCGAGCGCTCCGCCAGGCGCTCGGGTCGGACCCCGGAGCGCCATCGATCGAGACACTGCGCGGCGTCGGCTACGCGCTTCGGCCCGCGCGCACGGCGGAACTCGGCCGGTGAGCATTCGCTCGCGCCTGGCCGTAAGCTACGGGGCCTGCGTGGTCCTGACGTTGCTGATCGTCGAACTCCTCGTGTGGTGGCAGATGGGCACCGCGCTCCGAGACTCACTCGAGACCACCCTCCAGACCAGAGCCACCGGGATCCTCACCTCGCTCGAGAATAACGGCCAGGCAGGGCTCCAAGAGGGGGACAGGACGACGCCCGGGGTGTTCGCCGCGCTCTTCTCGCCGGGAGGATCGCTCGAGGATGCCAGCAGCGACGCACCCAAAGACATCGGGCAAACCAGTGGGGACCTCCGCGCGAACGGGCGGCAGTACCTCCTTCATGTCGAGACCGCCCCGGACGGCACGGTCGTGGTGACGGGGGCCGACCTTCAGCCGATCGCCGACACGCAGGCTGCGCTCGCGCGGCTACTCATCGGGGTCGGGCTCTCGGTTGGTGCGGTGTCGCTTTTCGGCGGGTGGCTGTTGGCCGGACGCGCCCTGCGACCCCTGGGCCACCTCATCGACGACGCCGCGACCGTAGGTCCGGGAGACCTCACACGACGGCTCACCCCACCGGCCCGGATGGACGAGGTCGGCCGCCTCACACTCACCCTGAACGGGATGCTCGACCGGATCGCCGCATCCGTGGAGCAGCAGCGCGTGTTCGTCGCGATGGCATCCCATGAGCTTCGGACCCCCCTCGCCGCGCTGCGCGCCGAACTCGATCTCGTTGAGCGGGATGGCGCGAGCCTCGGCGAGTATCGCGAGGCCGTTCGTGAGGCGCAGGGCGACGCGATCCGCCTGACCGGACTCACGAGTAGCCTGCTCGAGCTTGCGACGACTCCTGAGGACGCTCGGACGATTGTGCGCGCGCCGGTCCGGCTGGGCGAACTGACATCCGCGGTCGCCCGCAGCCTGGAGCCGCTCGCCCGCCAGCGGGGCGTCGCCATTGAGCTCGATGTGCAGGACGGAGTCGTGTGGGTCGACCGGACGCGGATCGAGCAGGCCCTCGAGAACTTCGTGAGCAACGCCATCGTTCACGGTTCCTCCGGGGGCGCGATCGAGGTCCGCTGCCAGATCGCCGGCGAGCCCAGTGCTCGGACGTTGACGGTCGAGGTGCTCGACCGAGGTCCGGGCCTCGCCGACGAACCGCCCGACCGGCTGTTCGCGCCGTTCAGTCGAGGCCCGCACGTGCAAGGGCCTGGGTCCGGACTTGGGCTGGCCACGGTCGCTCGGGCGGTGCGGGCGCATGGTGGCGAATTCGGCGCGGCCAACCGCCCCGGTGGCGGAGCGCGGTTCTGGTTTTCTGTTCCGTGTGATGGTGGCGATCGAAGCCCTCCATTGGCACCGTGGGGCTCCGATCCGCTCGCGGCGAAGGTCCGGTGATCGGACCTCCCACGACGAATGTCGAGCGAACGTCGTCCACCGGGCCTCTCTCCAACGTCGCCCCGAGCGACCCGAATCGAACGGCCATCCCCGAGAGCGAGAGCGAGGGGCGCTTATGGACGGGCGGCCGCCGAAACGATCTTCCAGTCCCGCGCTTGGTCCGCCAATCGTCGAACAACTGCTATCTGGTTCGCATTGCACGACGAAACGATGGCGACATGCTGCAACGTCAGCCTGCGTCAGGTCGGGGTTCTCCAGTCGAGCGGTCCAGCTACGCGAAGCGCCCGATCGCCAGGGCGCCGACGACGAGGCAGTAGATGGCAAACGGCGCGAGCGTCCGGGTCGTGAAATAACGAGTCAAGAAGCGGACCGACAGGTAGGCCGAGAGCCCGGCGGCCACGCTCCCGACCAGGATCTGGGGGCGGACCCCGTCGCCGTTTGGACCGAGCAGGTCGGGCAGCTTGTAGAGGCCAGCGGCGAGGATGATCGGCGTCGCGAGCAGGAACGAGAACCGGGCCGAGTCCTCGTGGTCGAGTCCGCGCGCGAGTCCGGCGACCATGGTGATCCCGGAGCGGCTGATCCCGGGCAGGAGAGCGAACACCTGAGCGACGCCGACTGCGCCTGCCTCGCGGAAGCCCAGCGTGTCGAGCCGGCGGCGCCCGTCAGGTCCTGCGGGCTGCGGTGCGCCAACCTCCCGGGCCTGAGCTCGGCGGCGGAACCACTCGCCGAACAGAAGGATCAGGCCGTTAACGACGAGGAACGCGGCTGCCGCCAGCGGCTTGGCGAACACGACTCGAAGCGGGTGCTCGAGTAGCAGACCGACGAGACCCGCCGGGATCGTCGCGACCACGAGCAACCAGCCGAGACGCTGGTCGGGCGAATCGACCCGACCGCTTTGAACCGAGACGATCAAGCCGCGGACGATCCGCGCCCACGTGGCCCGATAGAAGACGACCAGCGCGAGCGCGGTCGCCACGTGGAGGCCGACGAGCAAGGCCAAGAAGTACGACTCCGGGGCGGACTGCGCCGCGACGACGTCGGTCCAGCCGAGAAGTTGCGGCAAGATGACCGAGTGTCCCAGGCTCGAGACGGGGAAGAGTTCGGTCACGCCTTGGAGCACGCCGAGCACGATCGCCTGGACGAGTGTCAGCACGGCGTGAGCCTACTCGGCTTGATCGCTAACCAGCCCGCCGTTCACCGTTCACGCAACGCAGCGACGACACTGAGCCGGGCGAGGCCGCGGTCGGCAACCACGAGTGCCGCGCCGAGGGCTACCACGATGACACCGGTCATCGCACCGATCAGCGTCAGTGGGATCGCGGGGAAGTCCGCCGGCGGATCGAAGATGCCGGCCAGGATCTGCAGGAGGGTCAATCCGACGAGCGAGCCAATCAGAAGGCCGGTGACGATGCCGGCGACCCCGACGAACAGGGACTCGCCCAGCATCGAGACCCGTACCTGCTTGGGTTCGGCTCCGATCGCGACGAGCGTGGCGAGCTCCCGACGACGCTCGGTGAGTCCCGCCAGCAGGAACAGGGTGACCCCGACGGCCGCGATGATCACGGCAAAGGAGACATCAAGGAGCACGAGGCCGGACAGGTCCACCGACGTGATGCTGTTGGCCAGGCGAGCCGTCGTCGTCCGAAGGTCGCTGACCTGCCAGCCCGTACCGAGGCGCCGAACGAGGCTCGTCGATGCCGCTCCGACGTCGCCAGCGGCACGCGCCAGCACGAACGAGATGCCGTCGTTTCCGGTTTGAGCCGCGACATACGACTGGTTCGCGACGAGGAAGGCGTCCTTGGGCGCCGTCGGAAACTCGAGGGCGATCCCGGCCATCGTGAAGTCGACGGTCTTGAGGTTGCCGGTGGCGTCCGGCATCCGGATGTGGATCCGATCGCCGGGCACGATGCTGTAGTCCTTGGCGGTCTCGGCCGAGACGAGGATCGCGTCGGGCCTCGCCCGAAGTGCGTCGATCGCGTCGGCCGCGGTCGAGCCTTGAAAGAATGAGTCGGCCAGCGGCGCGACCGCTGGGAGGGTCGCCAAATCGATCGCCAGCAGGTCCTGAGCCTCCGGGCCCACATAGACGACCCGGTCGACGAACGGCGTCGAAGCGGCGATGCCGGGCCCCGCGAGGCGCGCCACAGTCGCGGCGGTCGCCGGCGCGTTGGGTACCGCCTTCATATCGGCTCCGAGCGTGAGCTCCGCATCGATGCGTTGCTGCTGGCCGTAGGTCGCGTGGAAGACGAGGACGCTCGTCGCGAAGCTCACGGCCAGGGCGAGGACGACAATGACCCGCGAGGCGGCCTCCGCGCGCGCCGACAGAGAGCGACCCGCAAGCTCGCCGCCAGGGCCGAGCAGACGGCCCATGACTCGAGCTACGCGACCGCTGCGTCGCAGGATCGCCCGGACAACCCGCAGGAGCAGCAGGGTCCCGCCGGACCAGAAGAGGAGCGGAGCAACGAACGAGGTCAGCGCGAGGGTGACGGTCGGGTTCCCTTCGGCGTTCAGGACAGGATGGATCCCGGAACCTCCGGCGATCACGTAGACGACGGCGCCGACTGCGAGCGCCAGGCCGTCGAGGTAGAGGCGCTGCCACAGCGGAGCACGGGTTCGCTGGAGCTCCTGGCGACCGGCCGCGATCTCCTCACGGAGCTGGGCGCGCAGGGGCAGCAGGGCCGCCAGGGACGCCAGGATCGTCGTCAGTGCGATCGAGACCGCCCCCGCCCGGAAGAACGCATCGGCCAGGCCGGCCGCGGCGAGCTCCGCGCGGAAGAGGGCGAGCCCGATGGCCGCGCCGAACGCGAACCCCAGCACGGAGCCGACCAACGCGGTCAGGACCGTTGCGCCCATGAACACGCTCCGGAGCTGGTTTCGAGTCGCTCCACGGGCACGGAGCAGCGCGGCGTGGCGACGGGTCGCATCGGCCGTCGCGTCGGCGGCCAGTCGAGACAGTGTGAGTGCCAGGAAGATGCCAGGCAGGGCCAGGAAGATGAACAGGATCTGGCCCCAGGCAAGGTCCGCGGCGAGGGGTTCCAGCGATGCACTCGCGTCGTCGATCCACTGGAGGCCGCCAGCTCCTTGCTTCTCGATCCGTCGGCGAACGGTGTCGAGCCAGGTCTGGGCGGCGACCGGGTCACCCGGAAGCTGCGCGTGATCAAGTTGAACGTGCAACTCGCGGCGGACCGCCGGATCCGCTGCGAACACGGGCGACGGACCAGCGGCGCTGCCGTTCGAAATCGCCGGATCAGTGGCCGTTGCGGTCGGCGGGATCTTCGGCAACACCTGCGACTCGAGATCAGCGCGGCTCATGACGGCCACGTTGGCCGGTGGGTTCGCACCGGCCGCCCGATGCGCCGCGTCGATCGGCCCGAGGAGCAGGTCAGCGCCGGCGATCGAGACGATGCCCGAGACGCGCAGGGGCGCTTGGCCGCCGCCCGGCAGGACGAACACAATCGAGTCACCGGGGACGGCGCCAAGATTCGAGGCAAGATCGCGGCTGATGACGATCTCTCCCGCAGCCATGGACCCCGACGACAGCGTGAACAGCCCGGTCGTCGCGGCATAGGACGGCTCGACACCGACCAGCACGCCGACGCTGGTCTGGGTCGCCGTCCCTGACTTGCTTGTCGCGGCGCTGTCGAAATGGGCGAGCTCGAAGGCCGACACCGTGCGAACGGCAGGATCGGCCGACACGATGGCGAGTGCGGCGCTCGTGTCCGCGCCAGGAGCGAGCACCACCTGAGCGTCCACCGGAAGGTCGGCGAGAGCGCGACGCGTCACGGTGCTCCCTGACGCAACCCCGAACAGCAGGACGCTCGTGATCAGAGCCGACGCGATCGCCACACCGATCAGGGCGGCCCAAGACCGTCGTCGCTCGCGAACGACGAGGCGGACGGCGTGACGCAACAGGGTCAAGCGAGGGCTCCAGCGGTCAGCCGACCATCGCGCATCCGGTAGTGCTGATCGGCGCGCGACGCGCTGGCGGGGTCGTGGGTCACGAGAACGAGGCTCGCCCCACGTCGTCGCACGGCGTCCGTGAGGAGCTGGAGGACACCTGCGGCATTGGCTTCGTCGAGGCTCCCGGTCGGTTCGTCGGCGAGGATGAGGGCAGGCTCGATGACCAGCGCGCGGGCCACACCGACCCGCTGCCGCTCGCCACCGGACAGCTCGTCAACGCGGTCCCCGAAGGCAGATCCGAGCCCGACCTCCTCGAGAACGGCTCGGCTCCGTGCCTGGCGCTCCCTCTCCGGCAGACCCGCGAGCAGCAGTGGCAACCCGACGTTCTCGACGACTGACAGGCTTGCGATCAGGCCGAACGACTGGAACACGATCCCGATCCGACGCTGGCGCAGTCGGGCGCGTTCGGCGCCTGACAGACGCAACAGGTCGTGACCGAGGAGCGTGATCGAGCCCTCGTCGGGCGCCTCGAGGCCAGCAAGCAGGCCCAGGAGCGTCGTCTTCCCTGAGCCAGACGGGCCCTCGACAGCCACGAAACTGCGGGTATCGACCTCGAGATCGACAGAATCGACGGCGACGACGGGATCGATCCCGCGTTGGGCGTAGCGGCGGGTCAACCCGCGGCAGCTGATGACGGTCAGGACAGCCTCCGATCGCCGGTGACCCGTCCGTCGCGGAGTTCGACGATGCGATCGGCTCGCCGGGCGACGATTGGGTCGTGCGTCGCGAGGACGAGCGTCGTCGCGTCCGTGAGGTGGATCTCCTCGAGCAGATCGAGGAGCAGGCCGGCAGTCGCCGAGTCGAGCTCGCCGGTGATCTCGTCCGCGAGTACGATCGGCGGGCGGGTCACGAGCACGACCGCCAGCGCCGCCCGCTGCTGTTCGCCGCCGGAGAGCTGCCCAGGTCGATGGTCGGCTCGGGCTTCGAGCCCCACCCGGGCGAGGATCGCGGCGGCCGTCGGGCCGTCGACGGAGCGCCCGGCGAGCAGGGAGGCCAGCTCGACGTTCTCCTGGAGCGTGAGGAACGGAACCAGGTTCTGGCTCTGAAAGACGATGCCGACGTGCGCCCCGCGAACGTTGGCTCGTTGATCCTCGTCGGCACGTGACAGGTCGATGCCGTCGACGACGACTCGACCGGCCGTCGGGCGATCCGACCCGGCGAGTAGCTGCAGCAGGGTCGACTTCCCGGATCCCGAGCGACCCATGACCGCGACGAATTCGCCGCGTGCGATCTCGAGGTCGATCCCGCGCAACGCGATCGTCTCGACGTCCGCTTCCCGGTAGACCCGGATGACGTCCGACAGGTCGATGATGGCGTCCGAGGTCGGTCCGGCGGCGCCCGGTCGACCGAGCGCGTTCACGACCATTGGAAGCTACCGATCATCTGGCGGAACGCGTCGACGTTGTCGACGCCGTCGGGGGTCGACAGGCTGACGATCGCCAGGCCGTTCGGTCCTGGCACGTAGTAGCGGTCGACCGTCGACGGCACCTGCTTCCCGGTGACCGGATCCGCTGGAGCCGGCAGGTGATACACGAGGTGGATGTAGCTCGAGCTACCGACCTTCAACGTGTCCTGTTTGACCAGCTTGAAGCCCGACTGGGCCTGGAGGAACGGCCGATCGGTCGAGGCCACGTAGCCCGCAACGTCGGCTTGAGCGGCGACGACGGCGACGGTCTCACTGCTGTCCTTGTCGCGGACGACGACACCGTCCGGCCGTTGGCTGACCTGCCAGCCCTCGACGTATTGGATCGAGAACGACGCATTCGTGCCGTGGTACGTCAGGAAGACCGCGTTGTCGGGAACGTCGCCTTGGCTCGTCCCGCCACCGGTGTCGGGTGGCTGGGAATCGCTGGGGCTGGCGGCCGGCTGCGGTGCCTCGGGTGGCGTGGGCTCGGTCGAACCTTGTGTCGGGACCGGCGACGCGGCCGTCGGCCCAGTCACCACGACAACACTGGCACCCGGTGCCGACCGTGTGGCGCTGCCACAGGCTGCGACTGTCAGCACGAGCGCCGTGACGGCGACCAGCCGCCTGAGCCGGAGTCCAGGTAGTCTATTACGCATCCGAAGAGGACCTCGCATGATCAGCGCGCTGGTGGCCCGCGTCTCCGTAAGAGTGTGGCCACCCGAGGTGAACCTCACCTGAAGCGTGGCGGCGAGAGCCGCACAGTTCGGGTTCGCCCGTAGGCGATCGAAAAGGGCCCTGGCTTTGCATCCGCGAGGATGGGAAATCGATCCCGAACGTCAAGGGCGGCGGACGATGATCACTTCGACGGCTGCGACCGGATTGGCCCGGAGGTTGTGGAACCAGCCGGGATTCGTCGGAGCACCGCTCTTGGTCCCGCGACGGTCAACGTCTCGCCCTCCAGGCGGTAGGCGAGGACGGCAGTCCGGGGCTCGCCGGACCTCGGCGACTCCACGAGATCCCGTCTGTCCCAGAAGAGGCGGACGTCTACATCAGGCCGGGCGACCTGTGGATCATGCGGATCAACGTCGTGGCCCACGAGATGATCGAGCAGGAGGCGCTGCTCCACGCCGTCATCGCCGGCCAGCTTGCGCTGCTCGTGAGCGACGAGCGGACGGACCGCCGTGCGGACCCCGCCTGTCTGCGGAGGGTGGCCCAGTGCCGGGACCTCACCGCCCTGCGGGTCGATGAGCTCCTGGCGGCCCAGGAAGCCTGCGCCATGGTCGAGCAGCGCTACCTCGATGGGCATGCCGCGTTGTTCCCCGACGTTGTCGAGCAGTGGGCCGAGCGGCTCCGGTTCGCCCAGGAGCTGGCGGTCATGGCCGAGCGGCTGGCCGAGCTCGACGGCGTGCCCCCCGCCGATCCCGCGGATCCCGATACCGTCCCTACGAGGGCCGCTGTGCTCGTTGCGGAACCTTGTCGAACCCGCCCGCTCGACGGCCCTCGACAAGCTTGACGAGGGCCGGCAGGCAGTGGCGATCGCCACTCGGTGGTTGCACTCGAAGCGGATCGCGGATCTACCGATAAAAGGCGGTGAAGCGCCGTCCGTGACAATCAGCTGACCCGGGCTCCGCGGGCGGACGCGCGATCCCGGCTCCGGCCTATCAGCCGAGCCGCCGCGCCCGGGGTCGTATGTCGCAAGGTGTGGGGAGCTATTGCACCGTGATCGGACGGCGAGCCTTGATGAACTCAGGAAGGTCCCCGAGCGTGTCACCCTTGACGAGCCACAGCTCGTAGTCGCCCGCCGTCGACGGCGCCAGGAGCTTGCCCGGGCTGCCGACGGTGATGTTGATGTACGCGGCGTCAGGGGCGACCTTCGTGGCGCCCTTGGCCACGACCGTGACGTAGTCTCCGAGGACGACGGGACCCGTCCATCCGACGCTGAACTCCGTGCCTCGCTTGACCTGGTCCGGTGCGTCGAGTGTGATCGGACCGCCAGGGTTGGTGGGGCCAGCGGATGCCTCCGCCGAGGCCCCGAGGGTCGCAGCGGCGGCCGATGGCGTCGCGGCAGCCCCACCGCCACATGTAGCTATCGCCACAGCGAGCGCACCGAGCGCCGCGGCTTGAGTTCCGAACTTCCGAACCCGAGTCATGGCCAGGATCACCCCTCCGCGCCCATGGTACTGGGCGTGGCGCCCTGTAATGGCGCTCAGCGGCCGTTCACCTGCCTGATGCCACCATTGGCGCCCACGTGCCTTCTCGGAGCGTCCTGGCGCCGACTCACAAGGCATTGCTCGGCGATCCAGCGCCAGCCCGAGGCCCAGAACGCGTGACCGGATCGCACAAATAGATCCGTTCAGGGTCACCCCCGTTTCATGGCGGGAGCGTGGCCACCGTGCGGGCCAGCTAGAGGGTCGAGCCCCGCCAGGCCGACACCATGAACGGATCGTACTGGTGAGTCCGGGCTCCCAACCGGCCATGAGCAGCCAGGGTCGACCAGCGGTGGCACAGCGTACTCAGGCTCAGTGAGAACTTGTGGTCCAGCGCCCAGCGCTCAGGGCGTCGTTCTGTCGAACTCCCGCGTCTGGGCGGTGCGAACCGCCAGGCCGGCCACGAGGACCGCGAGGTAGGAAATGGCAATCCCGGCGATGAATAGGGCAAACACCGGTCCGCTGTTCGATGGATCGGCGAAGGTCCACAGGGTCGTCCCGACCGCCGCCGCGATCAAGCCGATCGCGCCCGTCGAGACGACGATCCGTCGCGCGCGCCCGGCGACTCCGTAGAAGTCGACGAGCAGCAGCGCGAGAGACAGCACGATCATCAGGAAGATGCCCGTCATCGGGTGAGCGGCTGAGAAGGCGGCGTCATTCGCCGCCTGCGACCCGGTGAACGCGACTTGATTGAGCTCGATATAGAAACCCTCGAGGACGGTGATCGCGACCGTCGCCACCCACGTCCCCACGATCGTCAGACGCAGGCCGTCGCGCCAGGTCTGGCCGCCGGACAGGATCGCGGCCGCCACGATCATCGCGCCGATGAAGACGATGGTCATGATCAGGTCGTCGCCGGCCATCCCGTTGACCGCGTCCGGTCCGCTCGTGAACAGGGTCGGGGGTTCGTAATTGAGGAAAGCCACCGCGCCAAGCACGAGTGTCGTCAGGACCACCCCAATGAGGGCGATCCAGGCGCCCCATCGTGCGAGCGTTCGCCGGAATGTCGACTCGCCGTCGAGGACGCCGAATCGCACGATTGCCACGGCAACGATCAAGCCGATGATCGCGAGAGCGACCATGTGCGAGTGCGGGTCGAGCGTGGCGCCCTGGAAGCCCTTGGCGTCCAGACCGAGCCAGCCCATGTAGCCGCCAAAGATGGACGGGCCGAACGCGCGGACCCACAGGTTAATGAAGCCGATGACCATCGCAATGCTGGCCGAGGCGATCGAGACCACCGTCAGCCAATAGCCGGCTCCGAGTTCGCCGTACGCCGCCCGATCGGCGGCCGTGAACGGGAGCAACCGCCCTACGTAGTCGAGGATGTTGCGACTTCGGCTGTCGTAGATGCCCGCCTTCTTGCGAGGCAGCACGATCAGCTCGATCAGGAGCGCGGCGGTGACGTCGAAGATGAGCAGGAATGCCACGATCAACAACAGGACGCCAACGTCGGGCAACGACTGGAATACGTCCCGGTTCAGATAGACGAGTCCCCCGAGCGCACCGAAGACGACGGAGATGAACGCTCGATAGCGGATTGGGAAGTCGAGTGGCGGCTCATACGCTTCGAGCCCGAAGGCGTCGATCACCAGGTATGCGGCAAGAGCCGCAATGCCGATCCCGATCGCATGGAAGAACATCTTCTGGTAGTAGGTGTCGAACGCCGGCGGGAAGCCCACCAGGAAGTACAGGGCCCCCATCACGGCAGTGATGGCCAGAGTCCACCACGCGAGCCGCTTCATGGTGAAGGCGTACTCGTGGGTGAACGTGATCGCGCGCAATTCGCGTGGCTGGTCCAGTGTCTGGTCCATCACGAGGTCCTCGCTCTCTGGCGGGACGCACAGCCCCGCAATCAACCTCCAGTCTTTCGCTGTGGCCCACGATAGGCAGATGCAAAGGTCACCCCGTCGCCTGCCGTGAGTCATCGAAAGGTCGGGACTCGCTACACCCACTGTCACGGCAGCTTGGTGCTCGAGGCCGATTCGAGATCAACACCATGCACCCATCGTGGCTGAAACCCGTGAGCACCGGTGCGATGAATCGCACCTAGGACCCGGTGATCTGATGTCGCGCGCTTGGGAAAGATGCGTATCCGGCAGGCTTCGATCTAAGCGTTTGCACGATGTTCGCGCTGCTCCCCCTCCCCTACCGTCCCACACATCAGCCGACCCGGCTGGTGCGAAGGATGCGAAGGAGAGGTGCGATGAGCGCCATGGTCAAGGCGGCGGGACATCCGCTTGGCGTCGTACGGCAAGGTCCGATGCGGCTCGTGATCGGGGCTGCCCTCGTGGTCGGCATCGCCGTGGGCGGCTTCGCAGTTGGTCGGGCAACGTCCGATCGCGAGGCAGCCGCCGTCGTCGGAGGATCGTTCTCGGTCGGGGCGGTCCATCCCGAGCGCGGGACGATCGTCTATCACCGGACGCGGCCGGCGGATGCATCCGAGGCGGCGATCCCCGGTCGTCACAACCACCACCCGAAGGTGGCTCCCGTTCAGATCTTCACGCCGGAACAGGCGATCAAGGACTGCCAGATCCATCGCCACCTGAGTTGCTGAATGTGCCGTCGTCAGCGCGCTCCATTTGCGTGCCGGTAGCCAAAGGAGGCTTGAGATGGACGCTCTGCCGTGCACGATGACCTTCGCAGCGCAGGATCTGATTGACGTTCCGCTGCGGCGCGCTGACCACAGATTCCGAGCACGGCATCGACGACCCAATAAGCTGCCGGACATCGCTTCGGAGTCGATTCAGCGGGAGGAGGCTCCATACGTCGGCGAGCCAGTTTGGTCGTCAGGTTCGCCCCCGAGCGAAAGGGGCCGATGAATGATTGCCCTGCCCGGGACGTCACGACGATCGACACCTTGTCCGACGAGAGTGGCGCGCTCATGATCGCGGGCGTGGCACGTCGTCTGTCGAGCCCGACCTTCATCGGCCGTCACCAGGAACGAGCCTGGCTCGGCGACCTGCTCAACGACTCACGCTCAGATCACGTCGCCACGATCCTCATCGGTGGCGAGGCCGGCGTCGGCAAGACCAGGCTCGTTAACGAGTTCGCCGAACGCGCGGCGGCGAGTGGTTGGCGAGTCTTGTTGGGCCACTGTCTCGAGCTCGGCGAGAACGGCCTGCCATTCGCCCCGATCGTTGAGGCGCTCCGGGACCTGCCCGACACATTGGATTCCGCCGGCCTCGCCCGCGTCCTCGGATCCGGGCGGTTCGAGATCGGCAACCTCGTCCCGACCCTCGCCGAGGTCTACGTGTCGCCAGACGCTCGGCCCGCCGACCAGGTGAGCCAGGCCCGCCTGTTCGAGTTCATACTCGCGATGCTAGGTCGCCTGGCCGCAGAGACGCCGCTCGTCCTCGAGATCGAGGACCTCCACTGGGCGGATCGATCGACCCGCGACCTACTGCGCTTCCTCGCCCGTAACCTCGGGCGAGGTCCCATCGTGATCGTCGCGACGTTCCGGACCGACGAGCTGCATCGTCGCCATCCGCTCGTTCCGTTCCTCGTCGAGCTCGGGCGCCTGCCTCGAGTCGAGCGGTCGGACCTACCGCGTCTCAGCATCGAGGAGACGCTCGCGCAGCTGTCGTCCATCCTCGGCCACTCGGCGTCCCCGGACCTCGCGCGTAGAATCCATGAGCGCTCGGATGGCAACCCGTTCTTCGCCGAGGAGCTCCTCGCCGCGGGGCAGGCACCCCGGGCGGCGATCGGCCGGTCAGGCCTCCCGCCGGACCTGGAGACCCTGCTTAACGAGCGCGTCGGTCGGCTCAGCGACGCAACACAGGCGGTCCTCGATGTCGCCGCGGTGGCCGGCCGCGACGTCTCGCATGGGCTGCTCGAACGGATCGCGGACCTGTCGGACGTCAAGGTCCTTGCAGCTCTCCGAGAGGCGATCGACCAGCAGGTGCTCGTCCTCGTGGAATCGTCGACTCACGAAACCCGATACAGCTTCCGGCACGCGCTCATCCAGGAGGCGATCTACGCAAGGCTGCTCCCGACAGAGCGCCTGCGTCTCCATCGCCGGATCGTCGATGCGCTGCTCGACCGGGCAGGCGGGGACGAAACGGCTGCTGCCCTCGCGGCCGAGGTCGCCCACCATGCCGACCGCGCGGGGGATTCGACCCGGGCGCTCCACTGGTCGGTGGTCGCAGGCGACGCCGCGACTGCGGTCGCCGCCTTCGCCGAGGCCTTCCTTCATTTCGAACGCGCTCTCCACGATTGGACGGTTGTCAGTGAGCCTGAAGCCATTACCGGCCTTTCTCGCGCCGAGCTCGTCGGCCGCGCGGCGGCAACGGCCGCAGCCGTAGGTGAACCAGCGGCGGCGGCCGGCCTCGCCGGCGAGGCGATCGACCTCCTCGGCCCGGATGGCGACGCGGAGCAGCGCGCGATGCTCGAGAACCGCCGCTTCTTCTCCCTGTGGGAGAGCGGCGATCTCGACGGCGCTGCGGCGGCGATCGAACTCGCGGCCCGGGAGATCCCTACGGCCGATGCCCCTGAGGCGCGGATCGGGCTGCTCGTCGTCCTGGCGAATGCCCGGATTCACCAGTCCCGGTACGACGAGGCCGAAGCTGCCGCGCGGGAGGCGCACGCTGAGGCCGAACGTATCGGCAGCGCTCGAGCGGCGGCGGATGCCTGGGCTAGCTGGGGCGCCACGCTTCCTATTGATCAACCGCACGCCGACGGATCCCCTCGCGGCGGGGACACGAAGCGCATGAGGGTCGGGTACCTGCGCGGCGCACTCTCGCCGCAGGCGACGCAGCGCCAGATGAACGTGCTGGCAGCCTTCGTCGCTGCTGGCGGATCCGTCCAGGACGCCGCCCAGCTGGTCGGCATCAGGCCGAGCACCGTGAAGCGTCACCTCGCCGACCTGCGAGCGCGGTCGGGCCTCACCACAGAACAGTTGATCTACACCGGATGCGCTGCCGGGTGGCTGGTTGTCCCGGGTCTGGAACCCCAGATCACGGACGTGGCTTCACGTCGTTCGTCACTCATCGCTCCCTCGTAACCGGGCAAGCCCAACCTGTTCGCGATCTTCGGTTTGACCATTTCGGGCCGTCCAGCACTGCCTCGACGGGGCACGCCCCTCTACGATCTAATCGAGTAGGAGTAGGCGCGCGCCCCGCGCGCGACGCTGGTGCATCGGGAGGCGTAGCGATGAAGGCAATCGTTCAAGACAGGTATGGCTCGGCCGAGGTCCTCGATGCACGGGATATCGAGGACCCCCAGATCGGGAGCGGCGAGGTCCTGGTCCGTGTCCACGCGGCGTCGATCCACGTCGGTGACGTGATCGTCATGACGGGCTCGCCGTACGTCATGCGGATGGCGACCGGACTGCGCAAGCCGAAGAACGAGGTCCCGGGCACAGACATCGCGGGCACGGTCGAGGCGGTCGGCAAGGACGTGAAGGGCCTACGCCCCGGTGACGACGTGTTCGGGTGGTGCACGGGCGCCTTCGCCGAGTACGCGTCAGCGAGCGAGGACCACTTCGTGCTGAAGCCGGCCAACCTCACCTTCGAGCAAGCCGCAGCCGTCGGGGTCTCCGCGACCACCGCCCTCCAGCTCCTGCGCGATAACGGACATCTCCAGCTCGGGCAGAAGGTTCTCATCAATGGCGCGTCCGGAGGCGTCGGCACGTTCGCCGTGCAGATCGCCAAGGCCTTCGGTGCCGAGGTGACCGGCGTGACCAGCACGAAGAACCTGGACATGGTCCGCTCGATCGGGGCCGATCACGTCATCGACTACACCAAGGAGGATTTCCGGAAGGGCGGACCGCGCTACGACGTCATCCTCGACAACGTGGGCGACCACTCAATGGCGGCGACGAGGCGCGCACTCGCCCCCAACGGGACACTGCTCTCCAACGGCGGTGGACACGCCGGCGGCGCGCTCGGCCGCATGATCCGGCTCGCGATCGTGTCGATGTTCGTGCGCCAGCAAGGCAAGCCCTCCCCCAAGTTCGAGAACCGAGCCGACCTTCTGGTCCTCAAGGTGCTCGTCGAAACCGGGAAGGTCACACCGGTGATCGACGGCACGTACCCGCTGCGCGAGACGCCCATGGCGATGGGACATGTCGCGGCAGGACACGCACGAGGGACAGTCGTCCTTGCCATCGACCCGGCGACGGCCTGAGCGACGCACGCCACGTGCGTGACGGACCGCTGAGGCACTGAACGGCCCGAGGCTCGAGCCGGCGTGCAGGAGGTGCGACGTGCCGAATGTGCAGGTCAGGTTGTCCGCCCTATGGGTGGCTCTGATGCTCACCTACCTGCTCGGGGACGTCCTGCGGTTCTGGAGCGGCGACGTCACTCCGGGCGAGTTCGGCGGCCTCCAGCCGGATCTGCTCCCGGCGGCGTTGTTTGGTGTCGCCGTCCTGATGCTGATTCCGATCGTCATGGTCGTCGCCTCCGTGACGTTGACCGGTCGGACGCTTCGCTGGCTCAGCGTCATCGCCGCGGTCGGTCTCTTCGCGTTCAACATCATCGGCTTGCCGACGTACGCCGGGCTGTACGACAAGTTCCTGATCGTCGTCGGGCTGGCGTTCAACGCGGCCACGGCCCGGTATGCCTGGACCTCGTGTCGGTAGGTGGCCGCC
>JBGPIH010000039.1:0-22282 GCA_041484785.1 Candidatus Limnocylindria bacterium
ATCCAGGTCCGTCGTTACGGTCCCGATGTCGATCACATCGCGAAGGCGCCCGACGAAGGCATCGACCATGCGCTGCCCGTCGTACCGCGCGCGGTCGAACCGTCGATCCACCGCGGTCTGGACCCGCCGACGCACTGGTTGGAAGAGCACGAAAACGGCCAGCGTGGACGCCGCGACCGCGATCGTCTGACCACCCGTGATCGGCGTGAGAACAGTCTGGAGCAGCAGGATGCCCGCGCTGAACAGGATTGCGAGGACGGCTGTCACGACCGCGTATGACAGCGTCCGGCTGATGATCCGGTCGATCTCGTACAGGCGGTAGCGGAGGATGGCGACGCCGATCACCACCGGCAACGCGAACAACGCCAGGAGACCGACACTGACCATGGCGTTGCCCAGGTCGGGGTAATCGTTCGTGACCGTAAACCCGATCGGGAAGAGAACAGCCGCCAGGCAGACGACCGCAGCCAGCCACTTGACCTGTTGACGCTGGACGGGGTCGCCGCGGCGGAATCGGAGGATCACGGCGGTCACTGCCCCGCCGAACGACACGAGGAACGACACCATGATCATCACGTCGAGATACGTCCCGAAAAGGACGTTGAGCGTCCAACCGATCAAGCCGACGATCGCGATCAGGACCACCCATCGGAAGCGCGGCGACGGCAGCCGTCCGTCGGGGAAGACGAGTGGGACCCCGACGAGGGCGATCACGATCGGGTACAAGAAGAAGGCGTTCCCCACGGACCGCGCCAGCACGGACCCGGGCCACGGTGGCACCTGGAGCGCACCGAGGTTCGCGAACGACCCTGCCGTCGAACTGACGACCGCGAAGGTGCCAGCCGCGAGCAGCAACCCGCCGATGGGATTCGCCGGGACACGCCTCACCAGGATGGCACCGACGGCCACGAATGAGGTGATACCGACCAGGTAGACCACAATTGCGGCGTAATCGGGATACGGATCGCCGAAGCTGGCGGCCGTGAAGGTCACGACGTCAATGATCGCGAGACCGCGGGCGAGGCCGTGTCGGGTCATCGGTTCGCCCGTCCGGCGCTAAGCCAGCTCCCGACCAGGATCGCCAGGATCGGGGCATCGAGGAAGCTGACGAAGATCGCCTCCAGGTCCGCGCCGGCGGGTGATCCCACGACGCGGGCATAGACATCGGCGGGCATAGACAGGGCGAACGGCAGGGCGACGCCGATCATCCGGCTGCCTTCCGGATCCAGAGGCCCTGGCGGGTCGGGTGGAGCGCGCCCTGGACGGTCGCTCGAAGGTCGGCGGTGACCGACTCGATGTCGACGTCGCGGCGCAGCCGCTCGGCGAACGAGGCCGAGGTTCGCTCCGAGTCGAAGCGCGCCCGGTCAAACCGTCGGTCGATGAGCGAGTGGACCCGTCGACGCAAGGGCTGGAAGAGTGCCGCCACGACCAGCGTCGAGACGGCCACCGGGATGGTGTCGCCTCCGGTGACGGTGCCGAGCGGGCCCTGGAGCAGCAGGATGACCCCGGCGTAGGCGGCCACGAGGACGGCCGTGACGACGACGTACGCGATCGTTCGGCTGACGAGCCGGTCGATCTCGAACAGGCGGTAGCGCAGGATCGCGATGCCGATGGTGATCGGGAAGAGCCCGATCGCGAACGAGACCAAGACGTCGAAGAAGGCGCTGTAGTCGCCCGGTCCCACGACGACGCCGTACGAAGCCATCACCGCGGCGATGACGACGGCGGACGATGCCACCCATTTCAACTGGGCCCGCTGCACCGGGCCGGCCCCTCGCCACCGGCCGACCAACGACAGCGCGGACAGGGCGACCGACACCAGCAGGGTGAGGTAGGCGGGCGAGACGATGTCCAGGAACCCTTGGACGGCAAATGGGTTGTCGAACTGCGGATAGAACAGGAACGGTCCAGGAGCCGCCGCCGTTCCGGTCGCCACGATGACGAGCAACACCAGGTCAAGTCCGAGGAGGGCCCGCCAGCGACGCGACGGCAGGCGACCATCCGGGAAGAGCAGGAACACCAGCGAGACCAGGATGAAGAGCGGCGCGTCGAGCAGGCTGACCGCCCACGCCGCGACGGCCGCGCCGGGGAGTGGACCGGGTCGGGTGATGTAGACGTCAGCGAGGACGTAGCTCCAGGTGAGGAGCCCCATGGTGAACACGATCGGCCCCAGGTAGTTGCCGGGCCGGCGTTCGATCAGGACCAGCCCCACGAGCAGATAGGCGGCGATGACGCCGACGAAGAAGAACCGCTCGACAGCCCGACTGTCCACGGGCACGGCGGCCACGATCGAGGCGACTCCGGCCGACGCCACCGCTCCGGCGATCACGATCCGAATCGGCCACACTGCCGTCTTCACCGATCTGCCCCACGCAGCCAGAGCCCGACCCGGGAGGGGGCGATCGCTTGTCGGACGGTCGCATCGAGTTCGGCGGCCAGCATCGGCAGGTCGACCTGGTCGCGAAGGCGGTCGGCAAAGGCGGCCGTCGTGCGCTCGGCGTCGAAGCGGGCGCGGTCGAAGCGTCGGTCGACGATCCCCTGAACGCGCCGCCGAAGCGGCTGGAAGAGGGCCGCCACCACCAGCGTGGAGATCGCCACCGGGATCGTCTCGCCGCCCGTGACCGACCGAAGCGGACCCTGCAGCACGAGCACCGCCCCGGCGTACGCCGCGACCAGGAGAGCCGTCACGGCACCGTAGGAAATCGTCCGGCTGATGATCCGGTCGATGTCGTACAGGCGGTAGCGCAGGATCGCCATGCCCGCCGATGTCGGCAGGCCGAGGAGGGCGACGATCATCAGGATCTCGGTGATCTTCGACGCCGTCCCGGCCCCGCCCACGACGCGGACCGTCAGGTCGAGCGCGAACGACAGGCCGGCAACGAACGTTGCTAGGGCAAACCACTTGATCTGACGTCGCGCGTCGTCGGTCGCCCGCCGGAAGCGCAGCACGAGCGATCCGAGAGCCAGGGCGATGGCGATCCCGAGGGGTGCGCTTGTCGGCCCCACGATCAGGGCTGAATAGGTCTGGAGGTCGATCGGAGCGGCGAGCGGGTTCTGGAGGAAGGTCGCCTGCTGGATCGGACCCGGCAGGAACGCGACGGCTGCGGCGAAGAGCCCGATGGCGATGATGCCGAGGATCGCGGCGGCCCGCCAACGCGCCGAGAGCAGGTGACCCGATGGGAAGAGCAGCGGCAGGAAGATGAGGGCGATCCCCAGCGATGGCACCCACAGCCAGGTCAGGGTCCAGGCGAGCTGGTTCGTCAACGGCAGCCCACCCGCGACCACGAGGACGCCGGCGATCACGTACTCGTTGATCAAGGCTTCGGCGGCGAAGAACAGTCCGATCGCACAGAACAGCCAACCGTTGAGGTTGCCCGGGCGCCGAAGCGCCACGATGGCTCCGACCGTTCCGCAGGTGAACCCGAAGGTATCCGACGCCCCGCGGAAGCCCCACGAGGTCGGCACGGGCGTGTCGCGCGTCGCGAAGAGGATGCCGACCGCGGCAGCGCACGCTGTGACCGTGAGTAGCCAGCCCGCCACGGCCAGCAGGTACCGCCGGGATCGCGGGCGGACATCGCTCATTCGCGCAGACTGACCGGCCATCGTCCCGATAACGTTACGGGATGCGCACAGGGCCAGGTACCGTTACGCCCATGCTCCGCTCCGCAAAGACGCTGTCGATCCGGCTGCTGGGTCCGCTCGAGGTGACGGTGGCCGGGCAGCCGGTCGTTGTCGACACCCGCAAGGCGCTCGCCATCGTCGCGCTGGTGGCCGCAGACGGTCGGCCGTTCGCCCGCGACGAGCTCGCGGCGATGTTCTGGCCGGAGGCGGACGACGAGGCCGCCCGGGGTGCGCTCCGGCGGACGCTGTCGGCCCTGCGGACGGCGGTTGGCGTGTCCGGGCTCGTGATCGGGCGGGCGCAGGTCGCCCTCGACCGAACGGCCGCATGGGTCGACCTGGCCGAGCTCGAGCGGCTGATGGCATCGTCCCGACCGACCGACCTCGAGGCGGCGGCGGCGCTCGCGCGAGGCCCCTTCATGGCCGGCTTCACCGTCCGCGACAGCCCAGCGTTCGACGATTGGCAGGCGGCCCGGGCGATCCGGGTCGAGCGAACGGTGGGCGACCTCCTCGAACGGCTCGCGGCCGCTCGCCTGGAAGAGGGTAATGTCGCGGGGGCGGTTGAGGCGGCCCGGCGCCGGGTCGACCTCGATCCGCTCGACGAACTCGGGCGGCGCCGGCTGATCGAGCTGCTCGCGCACGCCGGCGACCGCGCCGGAGCGATCCGCGAGTACCGGGAGCTCGTCGCCCTGTTCGACCGCGAGCTGGGCGTCGCCCCGCTTCGAGAGACGACCGACCTCTACGAGGCCATCCGTGAGGGCGGGCCGGGACCTGCCCTGAGGACCGTGGTCACGGGGCCCGCTTCCGTGCCGGTCGGGGACGCGACCGGTGCCGCGACACCGGGCGTCGTGCCAATCGTCGGGCGCGAGCGTGAGATCGCGACGATCGAGGCGGCCTGGCGTAGCGCTGTATTCGACGGTCGCCTCGTGCTCCTCGAGGGCGAGGCCGGGATCGGCAAGACCCGCCTCGCCGAAACGGTCGCCGCGTCGATCCGCGCCGGTGGCGGGATCGTCCTGACCGCCCGTGGGTATGCCGGCGAGGGCGCCATTGCGTACGGGCCGATCGCCGAGCTCCTCCGCGCCGGACTCGCCACACCCGGTGGCCCACGGCGCCTCGAGGTTCTCGACGAGACGGCCCGGCTCGAGATCGGCCGGCTGGTCGACCTGCCGGCGCCGCTCCGGGTGGCCGGGGTCGCCGCTCCCGACGGCGCGAGCGCGAGGGTCCGGCTGCTGGACGCGATCGCGAGTGCGTCCTCCGCCCTGGCGATGGGGCCCCGGCCGGGGCTGATCTGGGTCGATGACCTCCACCTCGCCGACGAGCCGACGCGCCACGCGCTGGCCTACCTGGCCCGCCGTCTCGAGGGACGACCTATCCTTCTCGTCCTCGCCTGGCGGCGAGAGGACCTCACCCCGGGCGGGGAGGCGACGGCGGACGAGCTGGCTCGCCTTCCTGGGGCGATTGGCGTCTCGCTCCAGCGGCTCGATCGGGACGGCGTGGCCGCGATCGTTCGCGCGATTCGACCGGCCGATGCCGACGATGCGCTCATCGACGCGTTCGCCGGCGATTCGGAGGGGTTGCCCCTTCACCTCGTGGCGGCCCTGGCCAGCGGCGCGCCACCGGGAGGCCAGGTGCCGCGCGGAGTCCAGGCGCTGCTTCGCGAGCGGCTTGCCTCGGTGGGTGAGACGGCGGCGCAGGTCCTGTCGGCCGCGGCCGTGATCGGTCGCTCGTTCGACCTTGCCACGGTTCGGCAGGCCAGCGGCCGATCCGAGGAGGAGGCGGTCGAGGCGGTCGAGGAGTTGATGCGCCGCGGAATCGTCCGCGAGGTCCCGGGGACGGTCGGCCCATCGGTCCGCTACGACTTCACGCACGGCCGGATGCGCGACGTCGCCTACGAGGGCATCAGCCTGGCCCGGCGCCGTCTCCTCCATCGACGGACGGCCGACGCGCTGCGGCTCGACCCCGAGGCGGCCGGTCGCGACGAGCGCACGCGGTTCACGCTCATCGCCGGCCACGAGCGGGAAGCGGGCCGACCGGTCGAGGCGGCCGACGCGTTCCTCGGGGCCGCGGACCGGGCCGAGGCCGTCTTCGCCAATCGCGAGGCGATCGACCACCTGGAGTCCGCCATCGCCCTGGGGCATCCCGATGCCGCCGGCGCCCACGCCCGGATCGGCGAGCTCCGGTCGCGGCTTGGCGAGTACCCGGCCGCGATCGCCGCCCTGGAGACCGCGGCGGCCCTGGCCGAACCCTCGAGCCTGCCGGCGATCGAGGTCGCGCTCGGCCGGGTGCATCGGCGACGGGGCGATCTCGTCGCGGCCGCCAGCCATCTCGGGTCCGCCCTGGCGTCGCCCGACCTGACCGATGCGCTCCGGGCGCGCGCCCTCGTCGAGCGTAGCGTGGTGGCGTTGCGGGCTGGCGACCTCGGCGTAGCGGGCGATTCGGCGGGCGCGGCCCGCGATGCGGTCGCGCGGGTCGCGGACCCGCACCTCGCCGGCGTCGCGGAACGGCTCGTCGGGCTCATTGCCCAGGGACGGGGCGACCTGGCCGGGGCGCGCGAAGCGCTGGGTCGGAGCGTCGACCTGGCCGCCGACGACCCCGACCCCACCGCTTCGATCGCGGCGATGACAGCGCTCGCGCTCGCGCTCGCCGCCAGCGGTTCCGTGGACGAGGGTGTGGCGACGGCGACCAGCGCGATCGAGGCGTGCCGCCGCATCGGCGACCGTCATCTCGAGGCAGCCGTCGAGAACCACCTCGCCGACATCTTCCATGATGCCGGTCGTCACGAGGGCTCGATGGTTCACCTCAAGCGGGCCGTCGCCCTGTTCGCCGAGATCGGCGAGGGCGCACCGGAACCCGACCCGGGGATCTGGGCGCTCGCCGCCTGGTGAGGGCGACGGCTGGCGGCCGCCTGGTGAGGGCGACGGCTGGCGGCCGCCGGCGGATCAGCTCGGTTGCTCGACCTTGTTGGCGGGATCGTTGACGTTCGTGACCTGGATGGAGAAGTCCGCGTCATTCGGGAACCCGGTCATCTCCCACGCCACGAGGTAGCCCGCGTCGGCCACCCAGACGTCGATCGCCGCTCCCGCAGGCATGGCGCCGGAGGCGCCGAGGAACGACGTTGAGTCGATCCGCACGTGTCGTGCCTCGACGCCGTTCTTCTGTTCGGTTCCCTGGTCCGACGCGACGCTGGACCAGTCCACGGCCGCATACGCCCCGAGCATCAGGGCCGGGTCGTAGGCCATGAGCATCGAGCTGGCCAGCTCCGCGGGGACGCTCTGGAACTTCCCGGCAGGCCCGTCGGCCGACCACGCGTCCTTGCCGATGATCACGTATCGGTTCGACACCGTGCCCGTGTCGTCGTAGACGGTGATGGCCTTCGACAGCTCCGGCTTGGTCACGACGACGCTCTCGTACTGCTTGACCCCACCGACGCTGGTGGAGGTGCGGTAGGAGTCGATACCGGGAATGGCCCCGGTCAGGGCCCCGAGGTCAAACGAAGGGAGTGCGCCGACCGACGCTTCCGTGGACGCGGAGGGGACCTCCGATGGCGTCGCCGAAGGCGCCTCGACGCTCGGCGCCGCCGACGCCTCCGAGCTGGCGGCCGGGGACGGCGTGGCACTGCCGCTGCTGCAGGCGGCGGCGACGAGGGCGGCGGCGACCGCGAGGGCGCCCAGGCGGGTCAGGTGACGGACGTCAAGCATGAGGACCTCTCCCCCAAGTGGCCGGTCGGTTTGCCGGCGACGCGATGATGGAGCCGCCCGCGACTCAATGCAAGCCCGACAGCGCGGCGAGCGTCCGATCCACCTCAGCCGCGGTGTTGTAGTGGACGAGGCCGAGCCGGAGCACGCCGCCGGACTCGGCCTTGCCGAGCCGCTCGATCAGGCCGGTCGCGTAGAAGTCGCCGTCCCAGGTGAAGATCCCCTGCCGGCCGAGCGACTCGGCGGCGGTCCGCGGGTGGACGCCGTCGATGGAGATCGAGACGGTCGGCGCTCGTGAGCCGAAGCGTGTCCGGTCGGTGATGCCGTGGATCGTCACGCCCGGGATCCCTTCCAGGCCGGCGATCAGCCGGGTCACCAGGTCGCGCTCGTAGTCCCGGATCGCGACCATGCCGGCGACGAGCTCGCGGCGTCGCTCGCTGGCCGCGGCCGCGCCCGGCGCGCCCGTGACGTCGCCGTACGCCCGACCGACGTCGCGCAGGTAGTCGGTGGCGGCCAGCGTTCCGGCGATCGACTCGAACGAGGCGGTTCCCGTCTCGAACCGATCGTGCGCCGGCCTGACCTTGTAGGCGGGGAGGCGATCGAAGGCCTGGGCCTTGCCGTACAGCGCGCCGAGATGCGGACCGAACCACTTGTATGCCGAGCAGACCAGGAAGTCGGTGTCGAGCGCTTGGACGTCGATCGGGCCGTGCGGGGCGTAGGCCACCGCGTCGACGTACGTCAGCGCGCCGACCTCGTGGGCCCGCGCCACGATCTCGCGGACCGGATTGACCGTGCCGACCGCGTTGCTCGCGTAGCCCACCGCCACGAGCTTCGTCCTGGAGCTGAGCTTCGACTCGAGATCCTCGAGATCGAGCGTGACGTCGTCATCGTGGATGTCGACGGTCCGAACGGTCACGCCCCGGTCGGCCGCCATCGCCCGCCAGGTCGAGACGTTCGCCTCGTGGTCGAGCGTCGTGACCACGATCTCGTCACCCGGCTGCAGCGTTGCCCCGATGGACCGCCCGATGTGCAGCGTGAGCGTCGACATGTTGTAGCCGAACTTGATCTCGTCCGGGCTGGCGGCGCCGAGCAGGTCCGCGACCGCGGCGTGCGCCTCGAGCGCCATCGCGTCGCTCAGCTCGCTGGTGACGAACGCGCCGCCGGCGTTCGCGTTCGTGTCGCGGTAGTAGCCGACGACGGCATCGATCACCCGCTGGGGCACCTGCGTCCCGCCCGGTCCGTCGAGGAACACGACCGGTCGACCATCCTGCCGGCGCGCGAGCGCCGGGAACTCGGCACGGAGGGCCTCGACATCGAACGCGGGATGAGCGGGCATGGGTCCTCCGGTCCGTGGTGGTCGGGTCAGGTCTACGTGCCGAGCGTACCCGACGTCCGCCTACGAGGTGGGGGCCCGATACGCCGCCATGACGTCGCTGAGGCGATGCCGCTCCATTGATCGACCGACATACGGGATGTCCGTGTGCCGGAAGTCGTCGCCCTTGAACAGCAGCGGCTCGTTGCGATCGCGCGCGAGCGCATAGGCGAAGCAATCGCCGTAATTCAGGCCAGCTTGATGACCACTGCCCTTGCCGAAGTCGCGGTACGCCTCACGGGCGATCCGTGCCTGGGTCTCGGTGACGGGCTCGACCTGGACCGACATCCGCACCAGCATCTCATCGACTCGGCGACTCGCGATCGGGTCCCCGGGCCGATCGATGACGATGCCGAGTTCTACATAACTGCCGGCCGACACGCATCGCGGTTGCGACGACCGGATGGCCTCAAGGAATGCCTCGGCCTCGGGCTCGTCCCGGAGGATGGCGACCAGAACGGAGGTGTCGATGATCATTTCGGGAGCCCGTGCTCGTCGTACAGCAGCTCGTCGAAGTCCTGGTCCAGGTAGCCCGGTGGCAGCCGCTCTCGGATCTCACGCGCCATCTCCAGGATCTCGTGGGTGTCGAAGTCAGCGCGAACTCGCTCGAGGCGTTCACGGATCGCCGTCGTGACGGCGGCGGTCATCGATTCGCCGGTGGCAGCGGCGAGTTCCTTGGCGAGCCGGAATGTCTCCGGGTTCTTGATGTTCATGCTCATATGTCGTTGGCCCTTCCTGGCCGTCTCATTGATGGCATCGATCGGATGCGGCGTGGTAGAAGTCTACCTCGTCATGGTAGATACGTCCCAATCTCCAGAATACCAGCCTCGCCGGCGGCAGCGTCGTTCGCGACCCCGTCGACGCTCCTTCAGTGCTCCGTGCCGCCCGTGAACGTCCAGTTCTCGATGCGGACCGCGGGTACCACGACGCCGCCCAGGAAGCCACGCAGCGTCCGCCGATCGCGGGCGACGGCGACGGTGCCGGCCAGGGCGTCGAGATAGCTCTGGGTATAGCGAAGGTTCCTGACCGGCCCCACGATCCTGCCGCCCTCGACCAGGAAGGTCCCGTCGCGGGTCATGCCGGTCACGATCGCGAGCTTGGGGTGGACCGGGTTGGTGTAGTGGAAGCGCGTGACCAGCAGGCCGCGATCCAGGCCGGCGATCAGGTCATCGCGCGAGGCGGTCCCGGCCGCCATGACCATGTTGAGCGGGAACGGCCCGTAGGGATTAGGCGCCGGCAGGCCGTGTCCGGTCGAGCCGACGCCGGCGCGGGCGGCGGTCTGCGCGTCGTAGACCACGCCGCGGCAGATCCCTCGATCGATCAACTCGACGCGTTGCTTGGCGACCCCCTCGTAGTCGAACCACATCGGCAACCCGGCCGGGTCGCGCCCGTCGTCGGCGACGGTGATGAGCTCGCTGCCGATTCGCTTGCCGGGCTCGAAGAAGCTTCGCTCCTCCTGGACGGCCAGCGCCGAGAAGCCGAGGTAGCCCAGCATGTCCAGGAGATCGACGACCGCGTACTCCTCGAGCACGACCGGATACTCGCCAGGCTCGATGGAGACGGCCTCCGCCGTGGCCCGGGCCTTGGCGGCGGCCTCCCGGCCGAGGGCGGCAGCGTCGATGGTCTGGGCATCCACCGCCGCCGATTCCGCGTAGCCGGTGCCACCGGCGGGGCCCATCGAGACGGTGATGAGCTGCGATGTCGTCCTCGTGCCACCGACCCGGATCCCCTTCGAGTTCGCCACCGCGGTCGACTCGCTTCCGGTCGCGAACGAGCCGTAGGCGACGACCCCGGCCGCATCGGCCGCGTCGATCACCGCCCGAGCCGCCTCGGCCCGGAACTCGGGGCTGGCAGCGGCCGTGGCCGGGCTGTACCCGGCAGCGACGGGGTGCGTCTCGGTCGGCCCGGGGAGGCCGCTCCAGTCCTCGAGCTCGTCGACGACCCGGGCAATGGCCGCGGCGCTCTCGGCGAGGCGGCGAAGGCCCTCCTGGTCCGTCCGGCCGGACGACGCGACCCCGACCCGCCGGCCGACGACGCAGCGCAGGTTGATGACCACGTTGGTCTCGGCCACGTTCTGGTGGATCTCGCTGTTGGCGAAGCGGGTGAGCGCCGAGTCCTCGGCCATCACCAGCGCCTCGGCCTCGCTCACGCCGTGGCGGAGCGCCTCGGCGAGCGCCGCCTCGGCGAGGGCCAGCGCGTCGCGCGCGCGATCGTCGTTCATCGGCCGGCACGCATCGATCTCACCACTTGCCCACGCCGACCCGCACGTCCCGGAAACGGGCGCCCGGGACCGCGTGGCCGACGTGGCCGGTCTGGCCGGGCTCGCCCTTGCCGCAGTTCGGGGTGCCGAGCATGACGTACGAGCGCGCGTCGCCGACGGCGTCGCACGAGCGCCAGAACTCGTAGGTGATGCCGGTGTAGGTGGGGTTCTTGAACAGCCGGCCCTTCTTGCCGCCCTTGATCTCGTAGGCGACCTCGGTCGCGAACTGGAAGTTGAGGCGGCGGTCGTCGATCGACCAGCTCCGGTTCGACGCCAGGTAGAGGCCGTCGTCGGTGTCGGCCACGATCTCGTCGAGGCTCATGCCGGGCTTGGGCAGGAGGTTGATGTTGGTCATCCGGATCAGCGGGATCCGGTTCCAGCTGTCGGCCCGCATGGCGCCGCTGCTCTGGCGCCCGATGCGTGGCGCGGTCTCGCGGCTGCTGAGATACCCGACGAGGATGCCGCTCTGGATGAGCGGGACCGCCTGGGCGGCGACGCCCTCGTCGTCCCAGCCGAACGTGCCCATGCCGCCGGGGGCCGTGGCATCGGCGACGATGTCGATCAGGTCGGAGCCGTAGCGGAACCCCTCGTCGAGCTTGTCGGTGGTCAGGAAGCTCGTCCCGGCATACGACGCCTCGGTGCCGAAGACTCGATCCAGCTCCGTGGGGTGGCCGCAGCTCTCGTGCACCTGCAGGTAGAGCTGCGACGGATCCAGGACGATCGTGAATTGCCCGGACGGGCATTGGGGTGCGGCCAGCAGGGCGACCGCCTCGTCCGCGAGCGATTCCGCCCGGTCCTTGAGCCCGAGACCGCGGATGTACTCGTAGCCGGCGGCCTGCCAGCCGCCGCCCGAGTCGGGGTAGCTCCGGCGCTGGTGCTCGTCGCCGTCCACGGCGTTCGCCTCCACGCCCGATCCGACGTGCGTGATGACCTGCTCGGTCAGGCTCCCGTCAGTGGCCGCGAAGGTCTTCCATTCGCGCTGGGCCGCGTAACTGGACTCCGTGAAGGCGATGCCCTTGACGCCGGCGGCCGCCTGATCGGCGGCCAGCAGGTCGGCGATCTTGGCCTCGAGCGGGACCTCGAACGGGTCCTCGACGAGCGGCGTCTCGTAGCGACCGTGGGCCGCCGGCCGGTCGTCCAGCACGGTGCGATTGCGAAGCGCCGTGGCGCTTGCCCGGGCGATCCGGATGGCCTCGCCGGCGATCCGGTCCGCTTCGGCGACCGTCAGGACGTGGGACGCGGCGAACCCCCAGGCGCCATCGACCAGCACGCGGACGCCGAAGCCCTCGCTCTCCCCGGAAGCGACGCCCTCGACTCGTCCGGTCTTGATGGCGATGCTCTCATCGCGCCGGCGAACCACGCGGACATCCGCGTACTCCGCGCCCAGGACGTTGGCCGTGTCGAGGGCGCGATCGGTGAGTTCCTTCATGCGCGGCGCAGCCTAGCAGAGGGGTGCCGAGCGCGACGATGGTCAGAACGTCGTATTGCCCGAGACCGCCTGCACGGTCAGGTAGAGCCCGAGCCCGAGAACGAGGAACGAGGCGACAAGCGGCATGTATGCGCCCGCCCGGCCGAGCGGCGAGGCTGCCTCGACCCGGTCCAGCCGGCCGCGCGCGACGACGAGGGCCAGGCCGATCCCGCCCATCACGAGGGCCATGCCGAGGCCGAAGGCCACGACGAGCACGAAGCCGAAGGCCGGCCGTCCGGCCGCGATCGAGCCGAGCAGGATGAGCAGGGCGCTCGCGGACGGGATCAGGCCGCCGGCCAGCCCCAGGACGAACAGGCTGCGCCACGAGATCGTGGATCCGGTCGGTGGCAGATGGGTGTGGCGAAGGCCGCCATGGCTGTGCTCGCCGGCCGCGGATTCGTGCTCGTGCGGGTGCTCGTGCGGGTGCTCGTGCTCGTGCGCGGCCCCCAGCGCGTGGACTCGGTCGTGCTCCACCGCCGCCGCTCGCCTGCGGAACCGTCGTCGCGCCTCGCCGATGAGCATCCAGCCACCGATGGCCACGATCGAGGCCGCGGCGATCAGCGGGGTGGTCTTGACCACGACGTCGGGCGGCAGGATCCCCTGGGCGCCAACGACCAGACCGGCAAGGACCAGGATCCCGAGGGTGTGCGAGAGCGCGACGGAGAGCCCGAGCCCGGCGGCATGGAGCGGCTTGCCACGCGTCCCGACGAGATAGGCGGCCATCAGCGTCTTGCCGTGGCCCGGCGTCAGCGCATGCCCGGCACCGAGCGCGGCCGCCGTCAGGATCGAGAGGAGCAGCACCAGCGGCGTCAGGTCCGCGCTCCGGAAAATCGACGGCAGCTCACCGCCGCTCACGCCGCCCGGAACCGCCCCCGACGTCGCCGGACCGCCTGGCGCGGCGGCCGCGGTGCCACCCCCGGTCGAGCCGGAGACGCTGGCCATCGTGGCGTCTCCCGTGCCCGGCAGGGGAGCGGCGTCCGGAATGTCGAGCGGTGCCAGGGTCGGCCCGCCGGGCGTGGCCGTCACGGCCACGTCGGTGTCGGCAAGCGCCTGGGCAAGCAGGGTGGTCGGGTAGAACGTGAGGCGCCTGGAGATGCTCGTGGTCCGGAGCTCGCCGTGGGCCGCCGCCACTGTCACGCCGGAGCCCTGGATGACCACCTCACGCCAGCCGAGCCGCTCGCCGAACGACCGATCGGCAAAGGCGACCTGGCTGCCGGCCGCGATGGGACCCGCCAGCGACGCCGCGAAGCCGCAGACCTCGCGCATCGTGGACAGCCCGCCCACGCCGGGCGGGAAGGCGAGACCCGCCTCGGTCAGCTCCAGGCCCTGGCGGGCGCCACCGACCTGGAGATCGAGCGATGGCGCGAGGCTCCGGCAGGCGGCGACCCGGCCGGCATCGATCTCGGCCGCGGACAGCTCGCCGTCTCCATCCGTGTCGAACCCGAGGCGGGCCTGGAACGCCGGAATCTCGGCCTGATCGATCACCACGTCCAGGAGGATCCGGTTCGTCTCGATGCGAACGCCGGCGTAGTGATTGATCGTGAAGTTGCCGAGCGGGTGGGCCGCCGCGATGGCCGGCAGGAGCAGCACGGCCACGACGGCTCCGGCCAGGGCGGCGAGGCGTCGACGTCGGTACACGGTGTGATGGCGTCCCTATGGTGTGGCCGGCGCTGCGTCGCACCGGGCATGCCTGTGGTTCGCGCCGCAGTCTGACTTGGATCACCGTGTTCCTGCCGCGCACACGGTCCGCTAGACTCGCCGGGTGATACGTCCCGGGGCGCCCACCCGACGTGGCTGGTTCATCACGATTGAGGGACCCGACGGGGCCGGCAAGACGACCCAGGCGGACGAGCTCGCTGCCCACCTGCGGGCGTCGGGCCTGGACGTCGTCTCGACTCGCGAGCCCGGCGGCACGTGGCTCGGCGAGCGGCTTCGCGAGGTGCTGCTCGCGAGGACGGGCTCGACGGTTCCGACGGACCCCCTGACGGATGCGCTCCTGTTCAATGCCGCCCGCCGCCAGCTCGTCTCGGAGGTCATCCGGCCGGCGGTCGCGGGCGGCCGGACGGTGCTGTGCGCCCGATTCGCCGACTCGACGCTCGCGTACCAGGGCTACGGAGCGGGCGTTCCTCTCGAGCGGCTGCGCGCACTGGAAGCGGCGGCGACCGACGGTCTCCGCCCCGACCTGACGATCCTGCTCGATCTGCCCGTGGAAGCGGGCCTGACTCGCAAGGCGCCCGGTGACGTTACCCGGTTCGAGGCAGAGTTCGATCGCGCCTTTCATCGTCGGGTCCGGCAGGGATTCCTGGCCCTCGCGGCCGCCGAGCCCTGGCGATTCACGGTTGTCGATGCCACCCAGTCGAGCGAGGCGGTGGCGACTGCGGTCAACGCCGCGGCCGACCTCCTGATCGGCTCCGGTGAACCGAAACAGACGGCCATGCGCACCCACTCATGACATCAGCGGACCAGCCGCTCCCGCTCCGAGCTCCGTCCCCGGTTGACGAGGCGGATCGGGCTGCGCTGCTTCGGATGGCCGAAGGAGAGCTCGCCGCTCTCGAGGATCTGTATGACCGATACAAGTCGATGGCCTACTCGATCGCCTACCGCATCACGAATGACGCCACGCTCGCCGAGGACGTCGTTCAGGACGCCTTCCTCGGAGCGTGGCGGAATGCCGCCCGCTACATGGAAGGTCGCGGCAGTGTGAAGACCTGGCTGCTCTCCATCGTCCACCACCGGGCGATCGACGCCGTCCGCCGGCGCCGGCCGACGACCGAGCTGCCCGATATGGAGACGGCCCTGCCCGTCGCGCTAACCCTGCCCGACGTCTGGGCCGAGGTCTCCGCCATTCTCGACGCGGACACCGTGCGCTCGGCGCTGGAGGCGCTCTCCGAGGTCCAGCGCGAGGCACTCGAGCTCGCCTACTTCGGCGGCCTCACCCAGTTCGAGATCGCCGAGCGGACCGGGACGCCGCTGGGGACCGTCAAGAGCCGGATGCGCCTCGGCCTACTGGCCATGCGCCGGTCGCTCGAGGTGGGCTCGACGTGAGCGGCAGTGACGCGATGCCCGAACTGACCTGCGACGAGGTCCGCGAGATGGCGGGCGCCTTCGTGCTCGGGGCCCTGGATGCCCGCGATGAGGCGGCGGTTCGCGCGCACCTGGCCACCGCGCATGCCGACGCGCACTCCGAGATCGCCGAGCTCGGCGGCGTCGTTGCCGCGTTCGCGGAGCTCGTGCCGGCGGTCGAGCCGCCGGCCGGGCTGAAGGCACGGATCATGGCCGCGGCCGCGGCCGATCTGGAGGCGCGCGGTGGTCCGGCGGCGGCCACGGGCGCGGCCGCGGTGCCGGCCGGCGTAGCGGTCCCGACAGCCCCGGCGGCGCCGGTCGCCTTCCCGACGGCCGAGGAGCGCGCCGCCCGTCGAGCACGAACGAGCACGGGCACCTGGCTGCTCCGGATCGCGGCGGTGCTCGTGATCGCGGCGCTCGGTGGTTGGAACCTGCTGCTCCAGGGCGACCTCTCGGCGGCCCGTTCCTACCAGCAGAGCGTGGCCGTCGTGCTCGACACCGCCGCACAGCCGGGCTCGCTCACCGCGGTACTGGCCGGCGAAGGCGGCACCGGCGCCGGGCTGGCCGCGGTGGATACGAAGGGCAACGTGGCGCTCGCCATCCGGAACCTCGCCCCGACCTCGGGCACGGCCGTGTACGAGGCGTGGGTCATCGCGAGCGACGGCGTCCCGGTTCCGCTCGGTGGCTTCGCGGTCGGCAAGGACGGGACGGCTTCATTCGGCGCGAGCGGGCTGCCGACGGCGAGCGGCATCGTCCTGGCGCTCACGCTGGAGCCCGGCCCCGGAGCGAAGACGCCGACCCTGCCGATCGTCTCCAAGGGCGTGGCCACCGCCGCATCCGGGTAGCCGCCCAGCCAGACGCTACCCTTGTGGCGCAACCCCCGAGGCGACCGTGTCGCGACCCTCATCCCGGGCGCGACCCAGCGCGCTCGACGCGGCGGCGATCAGGGCCTCGCTGCTTGCCCCGTCCACGGGGAACCGGGCGACGCCGGCCGAGACGGTGATCGGCCGGCCGGCCACCGCCGGCAACGCCCGGATCCCGTCGAGGACACGCTTGGCGACGGTGATCCCCGCCGAGCCCGGCGCGACCAGGACGAACTCGTCGCCGCCGATCCGCCCGACGGTGTCGACCAGCCGGACGGACTCGGCCAGCACCGCCGCCACTCGACGCAGGACGTCGTCGCCGGCCTCGTGACCGCCGCTCCGGTTGGTCTCCTGGAAGTCGTCGACGTCGAACATCGCCAGCGAGACTTCGCTGCCCTGGCGACCGGCGCGCGCGAGCTCGAGCTCGAGAATCCGGGCGACTGTGCGCTCGTTGGCGAGGCCGGTGAGCGGATCCGTGTGGGCCAACCGCTCGAACCAGTCCGAGCGTTCGGCGGCGGTCGACGCCAGCCGCGCCCGGTCCACGGCGATCGACGCGAGTGAGGCGAGCGCGGTCAGGAGCTCGCGCTCGCCACCGTCGAGGGTGTGGGGCGACGGCCAGCCCAGCCCCATCGAGCCGACGACCGCCTGGACTCCTGCTCTGGACACGACCAGCGGCAGGTAGGCGCCGACGAACGGCGTCCCGTCGGCCATCGTCGCCTCGCGGTCGAACGTCGGCGTCCGTCCGAGGGCGGCCACCGAGAACGGATGCGTTGGGTCGATGACGTCCTCGGCCAGCTGGGCGACCGCCGCCTCGCTGAAGCCATGCGAGGCCGCGGGCTGCAGCCCGGGCCGATCCGGATCCTGGACGAGGATGGCGCCCATCGTCGATCCCAGTGCCTGGACGGCGGCCGACAGGACCGCGTCGAGGGCGGGCTCCAGGTCGCCTCCGCGGGCGATCCCGTCGATCGCGGCGATGAGCGAGGCGCGGGGGTCGCGTGACGGTCCGTCGGTCGACACGGAAGGCTCCTGCATAGCAACCGGATTCGTCGGGGGCGCATCGTACACCCCGACCCTCCCGGCCGAGCCGTTGCTGGATTGACCCGGGTCGCTCGTGCCGCCGATACTCCACCCGTGAAGCTCATCGTGGCGATCGTCCACAACGAAGACGCCGGGGCGCTCGTGAGCGCCCTGCTGGACAAGGAGTTCCGGGCGACCCGGCTCCACAGCTCCGGCGGCTTCCTCAAGCAGTCGAACGCGACCATCGTGCTGGGCGTCGAGGACGCCGACGTCGACGAGGTGATGAACGTGGTCCGGGCGAACTGCACGTCACGAACGCAGGTGGTCAACCCGATGCCGCCGATCATGGAGCCGGGCGAGTTCTTCATGCCCTACCCGCTCGAGGTCGAGGTCGGCGGCGCGACGGTCTTCGTCCTCCCGGTCGAGCGTTTCGAGCGCCTGTAGGTGGCGCTGGCCGGCGCTTGAGCCCGACGCGGCGCGCTGCCTGATGCCCTACCGCCCGGATCTCGTCGCCGTCTGGATCTACCGCGTCCCGGACCCGGCGCGCCTCGACCGGATCGAGCTCCTCCTGCTGCGACGGGCGCCGGGCCGACCGCTCAGCGGACTGTGGCAATGCGTCACCGGGTCGATCGAAGCCGACGAGCGGGTCGCGGCGGCGGCCCTTCGGGAACTCGCCGAGGAGACCGCGATCCGGGACGGCGCGATCGAGGCCTTCTACGACCTGGACCTCGTCAGCCAGTTCCACTGGCCCGACATCGACGGGGTGCTGGCCGAGGTGGTCTTCGCCGTGCGCGTGCGACCCGGAACGGAGCCGGTGCTGTCATCCGAGCACGACGCCTCGCGCTGGGTCGAGCCTGCCGACGCCGTCCGGCTCTCCGTCTGGCCCGCCTACCGCGAAGCGATCGAACGGGTCGCCACGATCCTCCCCGACCCCGATCGCGCGATCTGGCTGGAGACCGATCTCGACGGTCGGCGGGTCATCCGCTGAGCCGCCCCGGGGTGCATCCCGGCGGCCGCTCAGTAGATCTCGGGGACGAAGGTCTGGTCGGTGATCGGCGGTCGGATGTAGCCGCTGTCGAGTTGGCGCGGCGGCAGGATGATCGGCTCGGGCGTCAGGTCCTCGTAGGGGACCAGGCTCAGCAGGTGATGGATGACGTTCAGGCGAGCCCGCTTCTTGTCGTCGCCGCTGACCACGTACCAGGGTGCCTGCTTGATGTCCGTGTGCGCGAACATCTCGTCCTTGGCCATCGAGTACTCGACCCAGCGCGCCCGTGACTGGAGGTCCATCGGGCTCAGCTTCCAGCGCTTGGTCGGGTTGTCGATCCGTGCCTGGAAGCGCCGCTCCTGCTCGTCGTCGCTGACCGAGAACCAGTACTTGACGATCATCAAGCCGGACCGGACGAGCATCCGCTCGAACTCGGGGCAGGAGCGCAGGAACTCCTGGTATTCGTCCTCCGTGCAGAAGCCCATGACCCGCTCGACGCCCGCCCGGTTGTACCAGCTGCGATCGAACAGGACCATCTCGCCGGCCGCCGGAAGGTGCTCCGCGTAGCGCTGGAAATACCACTGGGAGCGCTCCCGTTCGGCCGGTGCCGGCAGGGCGACGACTCGCGCGTAGCGAGGATTGAGCGAGAGTGTGATCGTCTTGATCGCCCCGCCCTTGCCGGCGGCGTCGCGGCCCTCGAACAGGATGACGACCTTGAGCCCGCGAGCCTTGATCCACTCCTGGCACTTGACCAGCTCCACCTGGAGCCTGGCCAGCTCCTCGCGGTACACCTTGCCGGGGATGGTCCGCGCCTTCCCGCCGATCGATTCGACCGGCGGATCGGGCCACACGGGCGCAAGGTCCACGTCCTGCTGGCGCTGCTCCGATTTGGACTTCGCCATCGCGATCGCCTCCTCTACGCGCAGTATCCGCGCTCCATCGAGCGCAGGCTACAGCGCGACGGCCTTCGGCTAGACTGCGAATGAATGGCAGCCCATCCGTGAGGCGGAACTCCACCTTCGGTGGAACCCAGGAGGGCCACGTGATCGATCGAACGGCGACACCCTCGATCCCCGAGGCATCGGCTGCCGCGCAGCGGCGCGCCTTCCACTCCAAGGTCGATACGATCCGGCCGACCTACGGCTTCGAGGACGTCTCGCTCGCGCCCGGCACCGACACGATCGAGCCGGCCGACGTCGACCTGGCGCAGACCTTCTGCGGGATCGACCTGGCAATCCCGATCCTGGCGTCCGCGATGGACGCCGTGGTGGACGCCTCGTTCGCGGGCGCCCTGGGCAGGCTCGGCGGGTTGGCCGTGCTGAACCTCGAGGGCGTGCAGACGCGCTACGACGAACCGGACGCTGTCCTGGAGCGGATCGCGGCCGCGGCCGATTCCGACGTTCACGCCCTGCTCGGCGAGGCCTATCAACAACCCATCCGCGAGGAGCTGATCGCGCGCAGGCTCGATGCCATCCACGCCACCGGTTCGAAGGCCGCGGTCGCCGCGACGCCCGCGGCCGCCCGGCGCTTCGGTCCGTTCTGCGCCGAACACGGGGCGGATCTCTTTCTCGTCCAGAGCCAGGTCTCGAGCGCGCGCCACCTCGCCACCGACTACGACCCGCTCTCGCTGGCGGCGTTCACCCGGTACATGCCGATCCCGGTCGCGGTCGGCAACACGACCAATGCCGAGGCCGCCTTCGCGCTCATGGAGCAGGGCGCCGCCGCGGTCTTCGTGGGCGTCGGTCCCGGTGCGGCCTGCACGACGCGCGAGGTCCTGGGCATCGGGGTCCCGCAGGTGACTGCGATCAGCGACGTGGCAGCCGCCCGCGATGCCTACTTCGCCGAGACCGGCCGCTATGTCCCCGTGGTGGCCGATGGCGGCATGCGCCGTGGTGGTGAGCTGGCCAAGGCCATCGCCGCCGGCGCCGATGCCCTGATGATCGGGTCCCCGCTGGCGCGAGCGGACGAGGCGCCGGGCCGGGGCACGAACTGGGGGATGGCCGCGCCGTCGCCGACGCTTCCCCGTGGAACGCGGATCAAGGTGGGCACCGTCGGCTCGCTCGAACGGATCCTGTTCGGGCCGGCCCAGGTCACCGACGGATCGGAGAACCTGGTCGGGGCGCTGCGCCAGTCCATGGCGGCGCTTGGTGCGCGGACGATCCGGGAGATGCAGCGGGTCGAGATGGTCTACGCCCCGTCCACCCAGACCGAGGGCAAGTCCTGGCAACGGAGCCGCTGAACCGCGCCCTGGACCGGTCGCCCGTCGATGGAGGATGACCTCGTCGCGTCGGGCCGATTCGCGCGGATCCGGGCGCTCGGTGGGCGGACCGGGTTGGCCCGGCCCGTGACGGTCGGGTTCGTCGCCGACGACGAGGGTCCCCCCGGATCGATCCTCGTCTCGGCGGGGGGCCCGGGAACCGCCTGGGCCCGCAACCTGCTGGCGAACCCGGCCTGCCGGGTGGAGGTCGGGGACCGGGCGTTCGAGGCCGTCGCCGAACCGCTGACGCCGGCCGAGCACGCCCGGGCGATCCGCGGCCTGATCCTGCGCTACGGGACGCCGGCGGAAGGGCTGGGGCATGGCGAGTCCTTCCGGTTGCGGCCCGCCGGCGAGCCCGCGGCAGGGGCTCAACGATGAGCGTCGCCGTCGAGGTCGAAACGCAGATCGCGCGGCCGCCGGCCGACGTCTTTGCCGTGCTCGGCGCCGTCGAGCGCTACCCCGAATGGCTCATCGCCTCCGGAATCGTCCGCGTCGAGCGGCTCGATAGCGCTCCGCTGGCGATCGGCTCACGCCTGCGCATCAGCCAGACCGTGGCCGGCCGATCGACCGTCCTGGACGGGATCGTGACGGTCCTCGAGCCGGGATCGGCGTTCGGGATCCGCGGTCGCGACCCGGCCGGCGTGTCGATCGAGCTCGACGCCGCGCTTCGATCCGACGACGGCCTCACGACCCGGCTGCGCTGGTCCCTTCGGATGAGCCTGCCGCTCCGGTTCCGGATGTTCGAACCGATGGTCGCGCCCCAGGCGAGGCGCGCCGCCGCCCTGGATCTCGAGGCGCTGAAGCGTCGCCTCGAGGCCGTCGCCCGCGACTGATCCGCTCCCGGGCCTGGACATCTGTCCATCGAATCCGGCGCCGTATGCCGATGCTCGCGCCTCTCGGCTGCGCCTACCTTCAGATCACCGGAACATCGGGTGATCGCCCGGACCCAACCTGGCGAATCGCCATCGCTGAAGGAGTCGATCTCTCATGACCGCACCGCGTTCGCACCTGTTCAGTGCCGCCATCCTGGCACTCGGCGGCGCCCTCACCGGCATCACCGCGCTCGCCCTCGTCGTGGCCAAGGGGGTCATCGCCACGGGCATCCCGGGCATTTCGGTGAAGCCGCAGGACGCGGCGCTCCTCGACGACCTGGTCGCCGTTCTCCCGTTCATCGTGACCTTCGCCGGCCTCAATCTCGCGGCCGCGATCGGCCTCCTGGTTGGCCGCGGTTGGGCCGTCGCCACGGCAGGGTGGGTCGCCACCGTCGCCGTCGCCGTCGGGTTGCTCGCCATCGTCCTCGTGATCGCCGGCAACGGCGGAGCCGCGGACCCTGACGGCCTGGGGATCGTCAGCGTCTTCGTCAGCCTGTATGCCGCCGCCGCGCTCGCCCCGCAGGTTGGGGCGACCGTTCCAGCCGTTTCGTTCCGGCCCGTCCCATCCGCGGCCTGATCGGCACGACCGAAGGAGCCATGACGCCATGCCAGCCAGCGCAGCCTCGTTCCCCGCAGCCGCGTACCCGGTCCCGCGCCACGGGCATCGGCGCGGGACGCGAGGCTTCGCGGCGTTCGTCGTCGGCCTCGCCGGACTCGTCGTGGCCGGGGTGGGCGTGTTCGTCCTTCCGGCTTCGAACCTCGATCGGATCGTGCTGTCATGGCTCATCCCGCTGACGGTCGCCTTCGCGATC
>JBGPIH010000040.1:0-22155 GCA_041484785.1 Candidatus Limnocylindria bacterium
CGCTCAACGACATCGGCCATCGCCAGACCCAGATGCTGATCGTCGTCAACGACAACGAGATGTCCATCAGCCCGACCGTCGGCGCGTTCTCGAAGTACCTCTCCCAGATCAAGCTGTCGCCGGCCTGGCGGCAGGGCAAGGGCGCCTACGACCGGACCGTCGAGCGAATTCCCGTCGTAGGCGGAACCATCCTGGAGCTCAGCCGGCGCGTCCGGCGGACCGTCGTCCAGTTCGCCCAGCCGGGCCAGCTGTTCGAGGATCTCGGCATCACCTACATCGGCGCGGTGCCGGGTCACGACCTCCACGCGCTCCTCGCGACGTTGAGTCGCGCGCTCGACCTGCCGGGCCCGACGATCGTTCACGTTCGGACGCAGAAGGGGCGCGGCTTCCGTCCAGCCGAAACCGACCAGGTTGGGTTCCATGGCGCGGCCCTGCCACCGATGGCCATGGTACCAGGGCTCGAGCCTACCAACGGGACGAAGGGGTCGATGCCGGCCGAATCGATGTCCGATGACGCCACGCCGCCGGCACAAGCGATCGAGGCACCGGCCAAGCACCCCAACTTCACGGCGGTGCTTGCCGCAGAGCTGATCGAGCTTGCGCGGACGGATCGGCGAATCGTCGCCATTACGGCCGGGATGCCGACCGGGACGGGGATGGCCAGGTTCCAGGCCGCCTACCCGGATCGGTTCTTCGACGTGGGGATCGCCGAGCAGCATTCGGTGACGTTCGCAACGGGCCTGGCGCTGGGCGGGTTGCGCCCGATCGTCGCGCTCTACTCCACGTTCCTCCAGCGCGCCTTCGACCAGACGGTCCACGACGTCTGCCAGAACGATCAGCCAGTGCTCATCGCCGTCGACCGGGCCGGGTTGGTCGGGGAGGACGGGACCAGCCACCAGGGCATGTTCACGCTCACCGCCCAGCGCCAGCTGCCGAACCTCGTGATCGCCTCTCCGAAGGACGAGCAGGAGCTTCGTTCGCTCCTTCACACGGCGCTCGCCCAGGATCATCCGTTTGCCCTGCACTACCCGCGCGATGCCGGGTTCGGGCTGCCGCCGGTGCCGCCGCAGACGATTCCGGTCGGGCGCGGTGAGGTGCTGCGCGAGGGACGCGACCTGCTCTTCGTTGGCTTCGGGCCGATCGTGGCTCGAGCGATGGAGGCCGCCGCCGCGCTCGAGGCGGAGGGCTGGTCGGTCGGGCTGATCAATGCCCGGTTCGCCCGGCCACTGGACCGCCAGTTGATCCTCGACCAGGCGCGCGGGAAGCGGCTGGTCGTGACGTTCGAGGAGAGCGCGACGACGGGCGGCTTCGGGAGCGGCGTCCTGGAACTGCTCGAGGAGGCGCGTCTGACCGACCCGGCCTATCGCGACGTGGCGCTGCGGATCGTCGGGATCCCGGGCGACCGGTTCGTGGACCACGGCTCCGTCACGGATCTCCGGCGCGTGCTCCGCCTCGATGCCGCCGGCCTGGCGGAGCAGGTCCGGGAGACACTCGCCGCGCTCCGGGCGACGCCGGGACGTTCCGAGGTCGCTGCCGGCTGACCCTCGGGCGTCCGGGGCGACTCGCGGACCTCCGCGCAGGTGAGTCCCCGTGAAGCGCGCTGTGCCACGATAGGGGGGTGAGCCCCGCACCCACCGCCAGGATCCCGCGCGTCAGACTCGACCAGCTGCTCGTCGAGCGCGGCCTCGTCGAGTCACGCAGCCGGGCACAGGCCCTGGTGCTGGCGGGCAAAGTCAGGGTGGGGGAGGGCGACGCGGCCCGTCACGATCGCAAGCCCGGCGACCTCGTGTCGGCCAACACCCCGATTGCCCTCGCCGAGCTCGATCCCTATGTCAGCCGGGGTGGCCACAAGCTCGCAGCGGCACTGGACGCCTTCGACATCGACCCGGCCGGGCTCGTCTGCCTCGACGTCGGCGCGTCCACCGGCGGCTTCACCGACGTGCTGTTGCGGCGCGGCGCAAGCCGGGTCTACGCTCTCGACGTGGGCCGCGGACAACTCGCCGATTCGCTCCGCCGCGATCCTCGGGTCGTCTCGATGGAGCGCACGAACGCCCGCGAGCTGACGGCGGCTACCCTTCCCGAGCCGGTTGCCCTCGCGACGATCGACGTCTCGTTCATCTCGCTCGGGCTGGTCCTCGGACCGGTTGCGGCGGCCCTCGCGCCCCGTGGCCAGATCGTTGCCCTGGTCAAGCCGCAGTTCGAGGCCGGCCGCGGCCGGACCGACCACGGCGTGGTTCGGGACCCGGCGATCCACCGCGAAGTCCTGGAGCGAATCGTCGGCCTGGCCGGCGGGCTCCGGATCGGGGTCCGGGCGGTGATCGCCTCACCCCTGACCGGGCCGGAGGGCAACCGCGAATTCCTGGTGCACCTGGCTCCCGGGCCGGGCTGTGCCGAGATCGGCGAGCGGATCGCCGAGGCGACCGGCGCATGACCGTCGAGCGGATCGGGTTCGCCTACAACCCGACGATCGAGGCGACCATCGAGCTGAGCGCCAGGGCGGCCGGCTGGTGCCGGGTGCGTGGGATCGCCGCGTGGCACGCGCCGTCGGGAGAGACCGACACGCTCGTGCGCGAGCTGCCATCGACCGATGCGCTCGTGGTGCTGGGCGGCGACGGCACGTTCCTGCGCGCCGCCAGAGCCGTGGCCGAGGTGGACGTTCCGCTGCTGGGAATCAACCTGGGCAAGGTCGGGTTCCTCTCGAAGGCCTCGGCGGGCGAGCTCGAGGCCGTGCTCGCCAAGATCGTGGGCGGCGACTACCGGATCGACGAGCGTTTGGCCATCGAGGGGCGGTGTTTGAGCCAGGGGTCCCCCGACGCCACCGGAGCGGACATTCGCCACTTCGCCCTCAACGACATCGTGATCGCACGCGGATCGCTGGCGAGGGTCTGCCGGCTCGACGTCGAGATCGACGATTCGCACCTGGCCACATTCGTCGCCGACGGCCTCATCGTGGCCAGCCCGACCGGTTCGACCGGCTACTCGTTCTCGGCCGGAGGCCCGATCCTCGACCCGGTCAGCCGCAACCTGGTGGTCACCCCGATCGCCGCCTACCTGTCGGCCATCCGCTCGGTCGTGGTCAGCCCGCGCCAGACCGTCCGCTGCACCGTGGTCGACGCGCTCGAGGCGCTCGTCTCGATCGACGGTCGCGAGGACTTCGAGGTCGCCGTCGGCGACGTTATCGAGGTTCGAGCGGTGGAGCGGCCGATTCGCCTGATCGAACCGAGCGGCGCGATGCCGTTCTGGGACCTGCTCCGGCACAAGGTGGAATTGCTGCCGTCGTGAGCGCAGGACGCCTGCTCGAGCTGACCGTCAACGATCTGGCCCTGATCGATCGGTTGCGGATGACCCTGGGCCCGGGCCTGAACGTCATCACCGGCGAGACCGGCGCCGGCAAGAGCCTGCTGATCGATGCCCTCGGGCTGGTCAGCGGGGCCCGGGCGGACACCGGGCTCATCCGCCACGGCTCGGAGGTCGCCCGGGTGGAAGCCCTGTTCGATCGACTCCCCGAGGCCCTCATCGCCGTGCGCGAGGTGGCCGCCGGCGGCCGCTCGACGGCGCGACTGGATGACGTGGCGATCACCGCCTCGCGGCTTGCCGAGGAGGTCGGGCCACTCGTCGAGATCCACGGGCAGCACGACCAGCAGCGGCTGCTCGACGAGCGCTGGCAGCGCGACCTGCTGGATGCCTATGGCGGGCATGGGTCCGGCCGGGCCGCGATGGCGGACGCCGTGGAGCGGTGGCGTGCCAACCGGGCAGCGCTCGCCGAGCTGGCGATCGATCCGCGAGAGCTGACGCGTCGGGTCGATTTCCTCGATCACGAAGCGGCCGAGATCGCCGCGGCTCGACTTCACCCCGGCGAGGCCGACGAGATCCGCGGCAGGTTGGTCGCGGCGCAGCACGGTGAGGCCATCGCCCGCGGCGCGGCTGCCGTGCACGAGGCTCTCCTGGCCGACGGAGCCGGCGCCCGGGATGCGGCGGCCGTCGCCCTGCGCGAGGTCCGGGGCCTGGCCCGGCTGGACCCGCGCTTCGAGCCGATGGCGGAACGCCTCGCCGGGCTCGAGGCCGAGCTCGCCGACGTGGCGGCCGACGTCCGCGACCTGGCCGACGGCGTCGATCACGACCCCGGCACGGTGGCTGCGCTCGAAGAGCGGCTCGGGACGATCTACGGCCTCGAGCGTCGATACGGACCCGACGAGGCCGCGATCCTCGCCCACGGCGAGCGGGCGCTCGTCGAGCTCGAACGCCTGCGCGGCCTCGACGGCGAGCGGTCGCGCCGGGAACGCGAGGATGACGCGCTGCTGACCGAAGTCGCGGCCGCGGCGTCGGCCCTGTCGGGCGCCCGCCGCTCGGCCGCGACGGCCCTGGTCGGCGCGGTCGATGGCGTCCTGCTGGAGCTCGGCTTTCCGGCCGGCGTCTTCGAGGTGAGCCTCGGCCGCCGGGTGGCGGCGTTCGAGGAGCCGGCCATCGAGATCGACGGCGACGCGGTCGGTTTCGATTCCACGGGCGCCGACCAGGTCGTCTACCAGCTGGCGCCCAATGCCGGCGAGCCGGCCAGGCCTCTCGCCCGGATCGTCTCCGGAGGCGAGCTGTCCCGTGTCGCCCTCGCCATCAAGCAGGTCGTGGCGGAGGCCGACAAGACGCCGGTCCTCGTCTTCGACGAGGTGGACAGCGGCATCGGCGGGCGGAGTGCGGACCCGGTCGGGCGGAACCTCTGGGCGCTCGCCCGGCGCCATCAGGTCCTGTGCGTGACCCACCTTCCGCAGATCGCGGCGCACGCCGATTCGCACTACCGGATCGCCAAGCGCGAACGGGAAGGCCGGACGATCACCGAGATCGAGCCGCTCGATCGGGAGGGCCGGATCGTGGAGCTGGCCCAGATGCTCGGCGGCGAGGTCGGCGGAGCGACCGCGCTCGCCAGTGCGCGCGAGCTGCTTGATCGTGCCGAGGCCTGGCGCGCCGGTGTCGCCCGGGCCGGATGAGGCCGCTCATCGTGGCCGATCTCGACCGTGCCATCGACGAATACCTCGCCTACCTGTCGGTGGAACGAGGTCTCTCGCCGGCCACCATTCGCGCCTACCGTACCGATCTGGCCGATTTCGCCGCCTCGCGAGGCGCCGGGCGCGAGTGGGCCAGCTCCTCGGACACGGCGGTCGGGTATCTCGCGGCCCGGACCCGGCGCGGCCGGCCACACGATCCCGGACTGGCGCCGAGCAGCCTGCGCCGCCGCGCCGCCGCCCTGAAAGGCTTCTATCGGTTCGCCTACGGCGAGGGCCTGATCCCGGTGGACGTGGCGGTCCACCTCGACCTGCCCAGGCCGTCGCGGCTGCTCCCCGAAACCCTGACCGTGGCCGAAACCGGGCGCCTGCTCGAGGCGGCCGGCGACGAGGGTCCGCCGCAACCGCGCGGCCTGCGCGACCGGGCGCTGCTGGAACTGCTGTATGCCGCGGGACTTCGGATCAGCGAGGCCATCGGGCTCGACCGCGAGGACCTCTCGACCGACGGCGCGTTCGTCCGGGTCATCGGCAAGGGCGACAAGGAGCGGCTCGTCCCGGTCGGCGACATCGCCCTCGATTGGCTCGGCCGATGGATCGACGGTCCGCGTTCGTCGCTGCTGACGCTCGGACACAGCGCCACGGACCGTGGCGGCCCGCTCTTCCTGGGCGATCGCGGCGGCCGGCTTGCCCGGCAGCAGGCGTGGGCCACGGTCAAGCGAGCGGCGGCGGGAGCCGGCCTGGCCGATCGGGTCAGTCCCCACACCCTGCGCCATTCGTTCGCGACCCATCTCCTCGAGGGAGGCGCCGACCTGCGGGTCGTCCAGGAGTTGCTCGGCCATGCGAGTATCTCCACGACACAGCTCTACACGCATCTCACCGGGGAGCGAATCCGGGACGTCTACAGCCGGGCCCATCCGCGGGCCTGAGGAAGGCCGGGACCAGATGGCGTACGCAGACTCGTTGCTCGCGACCGGCGAACGGATCCTCCATCGCGAGCGTCAACACTGGCTCGTCCTGCTCTGGGGCGCCCGGCTGCCGATCGTTGCGATCGTGGCGGCGCTCCTGCTCATCGTCCTCAGCGCGAACGTCAGCGGTGCGTTCTACACCCTGCTCAGCGTGCTGACCGCGGTCCTCTTCCTCGGTGGCCTCGCCTTCCTGGTCTGGGCGACGCTGCGCTACCTCAACCAGGAGTACGTCCTGACCAACCGGCGGGTCATCGAGGTGCAGGGCGTCGTCAACAAGCGCTCCACCGACAGCTCGCTCGAGAAGATCAACGACGCGATCCTGACCCAATCGATCTTCGGGCGGCTCTTCGGGTTCGGCGATCTCGAGGTCCTGACCGCCTCCGAAGCCGGCATCGAGCGCTTCGCGATGATCGTCAACCCGATCAACTTCAAGAAGGCGATGATGGACGCCAAGCACGAGTACGAGCAGGACATGTCCGGGTCCTTCCGGGCGCCGGGTCCGCCGATTCGCGAGGCGGCACCGGTGGCCACGGAGGCGCCGGTGGCCGAGGTCCCGCCCGCCGCCGCGGAGCCGCCCGCGGAGGCTGCGCCGGCGGCACCGCCGGTGCCCTCGGCCGGCCCGACCGCGACCCAGCGGACCGACCCCGATGAGATCACCCGGACCGTGGCGAACCTTGCCGACCTTCGCGACCGAGGGGCGATCTCGGCCGAGGAGTACGAGTCCAAGAAGGCGGATCTGCTCGGGCGCCTGTAGGGACGCGCACGCCGGCAGACCACGGCCGCCGGCCGCCGCTACCATACCCGGGACCCCCCACACGTCAGGAGCCCCGTGGATCCAGATCGAATCATCTCGGCCGCGATCGTCGTGGCGATCATGCTGCTCGTCGGGTTCCCCGTCCACGAGTTCAGCCATGCCCTGGCGGCCTACCGTCTCGGCGACGGGACAGCAAAGCTCTTCGGGCGGCTGACCCTCAACCCGATCGCCCATTTCGACCCCGTCGGCGGCGTCCTGCTGGCCATCACCTTCCTGGCTTCCGCCGCGGCCGGCAGTGCCCTCGGATTCGGCTGGGCCAAGCCCACCCCGGTCAACCCGTTGAACCTGATGTTCGGGCGGCGCGGCGAGGCGCTCGTCGCCGCCGCGGGTCCGGTCTCCAACCTGGTGCTGGCGATCGCGGCGGCCATCCCGTTGCGCTACCTCGTGGCGAACCCGGACCTGGCGGTGCAGCTGCCGCTGCTCTTCAACGTCCTCGATCTCTTCGTCCTGATCAACATCGTGCTGATGCTGTTCAACCTGATCCCGATCCCGCCACTCGACGGATCGAAGGTCCTGTTCGCCTTCCTGGATCGACGGACCGAGTACCAGGTTCGCCCGATCCTCGAGCAGTACGGCTTCTTCGTGCTGATCATCCTGTTCTTCCTGCCGCCCGGTGGCTCCGTTGGCGGTCGAATCCTCTTCCCGATCCTCGATGCGATCTACCGCTTCCTGGTGGGCTTCTAGGATCCGCCAGTTCCGAGCGCACCTGCGGGCTAGCGTGGCGCCGGAGGAGCGGGCGGCGCTGGCGACCTGGCTCACGGGTGCGCAGCTGGCGCTCTTCGATTCGATGCATGTCGCCGATCGCCGCCACGGGCTCGACGTGGTGGCCTCGCTGCGCGCCGAGCACGTCACGGCGCGCGACGCTCTGCTCGCCGGGCTCCTCCACGACGCCGGCAAGGGCGACACCGGGGTCTGGCCCCGGGTCGCCTACGCACTGGCCGGGACCTACGGCCAGTGGATCGCGTGGGTCGCGCGGCGGATCCCCGGGTTTGAACCGGCCCTCGAGCGACTTCGGCGGCACGCCGAGACCTCCGCGGAGCTCGCCGCCGCCGCCGGCTGCCCGGCCCGGACCGTCGCGCTGATCCGGGACCAGGACGCGCCGCGCGATCCCGAATTCGGCGAGCTGCTCCGCCTCGCCGACGAGGCCAACTGACGATGCCGGGCGACTCGGTGGGCGTGCCGGTCATGGCGGTGCCGCCAACCGTGCCGGCCGTGCAATTCGGGGAAGGGTACCGTCCCGAGCAGGCCACCCAGGTGCAGGTCGCCGAGTTCGACGGGCCTCTCGCGCTGCTGCTGGCCCTGATCGAGGCGCGCCAGCTGGACGTGCTCACCGTTCCCCTGGGGGCGCTCGCCGAGGCCTACCTCGACGCCCTCGCGACGCTCCAGACCGATCGTCTCGGTCATGTCAGCTCGTTCGTGGCGGTCGCCAGCCAGCTGATCCTGATCAAGAGCCGGGCCATGTTGCCCCGGCAGGCCAATCCCGCCGACCCGGCGGAGCTGGTCGACGATGGCACGGACCCGGAAGCCGAGCTGCGCGCCCGCCTGATCGTCTATCGCGCCTACCGCGATGCCGGAATCCGTCTCGCCGACGAAGCCGGCCGCCGGATCGGGCTCTTCCGTCGGGAGCCCGGCCTCGCCCACGCCGCCGGCCTCGCGGGGGCGCGACCATCGGACGCCCCGCGGTTCGACCCGGCCCTCCTCGCGGCCTCGCTGGCGCGCCTCGCCGCGGTCGCGCTGCCGCCGGACCCGCCACCGGAGATCATGGCCCGGCTGATCACGATCGCCGAGCGGGGCGCGATCATCCGGGCCGCCCTGCGAGCGGCGCCGGTGGTCGTGCTCCAGGAGCTCCTGCGAGGGGTCCACGACCGGGTCGTGATCGCGATCACGTTCCTTGCCATGCTGGAGCTCATGAAGCGCCGCGAGATCGTGGTCGAGCAGCTCGAGCCCTGGGGGCCGATCGTGGCCCGGGCGGCAACACCCGAGGAGCGTCGCGCCGCCGGCCTCGACCCGGAGGCGTCGGATCAACCGCTCGACGAGACGCTGGAGTCGTTCGCGTGACGGAACCGGGAACCGAGGCCATCGCCGACGAGGACGCGGCGACCCACGAACCGGTCGTCGAGCGGCCTCCGCTCGAGCTGACCGAGGCCGCCCTCGAGGCGCTCCTGTTCGTCGCCGAGCGGCCGCTCGGTCGTCGTGAGATCGGAGCCCTCGCCCGGGTCGATCGAGCCACCGTGGACGCGCGGCTCGGGGATCTCGAGGTCTCGCTCCGTGGCCGGGGGATTCGCCTGCTGGTCGATGGTGACCGGGTCGAGCTCGCCACGGCGGCCGAAGGCGGCGCCCTCGTGGCGCGTTACGTCGGCGCCGACGCGGTCCGGCTCTCCCCGGCGTCACTCGAGACCCTGGCGATCGTCGCCTACCGGCAGCCGGTGACGAAGTCCGCCGTCGAGCGGATCCGCGGCGTCGATTCCGACTACACGATCCGGACCCTGGTGCATCGTCGCCTGGTGGTCGAGCTCGGCCGCGCGGACACGCCGGGGCGGCCGTTCCTGTACGGCACCGGGTTCGACTTCCTCGAGCGGTTCGGCCTGACCAGCCTGGACGAGCTGCCGCCGCTCGACGCAGACGTCGCGATGCGCCTTGCCGAAGAGGGCGGCGATCCGATCGTCCAGCCTCGCGTCCCGGCCGACCAAGGCGGGAGCGAGGCGTGACCACGGAACGGCTCCAGAAGGTCCTCGCCGCCTCCGGGGTGGCCTCACGCCGAGCCAGCGAGGTCCTCATCTCGACCGGGCGGGTCACGGTCGACGGCAAGGTCGCCGCGATCGGCGCCAAGGTGGACCCGGAGCGGTCGATCATCGCGGTCGACGGTCGGGTGATCGGCGGTGCCGCCCCGTCCGCCTACCTGCTCCTGAACAAGCCCGCCGGCGTGACCTCGACGGTCCGCGACCGGCACGCCTCGCATACGGTCATGGAGATGCTCCCGACCGCGCTCGTCCCCGAAGGCGCCCGGCTCTACCCGGTCGGCCGGCTCGACCAGGATTCGGAGGGCCTCCTGATCCTGACCAACGACGGGGCGTGGGCAGACCGCGTCCTCCACCCGCGTCACGGGATCGAGCGCGAGTACGCCGTCGGACTTCGGGTCCCGCTGTCCGCCGAGCAGGTCGTCACCCTCCAGGCGGGGATCCCGCTGGACGAAGGCCTCGCCACCATGACGGGTCTCCGGGCGACGACCGACACCGAGACGCGCCGCCTCGTGAGCCTCCTGTCACCGCGGCCCGGCGACCTCGCCTGGTATCGAGCGATCCTCGCCCAGGGTTGGAAGCGACAGCTGCGCCGGATGTTCGCGGGCGTGGGTGCGCCGATCGAGCGCCTGGTCCGCGTCCGGATCGGTCCGGTCCGCCTCGAGGAGCTCCCCAGCGGCCGGGCGCGACGCCTCCGCGCTCCCGAGATCCGGGGCCTGGGCGCCGGGGCCGGCACGAGCCGGGCGGGGGCCGGGTCCGGGCGGCCGGTGGACGGCGCGGGAGCGAACCCGACCGGTCGCCCATCGGGCTCCCGCCGGCGGAATCGGAGCTGATCGCGGGGCCAGTGATTCGTCCTCGGCTATCCTGCGGACGATGATGCCCAACCACGCGAACGCATCCCGACCCGGGCAGCGACTGGTGGTCGCCCTCGACGGCCCCGGCTCGTCCGGCAAGAGCAGCGTGGGCGCCGCCGCCGCCCTGCGCGTCGGCTACCGGTTCTGCGACACCGGGCTGCTCTACCGGGCGGTCACCTGGCTGGCGCTCGTTCGCGGCGTGCCGGCGAGCGATCCCGAGGCTCTGCGTTCCCTCGCGGCCGAGGTGGAGCTGAAGGCCGATGGAGCGGGACGGCTGGCGCGGGTCCTGGTCGACGGTGTCGACCGGGCGGCCGACGTTCACAGCCCGCAGGTCGACGTCGCGGTCTCGGCCATCTCGGCCGTCCCTGCACTCCGATCGGCATTGCTGGCGCGCCAGCGCGCGCTCGCGACGCCGGGCCGCATCGTGATGGCCGGGCGCGACATCGGGACCGTGGTGCTGCCCGATGCCGACCTCAAGCTGTTCCTCGACGCCTCCGTCGAGGAGCGCGCCCGCCGACGGGCCGAGGAGCGCGGCGTCGATACGCCCGGGACCGAGGCGAGCGAGATCCTCGCGGCCTTGCGTCGCCGCGACGAGCTCGACGCGAGCCGCGCCGTCGCGCCACTCCGTCCCGCGTCCGACGCCCGGATCATCGCCACCGACGGCAATCGCTTCGATGACACGGTGGATGCGGTCGTGAGCGCGATCCTCGACGCCGAGGCGAGGCTGGCCGCCGGACCCGCCACGACCGGCGAGCCCCACCGATGAGCGAGCCGGAGCCGATCGAGAGTTCGATCACACCGCTCATCTCGATCGTGACCTTCGCCGGGCGGATCTTCGGTCGAGCCGTGAGCCGGATCTCCATCGAGGGCCCGATCGACGAGATCCCGCGTCGTGGCCCGCTGATCATCGCGGCCAACCACGCCTCGAACCTCGACGCCGTGGTGGTCGGTGCCTGGCTGATCCCGCGCCTGGGCCGGCGTATCCATTGGCTCGGCAAGCGCGAGCTGTTCGCCTGGCCGATCGTCGGCTGGGTGGCGGCCAACGGCGGCGTGCACCCGGTCGATCGCGATTCGGCCGACGTCGAGGCGTTCAGGCTGGCCCGCCGGATCCTGGACGAAGGCCACATCCTGTTCGTCTTTCCCGAAGGCACGCGCAGCCGCGACGGCGCGCTGCAGCCGGCGCGCGACGGCGTCGCGCTGCTGGCCCTGCGAACCGGCGCCCCGATCGTCCCGATCGGGATCGGCGGCTCGAACCGGGTCTGGCCCAAGGGCCAGCGCTTCCCGCACCCCGGCGGGCACGTCGTGATCCGCGTGGGAACCGCGTTCCATCCGGCCGACGCCTTGCCGCCGGGAACGGATCGACACGCCGCCAAGGCCCTCGTGACGGCCATGATCATGGCCCGGATCGCGGCGCTCCTGCCGGTTCGTCAGCGCGGCGTGTACGGCCGGGTCGAGGGGGCCGAACGGGACCCCATGCCATAATCGGGCCATGGGTATGGTCCAGGACGTCCGAATCGCCAAGCGAACCGGGTTCTGCTATGGCGTCCGCGAGGCGATCGACAAGGCGAAAGAGGCCTCGTCCGCCGGGAAGCTGACCCATACCCTCGGGCAGGTCGTCCACAACGAGGGCGTGGTGCGCGACCTCCAGGCGCTCGGGATCCAGACGGTCGACACGCTCGACGACGTGGATCGCGGCGCGGCCGTCGTCATCCGGGCCCACGGTGTCCGCCCCGACGTCATGGCGCGAGCGGAAGATCGCGGCCTCGAGATCATCGACGGCACCTGCACCTGGGTCATCCAGGAGCAGAAGGAGCTGCGGAAGCTCGTCGAGGACGGCTACACGATCGTGCTCCTGGGCACGCCCAAGCACCCGGAGGTGGTGGGCCTGCTCGGCTTCGCCCCGGATGCCATCGTCGTCGACGACGAGTCGGAATGGGAGACCGCCATTCCGGCGCGCAAGCGGATGGCGCTGATCTCGCAGTCCACCCAGCCGCCCTGGAAGTTCGAGAAGCTGGCGGCCTTCATGGTCGGGCGGGCGCACGAGCTCAAGATCGTCAACACCGTCTGTCCGGTCACGATCCGGCGCCAGCAGGACACCCTGGACGCCGCGGGCGAAGTGGACCTGATGGTCGTCGTCGGCGGACGATCGAGCGCGAACACGAAGGAGCTCACCCGGCTGTGCGAGATCGCCGGCACGGACGCCATCCAGATCGAGAGCGTTCGCGATCTCGCCGACCCGGCGGTCTTCGGGTCGGCTCGCGTCGTCGGCGTCACCGGCGGGACGTCCACCCCGATCGAGGACCTGCGCGACGTTGCCGAGTGGATCCTGGCCAATGCCGGTACGCCCGCGGCCCGGGAGCGCGCCGCCGAGCTGGCCCACGCGGCCCTCGAGCGGGCGGCTACGCCGGCCGGCCGGACGACCTCGCTCCCAACCCCGGCACGGAGCGGCGTCGCATCCGGCGTCGCCTGATCGTGGTCAGCGGGCGGGGCGGGATCCCGGTCGTCGCCATCGTCGGCCGTCCGAACGTCGGCAAGAGCACGCTGTTCAACCGGTTCCTCGGCCAGCGCTCGGCGATCGTCGAGGACCAGGCCCGGACGACGCGCGATCGCCTCTACGGCGACACCGAGTGGAACGGCCGGCGCTTCGTCATCGTCGACACCGGCGGGCTCGAGCTCGAGCCCGGCGACCAGATCGAGGCACGCGTCCAGGAGCAGGCCCAGCTGGCCATCGCCGAGGCCGATGTGATCCTGTTCGTGGTCGACGCCGTCAGCGGGCTGACTCCGGCGGATCTCGAAGCCGCGGCGATCCTGCGCCGGGCGAAGGCACCGGTGATCGTCGTCGCCAACAAGGCGGACAACGAGAAGCGCGAACTGGAGGCCGCCGAGTTCCATTCGCTCGGCTGGGACGAGACGTACGCGATCTCGGCGTCGCACGGCCGCGGCACCGGCGACCTGCTCGACGCGATCGTCTGGGCGCTGCCACCCGAGTCCGAGGCGGAGCTGGCCCGCAAGGCCCGCGAGCTCGAGGCCGATGCCTGGGCCGAGGACGTCGCGGCAGGACGCCTCGAGCCCTACGTCGTCGGCGAGGCCGACGCCGAGGCCGACGAGCTCGACGCCGAGGAAACCGACCCGACCGACGCGGAAGCGCGGCGATGGGACGCGGCGATGGCCGCCGACGCCGGCGGCGAACCGGCCGCGATCGCCTTCGTCGGACGACCCAATGTCGGCAAGTCGAGCCTGCTCAATGCCCTCCTCGGCGAGGACCGGGCGATCGTCTCGGAGATCCCCGGGACCACGCGCGATGCCATCGACACCCGGCTGGCCTGGGGCCGCAGCGAGGTCGTCCTGATCGACACCGCCGGAATTCGCCGCCGGGGCAAGGTCGCGTCCGGGCCGTCCGCGGAGCGCTACTCGACGTTGCGCGCGCTGCACGCCCTGTCGCGGGCCGACGTGGCCGTCCTGGTGATCGACGCGGTCGAGGGGCTCACTGCCCAGGACGCCCACGTCGCGGGCTACGTGGTGGAAGAGGGCAAGGGCCTGGTCATCGCGGTCAACAAGTGGGACCTGGTGGCCGACAAGACGGACCGCACCTTCGACCAGTACACCGAATGGATCCGGGCCGAGGTCCCGTTCCTGGACTTCGCCCCGATCGTCTCGATCAGCGCCAAGACCGGACAGCGCGTCGGCCGTGTCCTGGAAGCCGCCATCGACATCTGGGGCGAGCGCCGCAAGCGGGTTTCGACCGGTGAGCTCAACCGCGTCCTGTCCGCCGCGACGGATCGGACGCCGCCGCCGCCGGTGCGCGGCAGTCGCCCGAAGCTGTTCTATGCGACCCAGGCGGCCGTCGCGCCGCCGACCTTCGTCTTCTTCGCGTCGGATGCCTCGGCCGTCCATTTCAGCTACCGGCGCTACCTCGAGAACCGCCTGCGCGAGACCTTCGGATTCGACGGCACGCCGATCCGGCTTGTCTTCCGCGACCGGTCGTCGGTCAAGCTGCCGCGGCGTCGCCGGAGCCGGAGCGCTCCCGTGGCGACCCGCGGCTCGCGCGCCGGGTCCGGGCGGGTTCGCAAGCCGCACTGATGGCCGGGCCTCGGATCGCGGTCGTCGGCGCCGGGGCGTGGGGCACGACGCTGGCGGCGACCATGGCCGGGGGCGAGCCGGTCAGCCTGGTCTGCCACGCCCCCGAGGTCGCCCGGGAGATCTCAACGTCGCATCGCAACGAGCGGCGCCTGCCGGGAATCGCCCTGCCGGAACGAATCGTCGCCTCGGCCGAGCCGGCGGTCCTGGTCGATGCCGTCGATCTTGTCGTCTTCGCCGTCCCCTCGCGCCACCTCCGCGCCACCGTTGCCAGGGTCTCTCGGTACCTTTCGCTGGAGGCGGACCTGCTGTCCGTCGTCAAGGGGCTGGAGCCGGGCAGCCTGCTCCGGATGAGCGAGGTGGTCGCCGATGCGGCCGGCGTCTCGGCCGGCCGGATCGGCGCCCTCTCCGGGCCGAACCTCGCCCCCGAGATCGCTCGAGGGCTGCCGGCCTCGGCGGTCGTCGCGGCCGAGGATCCCGCCCTGGCGGACCGGATCGTGGCTCGCCTCGCCAGGCGGGAGTTCCGGCTCTACGTCAACCGCGACATCCTGGGCGTCGAGTTGAGTGGCGCGCTCAAGAACATCGTGGCGATCGCCGCCGGCGCGGCCGACGCCCTGGGCTTCGGCGACAACGGCAAGGCGGGCCTCCTGACCCGCGGCCTGGCCGAGATGACCAGGGTGGGGATCGCTGCCGGCGCGAACCCGCTCACCTTTGCCGGGCTTGCAGGGGTCGGGGACCTGATCGCGACCTGCGGCTCCGGCCTGTCGCGCAATCATCGGCTCGGCGAGGAGCTCGCGCGCGGTCGCTCCTGGCCCGAGATCGAGGCGACCCTGGCCGGGACGGCTGAAGGCGCCTACACCGTGGATCCGGCGCTCGCCCTGGCCGGCCGGCTGGGCGTGGAGATGCCCATTGCGCAGGAGGTCCACAACGCCCTGTTCGAGGGCAAGAGCGTGCAGCGTTGCCTGATCGACCTGCTCGCTCGCGAATCGAAGGATGAGCTCGCCGACTACGAGCGCTGGGTCCAGCGGATCGGTGGCCCGGCGGGGGATTGAGATCGGGCGGTGCTAGACTCGGGGCCGCGTCGGGGCGTGGCGCAGTCTGGTAGCGCACCAGTCTGGGGGACTGGTGGTCGTCGGTTCAAATCCGGCCGCCCCGACCAACATTCACTCACGAAACGGATCCGAGGGCGGAGTCCGGCCGGAGCTGGCAGTAACGCCGGCGAGGTAGGCTGCGCCGATGAACTTCCTCCGGCGACTGTTCGGTTCACCGCGATCGCCTGGCACTCCGCAGGAGCGACAGCGGCTGGACCACCGTGCGGAGACGCTGCCTGCGGGCTACAAACGACTGATCCAGGGGCAGCCGCTCGAGGTCCACGGCGAATCACACCACCGCGCGGAGATCGAGGCTGCAGTGGGGCGCCGACCGGAGGGTCATCAGGACATCGTCGACGCGATGCTGGTCTTGGAGCCCGATAACCAGTGGGACCCGAACGCGATCGCAGTCCAGGTCGCCGGGCGGACGTGCGGCTACGTCCCGAAGCTCGACGCCAAGAGGTACCGTCCGGTCATGGAGTGGGCGAGGGCTCAGGGGTTCGTCCCGGTGGTCCGGGCGGACGTGACCGGCGGTTGGCAGCTACCCGACGGGGCATGGGCGGACTTCGGGATCCGCCTGTACTTGGCGTCGCCGAACAAGATCCTCGGCCAACCTGAACCGCCTCCCCCGGTCCCGTCGCGTGAGCATCCGTGGGCCGGCCAGGTTATCGCGTTCACCGGCGACAACCGATGCGTGATTGCCGGAGAGAGGCTCGACCGAGCGCGATCGGAGGAGCTCGCTCGAGTGGCGGGGATGGAGGTCCACGAGCGAGTCACGAAGAAGGTGCAGCTCCTCATCGACCGCGACGATCAAACGGTGTCCGGCAACCAGCGCAAAGCGATCGAGTACGGAATCCCGGTTGTCCACGAGGCCGAGTTCTGGGCCGCACTCGGCTTGACGGTCGAGACGATTTGACTGGTAGGCGGATCCGTGACCCGTCGTGCTGACCCTGAGCGGATCTGCCTCGTTGGTCGCCGCCGCCCCGTTCCGTCGACCCGCCGACGCATTGGGATCGCGGCTCTTGGCTGTGGCCGGTAGGCCCCAGCGGATCGGAGGAACAGCATGGGCCCGCGTGACCGGATCAACGTGTTCGTCGAGCGCCATGAGGTGGCCTGGGAGCTGACGATGGGCGCGCTGGCGATGGTCTGGGTCGCGCTCGGCTTCCTCATCGACGAGGTCGGCAGCGGGGTGCGGTCGGATCTCGAGCTCGTGGAGCTGGCGTTGACGGGTGTATTCGTGGTCGAGTTCGGGAGTCGCCTCGCCGCGGCGCACGACCGAACACAGTACGTCCGCGGTCACTGGATCGACGCGCTCGCGCTGGCGCCACCGATCCGCGCGCTCCGCGTCTTGCGACTGCTTCGTCTCTTACGCCTCGTTCGGGCGTTCGCCGGCTTCTACCGTGCCGCGATGCACGTCCAGGGGCTCGCCCGTCATCGAGGCTTCGCCTGGCTGATCGTGGCGTGGTTATCCGTCATGGTCGTCTGTTCGGCATTCGTGTACCAGGCGGAGCACGGCGTCAACAAGCTCATCACGTCGCCCTTCGATGCGCTGTGGTGGGGCGTGACCACTCTGACGACCGTCGGCTACGGGGACACCTATCCGGTTACCCAGGATGGTCGGCTCGGCGCCATGATCCTGATGCTCCTGGGGATCGGGCTCTTCTCGGCAATCACGGCCACGATCACCAGCTACTTCATCAGTCAGGAGACGCCCTCCCGAGACGCTGGCGATAGGGTCGTCGAGCGCCTCCAGCGGCTAGCAGACCTGCGCCGCGACGGCTCGCTAACCGAGGACGAGTTTGCCGCCGCGAAGGCACGGGCCATCTCGTGACCGAATAATCGGAGCTAAGCCGACCTCGCGAGACTCACTGCGGCCCCGCTCCGGTCTCGTGGTCGCGTTTCCCCTCTCAAGACGGCCAGCTTCGACGGGTCGACAAAGGCCGCCTATCCTGTACTCGTGGGAGTGCGGTTTCGTCGAAGCATTGAGCTCGCGCCCGGCGTGCGCCTCAACGTCACCAAAACGGGCTTCGGTGTCACCGCCGGCGGCAAGGTGGCCCGCTACAGCGTTCATTCATCAGGCCGGCGGACCGTCGGGCTGGGGCTGCCCGGCACCGGGAGCTATTACCAGAAGTCGTCCGGGGGCAGGTCGGGCAGGGGCACCTCTGCCCGCACCGGTCGCGGCCCACAGGCCGCGGGGGCGGTCGACCCGACACGGGTGATCCCAAAGCCCGGTTTTCTCGCATCTGGCGCTGAGCGTGCGTACTACGGAGGGCTCCGAGCGTATTTCGGCGGGGACCACGCAGCAACGCTGGACGCATTCGAGAAGGTACTAGCGAGCGATCCATCCATCACCTCGGCTCACCTATTCGCCGGCGTCGCTGCAAGCGCGATCGGCGATTCAGCACGCTCAATCGCGCACCTGGAGGCGGTCGTCGCCTCGCCGCACGGCCTGCCTGATCGCCTCGAAACGAAGTACCTGCCGGATTCCTCGCTTTCGCCGACGCTCGACGTTCGGATCACCCAATCGATCACGGGTACCGCGCCGTTCGGCGGCCTCGCAGCAGCGCTTGCCCTCGCCGAGGCGTACCAATCTGCGGGCCGGCTTGAAGAGGCGATCGGGCTCATCCAACAGGTCCACGAGAACCTGCCGAATCCACTCGTTCGGCTCTCCCTTTGCGATCTGCTTTACGCCGACGGGGATCATGAGGCCGTCATCGAGACGTCTGCCGGCGTCACCAACGACTCCGAGGTCGATGTCGAGACAATGCACCTTCGAGGTGCGGCGTTCGTTGCGACCGACCATGCCAGCGCCGCACTCGAGACGTTCACCGCGGCATTGGCCAAGACCACGAACCGGGAGGCGGGGCTGCTCAACGCCATCCGCTACGATCGCGCGCTTGTGCTTGAGCAACTGGGACTACTGAAGCGAGCCCGCGCAGACTTGGAGCGGGTCTACGCGGCCGATCCGACCTACGAGGATGTCAAGGAGCGACTCGGCGCGATGTCTTGAAGCGCAAGACGCGAACTGGCGGTGCTCTTCGAGGGGCTAGTGCTTCTCGCAGGCGATCTTGTCCTTGTCGCGATCGCGAGCCGTGTTCGCGAGGTACACGGCCCGATTGCGGGTGAAGTTCGTAACTGGCGTGCCGGACGTTCTGTCTCGCGCTCCCGGCAGCCCGACGCCGTGCGGATATCGGGCATTGAGAGCCTTGCAGGTCGCGTAGTGTCGCGCGGTGGTCGCGTCGGCGGTTGATACGCCGAGGGTGCCTGTGAGAGCGATGGTCACCGTCGCAACCAAGATGAGACGCTCTGGCATCCCCATGTTCGAGTCCATTCTGCAAACGGTTCCGATCTCTTCGACGATAGCACTCTCCGATGCGTTCGGATACGGTCGCCCGGCAGAACGTCCAGCCCTCGACGGGCCGACGGGAGGCCGTACCATGTCTGGGTGACGGCGCTGGTGCAATGCCCGAAATGTCGCGCGATGCTTCCGACTGACGCTCGATACTGCCCGAGCTCCGGACGCAATCTCCATCGCCACCCGGCCCTTCAATCTTTGGTGGATGCCTGGAAGGTGGCTCTGTGGATCGTCATCGCCTTCCTGGCGCTAGTGATCCTGTACTACATCTTCCGGATCGTTTTGGCGTGAGCACGATCGACCACAGGGCGAGCCACGTCTGGACCAGGACTCGTGCCGGGATTCGCTGCGCCTACATGTGCTGCAACGCGCGGCCGGAACCGGCAGAGGTTGCGAAGCTCGAGGCGCAGCAAGCGCAGCGGCGAGCGACGCGGATCCAGATTCGCTTCTCACACTGACCCTGAACGGGCCGACGGGGAGTCCGAACTGTCTAGAGCGATCGCGGCAGCGGTCGGCCGAGCCGCCGCTGCCCGGGGTGCCAAGTGACACCGTTGCGGGGGGCTGCGTGGCCTGTCGTATCGGTACCTATGGGTTCTGACCGCCGCGCGGCTTCCGGCGCACCGTCGAATGACTCACTGTCGCTCCGTGTCTTTGGAGAACATCCGTGAAGTCAGCCGTTGCCGGCATTGCCGCGCTTGCCATCGTCGTAAGCGGGTGCTCGGCAGCCGCATCCACTCCCGCGGCTGTCACTGACGCCGCGGCGCCTACGCCGATCATCATCTACGTCACCCCTCAACCTGCGTCGAGCGCCGAAACCGCGGTCGAGGCGACTCCCGTGCCAACGGTCGAGGCTACCCCCAAGCCGACCCCTACCCCCAAGCCGACCCCTACCCCCAAGCCGACCCCGATTACCTATGAGGTGCTGACTAGCCGAAGTTGGGCCAAGCTTGTGAAGGCGCCTGATAGCTACATCGGAGACATGTACAAGATGTGGGGCTGCATCTCGCAATTTGATGCTGCCACAGGCCTGGACTCGTTCCGCGCACAGGCGTCCTATCGAAATGAGGCTTACTGGTACATCGACGGGGTCAACGCGTTCTTCAGCGGTGATGCAGACCAGCTAGCAGAATTCGTCGCCGCCGACATCGTGTTCATGAATGTAGAGGTGCTCGGGTCGTACACGTACGACACCCAAGCGGGCGGGAGCACCACCGTCCCGCTCTTCCTCGTCGATGTGATTTCCCGAAGAGGGTCCTGCTAGCTCTCCGGCGGCCGGTACTCACCCTCTTCCCCAACACCGGCCCTCGCCCCGGTCCCGTCGCCGCGATCCCGTACACGGCAGAGTAGGCTGCATCTCGTGCTCCGCCTCGAGACTCTTCCCATGGAGCTGGGAGGCGCGCCGCGTGATCCTCGTAACCTCTGGCCAGAGCCCAATAGCGTCGCCCTAGCTGACGGCACTGTCAGTCGGGAGCGCCGAGAAGGATGACCTGGAAGACCGCTCCACGCCCAGGTCTTGTGCTGGGACGCTCCTCTTGGCGGATGCCCAGCGGATGATTGCAGGGGATCGGATCGCAACGTGGGGTGTCGCTCGGCAGGCCGTAGTGGATCGGGAGAGGGAAGACGATGCGTAACCGTCTCAGCGTCTTCCGAGCAGCTGTCCGTCACATCGGGCCGCACCGGCTCCACGCCGTCGCCCCCGATCCCACCCGTAGAACAAACCTGGCTATTTCAATATGTCCTTGGGGAACACAACAATTTGAATTTCGGGCCACTGCTCGATGAGTTCGAGGTGCGTATTAGAATTAGGACCAGCGGCATCGACTTCCGCAATCGATGCGGCGTATAGGCCCCCGGAGATGTAGTTGTAGCCCAGGGTACCCAAACCGTCCGACCTGTTGTTCGCAGCGGCGTCTTTGGCCCGGAATGTCACGGTCAGCTTGACGCTCTGGCCTGGCTTGATCTTCCCCGACCACCCCATGTACCAAGTGGTTCGATCGTTGACGGTCTGCGCCCGACATGACGGAGCGCACCCGATCAGAGTGAACCGGTCCGGCCCGTAGTACTCGTCCGCGTGGGTGCAGCCTGCAGTCGAGATGCAGCCGAACATCACGCCGGCGACAGGTCCAGAAACCTTGTTGCCGGCATTCTTGACCCTGAACGTCAGGGTCACGAGCTGTCCGACCTCGAGAACCGCGCCTGGCGCCGCCGAGGAGTTGTGGAACCCGCCCACGCCGTGATCCTTGGTTTGGCATGTCGGGTCCTTCTCTCCGGCCGTGCACGAGACCAGTTGGAGGTGAGCGCCCGGCGCGGGCGTTGGCGTAGGCTTGCGTGGCGGCGGCGACACGGTAGGAGCTGGGGCAGCCGAGGGAGCAGGGGCAGCCGTGGGAGCCGGAGTCACGTAGATGGTGAGGGGCGTAGGCCCAGGGCCGCCGCAGGCCGCCAAGACTAGTGTGATCGCGAAGAGTCGCTTCACCCCGACCTCCTCTCTCAGACGAGTCCCGGAACGCCACCCGGTGCCATCCTACGTCCCCGCTCCGGGCCGTCGCGGTCGATCCCGGCTCCGGGCCGGTCGGCACCAGCGACGGGCGGACGGGGGCCGTCCTGATAGCAACGCTGGTAGCAATAGGGGCGCACGCCCCCGGATTCTCGACCCGAACAGAAGGCCGGTTCGTGCGTGATAGTATCGTCCGCAGACCCCTACGGACGCTATGGGCAAGTCTGGGGGACTGGTGGTCGTCGGTTCAAATCCGGCCGCCCCGACCAACATTCACTCACGGTGTGCGTGCCAACAGACGTCGACCTGGCGCTCCCCGCGAGCTACCGCTGGACAACTGCTCGCAGCCCTGCTGCGCAGCCACGACGGTCCGGCGGGCGCAGCGTCGAAGAGCGCGTCTCCCCTCAGCGCGCCACGTCCCGCCGGGTGATCCCCCAGGCCCCGAGCAGAATCCCGCCGACTGCGATGGCCACGCAGGCCACGACGCCGGCGACATCCCACTGCCCGACCATCGGCTGCCCGAGATGGGCCGTGAGGGCAAGCTGGTGGAACCAGTCCGGCAGCTTGAGTGCCGGCGCGAGCAGGTCGATGAGGTAGGTCGCGACGACGACGAGCGCGACGATCTCGGCGGCCAGCGACGTCCGCCACAGCCCGCCGACCGCCACGCCGATCCCGACGATTGCCGCGGCGTAGATCCCAAGCGCCGCGGAGCCGAGCATCGCCTGGCCGGCAGCCCCACCGCCAGCCCCGGCACCGATGCCGATGCCGGCAGC
>JBGPIH010000041.1:0-21550 GCA_041484785.1 Candidatus Limnocylindria bacterium
CCCGACGATGACCGGGATAAGCGCCGCGATGACCCCGGTGATCGGCGCGACGATCCCCATCCGGCCAACGGCCAGGCCCTGGTAGAGCGCGCTGATCCCGATCCCGCCGGCCAGCCCGCCAACCACGCTCCAGCCGACGTCCGCCGGGAGCGGCGCGCTCTCGCCCCGCGCGACCGCCAGGGCCACGGCAACCACGGTGCCGACGAACTGCGATGCCAGCACGACGCCGAAGAGCGGCGTGCGGCGGGTCAGGAGGCCGCCCCCGAAGTCGCCCGAGCCCCAGGTCGCCGCAGCCGCGAGCCCGAAGACGACCGTGGCCGCGCCGCCGGAAAGGAGGTCGCTCAGGCGGGCGGCTCCGCGCGGGCGTTGTCCACGGCGGTCGGGCCGAGCAGCTCGACGACCGAGTCGGCGGCGGTGTCATAGCGATCGGAGGTGGTGAGGTAGATGACCTGGAAGTCCGATGCCACGGCCTTGAGGAGCTCGAGGGCGCGCGCGGCCCGGGTGTTGTCGAGGGTGACGAACGGATCGTCGAAGACGAGCGGCGGGCGGCGGTCGCCGGTGATCAGGCGGACGAGTCCGAGGCGTGCCACCAGGTAGACCAGATCGAGCGTGCCCTGGCTGAGCGAGCTGACTGGAACCCAGTCGTCCTTCTCTGGCGCGTGGACCTCGATGTCGAGCGTCCGGTCGTCCACCCGCACGCGGCGATAGCGACCGTTGGTCGCGGTCGCCAGGTCGCGGACCATGTGCGCCTCGAGGTAGCGGGTCGCGGTCTTCATCGTCGCGCGCTCGGCTCGATCGATGGCCTGGAGCGTCTCGTCGTAGACACGCTGGCGCCGCTGGAGGGCGGCCAGTTGCTCTTGCCACATCGCGAGGCGCTCGGCCTGGCCGGCCACCTGCTCGGCGTCGACGGCGTTGGCCTCGACCCTGGCTCGGGCGCGGGCCTCGTCGTCCCGGGCGCGTTCGAGCGCGTCCTCCTGGTCGCGAACCTCCACCTCCAGGCGCTCCCGGGCGCGCGGCTCGTGGGCGATCGGCCCGAGGGCGTCGAGGGCGCTCGTCTTCTGCTCGATCTCCAGCGCGGCGGTGTCGCGCACGACCGCCAGCGTCTCCCGTGGCTCCTTGCCGACGAGCCCATCGAGCTGCGCCTCGAGTCGCACGATCTGGCCGACATGCGCCTCCTCGCGCGACAGCAGGTCTTCGGCCTCGGTCAGGTCGGCCAGCCCGAGCGTCCCGAGCTGCTGCTCCAGGCCGGCCTCGGTCAGGCGCAGCTCGGCCTCCATCTCAGAGCGGCCGCGCAGCCGCCGATCGATCTCCACGTCACGGAGCTGCCCCTGCATCTTGTCGTTTCGCCGCAACCACCAGGCGACCGCGGCCAGGACGAGGCCGATGGCGGCGATGACCAGGCCGGCCGCCTGGACGACGACGCCGAGATCGGCGAGCCCCGCGGTCTTGGCCGCGAAGGTACCGCCGGCGATGACCAGGCCGAGGATGACCAGCGCAATCGACCATCGCGACAACGGCTGCCAGACCGCCGCCGGCGCGACCTCGAACTGGACCTCGACCTCGCCGGAGAGGGCCGCCTTGAGCTCGCGGATCCGCTGGTCCATCGTGCGCAGCCGCTCCACCGTCCCGCGGATGACCGGCAGGGCATGGGGCGAGGGGTGCGTGGTGGCGAGCCCGTCGATCTCGGTCGCGACCTCCACGGCCTGTCGATAGCGGTCGTAGCGTTCGGTCGCCGTGGCCCGCTCGGCGCTGATCCGCTCTGCTTGGCGGGCCTTCTCGAGGAGGCTCCGGCGCTCGGCCAGGGCGGTCTCCGAATCGGCCCGGCGGTCTCGGGCGGACGAGAGCGCATCGCGGTCGTGCTCGAGTTGTTCCAACGCGGCCTCGCCCTGCTCCAGCGCGACCTTCGCCTGGGTCACCGCCTGGTCGGCGACCTTGAGTCGTCCCGGGTTCCGCTCGCCCTTGGTCGTCAGGTCGTGCAGGGCGCGGTCGAGCTTGCGGCGCGCCCGGCTCGTCCCTCGATCGGCCCCGCTGATCGACGCCTGCAGTCGGTCGCGCAGGGCGCCCTCGTCGCGAGCCAGATCGCTGATCTCGAAGTGGCGGACCGAGGCGGTCGAGCGGAAGAAGGCCTCGCTGGGGATCCCGGTCAACTCGGCGAGCACCTGGTCCGCCAGGGCGGGGTCGGAGATCGCCTGGCCGTCGTAGTCCAGGTGGACCGTGCCCTTGCCGCCCGCGAACGTCTTCTCGATGGTGCCCGTCTTGTGGCCGTCCTCGTCGTCCTGGTCGAACTCGATCGAGACGACCGAACGGGCTTCCACTGCCGCATCCCACGGACGGAGCGCCTCGAGCTCGGCCGCGGTGCTCGTCGCCCGCCTGGTCAGGACCAGCTCGAGGGCTCGCTGGACCGTCGACTTGCCGGATTCGTTCGGTCCGCGCACCACGGTGAGGCCGGGCGCGAAGGCGATGTCCAGCTCGCGGTAGCGCCGGAAATCCCGAGCCGTGAGCCGGCGAATCCTCACAGCGAGACCTCGTGGCCGGCGAGCAGGAGGCGGCCCAGCCTGAGGGCGTCGCGCTGCTCGGCCGCCTCGGCCAGCGAGCCGGCAGCCTCGAGCTCGGCGATCCGGGCTTCCAGGTCGCGGATGAAGGCGCCGGCAATCGTGTCCGGCGAGGGGAGTGGGCCGCTCGTCAGGGCCGGCAGCGAGGCGTCCCGGACGCGGACCTTGAGGAACGACGGCGCGAGGGCGGCCTCGACCTCGTCGAGGTCGAGGTCCAGCTCGTCGGGTCGGACGCCAACGAGGCGGACGTCGAGGACGAGGTCGGGATCGGCAGCGGCCGCCAGGCTGTCGACGAGGGCGGGCTGGCTGGCCACGCTGTTGGCGTCGATCTCGCGCTTCTCGAAGCGCGTCCGGCCGACCTGGCGCTCCTCGACCTTGACCGTCCTGGCGCCGTTCCGCTCCTCGAGCTCGACCAGGAGCACCTTGCCGGCTCGATCCTGGTCCAGCGCCACGGCTTCGGGCGCCCCGGCGTAGGCGTAGGTGACCGTGCCGGCGCGGCCGGTCTGGGCCGAGTGCCAATGGCCGAGCGCGAGGTAGTCGAGCCTGCTCGCGGCGATCTCGTCGGTGGTGATGACGACCTCGTCGCGGTCGGTCCGGCCAGGGATCGCGACCGAGCCATGGACCATGCCGATCCGCCAGGTCGCGGCCGTCTGGTCCGCGCCGGCATCCAGGCCCTGGAGCGGGCTGTGTGGCGCACGCTTGGTGGCGAAGACCGGGCCGTAGACGACCACGTCGCAGCTCCCGAGGTGGACCGACGGACGATCAGGGTCGAGGACCGTCACGAGGTCGTCGTCGGCGCCGGATCCGGCCAGCGCCGCGAGGTCGTAGGCCCGGTAGATGGACGCCTTGTCGTACACGTCGTGCGTGCCGGGAATGATGACCGTCCGGATCCTGGCGTCAGCCAGCCGCTTGAGCTCCGCGGCGACGCGCTCGACCGAGCGGCGCGGCTGGACGTTCGAATCGAACAGGTCGCCGGCCACCAGGAAGAGGTCCACGGCCTCGGCAAGGGCGAGATCGACGGCGGCCTTGAACGCCGCGAACTGGCGCTCTCGTTGGGCGGCGGCCTGCTCGCCCAGGTCGTCGTGGCGTGCCCCGAGATGGACGTCTGCGGTGTGGATGAGCCTCAGCATCCGGTGGTGCGGCTCGCCTCCCTGGCTGTCACGGTCCGGACGATCGACCCTGGAGCGTGCCGCGAGCGAGGCGCCCCCATGACTCCCCGCTCGCTGGCCCCACGGTCGCCGGCCATTGTGACAGGTACGGTGTCACCGCGGCCGGCCCATTTCTCCGAGCCGATGTATCCTGCCGGTCACTTCACCGGTGCGCCCCGAGACAGGGAAACCACATCGACACCTGGGTCGTGCGGCCCCGGCATCGTTCGCCAGACTTCGCTCGTCCCGTCCGCCGATACGGCCGCCCCAGACCGACGCACCCCTGCAGATCAACGCGCCTCGGAGGAGCACCGTGACCTACCTCGATCGAACCCTGACCTGTGTCGATTGCGGCGTTGGATTCATCCACTCGGCCGCGGACCAGGAGTACTACGCCCAGAAAGGGTTCGTCAGCGACCCCAAGCGCTGCAGCAGTTGCCGGGCCAGCCGACGAGCCTCCCGTGACGGCGGCTACGACATGCGAGAGATCGGTGGTCCGCGTGGGTATGAGCGCAGCGACGATCGACCGACCCGGGAGTACTTCGCGGTGATCTGCTCGTCCTGCGGGAACCAGGCGCAGGTGCCGTTCAAGCCGCGGATGGACCGGCCCGTCTACTGCTCGGACTGCTTCCGCACGGTCAAGCCCGGCTGAGGACTCAGAGCCGGAAGGTCTCGCCGGCGCGATAGCGTTCGCGATGGCGGCCGTGCCAGACCGTCACGCGCGATCGGCCGTGGACCTGCCAGGCGCCATCACGACCCACCATCGCGGTTTCCTCATCGATGCCGAGGACGACGGTTCCGCGTGGCGCCTGGAGGGCGACCAGGGCGCTCAGCGGCTCGGGCCAGGCGTCGTAGTGCGGGACGACGGAGGCGCCGGGGACGAACCCGAAACCGAGCCGCCAGCGCAGCGGCCACGGCACCAGGCGGATCCGGAAGTCGAACGAGTGACCGGCCAGGACCATCGCCCCGGCTGAGCAGCCGGCGATGACCGCGCCCCGCTCGTGGGCGGCCACGATCGCCCGGCCGACCGCGCTGTTGCCCAGGACCTCCATCAGGTAGGCCGGCTTGCCGCCCGAGAGATAGACCAGATCCGCCTCTCCGACCGCCTGCGCCGCGGCCGCATCGTCCGCGCCCGCCCGGTCGCGCACGAGCACCGGTTCGACCTCGGCGCCGAGCCCACCGAAATGGGCGACGCCGAGGGCCGCCCAGCGGCTGAACACCTCCTCACCGTCCGGGTACGCGGCCGTCGGCAGGATGACGACGCGCGGGCGCGACCGCCCCGTCGCGAGGAGCAGGCCGGCATCGAACTCGGCCATGCTGGGAAGGAACTCGCCGGCCCCGACGAGGGCCACAGGTCCGGGCACGGTGGAGAGTCTACCCGGACGCTTGCCCGCGCCCCCGGAGCGCTGCGACACTGCGCCGATCGTGGGCCAGGCCGGCTCCCCCAAGGACGGCCCGGGCCCTGGAGCCTCGCATGACCAATCGCCAGCGCTGGACCCTTGTCGCGACCGTCATCGGCTCGGGTGCCGTCTTCCTCGACGGGACGATCGTCAACGTCGCCCTGCCCCGGATCGGGCGGGAGCTGCCCGCGACCATCGTCGCCGTCCTCGAGGGCCAGGCCTACGTCGTGAGCGGCTACCTGGCGGTCCTCGCCGCGCTCCTGATCCTGGCCGGCGCCCTCTCCGACCACTACGGTCGCAAGCGGGTCTACGCGATCGGGCTGGCCGGGTTTGCGGCCAGCTCCGCGCTGTGCGGTCTCTCCCCGTCGCTCGAGTGGCTGATCGTCTTCCGGCTGATCCAGGGCGGTGCCGGGGCGCTGCTCGTCCCGGGCGCCCTCGCCATCATCACCCAGACGTTCCATGGCGCCGAGCGCGGCAGGGCATTCGGAATCTGGGCCGCCTCGACCTCGGCGCTGACCGTCCTCGGCCCGATCGTCGGCGGGGTCATCGTGGACACGATCGGCTGGCGCTTCGCCTTCCTGATCAATGTCCCGCTCCTTTCGGTGGCGCTCTGGGTGACGATCCGCCACCTCGCCGAATCGCGGGATGACGAGGCATCCGGGCGATTCGACTGGCTGGGCGCCGGCGTCGCCGCCCTGGCCGTGGGCGGCCTCGCCTTCGGGCTCATCCGCGGCCAGGCCCAGGCATGGGCCGATGCGGCCGCGTGGGCGGCGATCGCCGTCGGGGCCGTCGCCCTGGTGCTGTTCCCGATCCTCATGGCCAGGCGACCGGACCCACTCGTGCCCCTGGGCCTCTTCCGGCAGCGTGCCTTTGCGACCGTCAACCTGGCGACCTTCTTCATCTACGGCGCGCTCTACGTGACGGTCAGCTACCAGGCGCTCGTCTTCCAGAACGTGCTCGGCTACACGGCGCTCGCTGCAGGCGCCGTCGGAGTCCCGACCGGGATCCTGCTGGCCCTGCTGTCGACCCGTGTCGGGACGCTCGCCGGCCGTGTCGGGGCCCGCCGATTCCTGCTGGCCGGGCCTGCCCTGATGGCGGCCGCCATGCTCTGGTATGCGCGCCTGCCGGCCGACTCGGCACCCTGGAGAGCGGCCTTCGAGACACCGGCGAGCCTGGTGCCGCCGCTGGCTGTCTGGATCGACGTGGTCCCCAGCGTGCTGCTTTTCGGCGTCGGGATCTCGCTCGTGGTGGCGCCCCTGACGAACACGCTGATGAACTCCGTCCCCGGCCGGTTCTCCGGGCTGGGGTCGGCGATCAACAACTCGATCTCGCGCGTCGGCCAACCGCTTCTCGGCGCGATCATCTTCGTGGCCATCAACGCGACCTTCTATGCCAACCTCGGGTCCATTCTGTGGAGCCTGGACACCTCCGACGCCGCGGTCCGCCTGGCCTTCCAACCGCTCAATCCGCCGGCAGCCGGCGTCGGACCCGACGGGCTGGCGGCGGCGACCCGGGCGTCCATGGATGCCTTCCACCTGTCGGTCCTGGTGGCCGCGGTCCTGTTCGTCAGCGGCGGTCTGGTGGCGTGGGTCGGGCTGCGCGACCATCACACCACCGAGACCGGCTGATCGAGCCGCCGGCGGTGCCGCGCGACTGGGATGCCCGGACCTACGATCGGGTCGCCGATCCACAGACCCGCTGGGGCGGTGCCGTCCTGGATCGCCTGCCGCTGGGCGGCGATGAGTTGGTGCTCGACGCCGGCTGCGGCACCGGACGCGTCACCGAGCTCCTGCTGGCGCGCCTGCCGCGCGGACGGGTGGTCGCGCTGGATGCGTCGCCGTCGATGGTGGAGGCGGCGCGCGGGCGGCTGGCCCGGTTCGGCGACCGCGTCGACTACGTCGTGGCCGATCTCGGTGAGCCGCTGCCACTGACCCGTCCGGTCGACGCCATCCTCTCCACCGCCACGTTCCACTGGATCGCCGATCACGATGCCCTCTTCGCGAACCTTGCCGCCGTGCTCAAACCTGGAGGCCGGCTCGTGGCCCAGTGCGGCGGAGCGGGCAACATCGCGTCCGTCCAGCGGGCGCTCGCCGCGCTCGGCGACGGCTGGCTGGGACCGGTTCATTTCGCCTCGCCGATGGAGACCGTGAGCCGGTTGGATGCGTCCGGTTTCGTCGACATCGAGTGCTGGCTGTCGGACGTGCCCACCCGGTTCGCGCCGGGCGAGCCGTTCGAGACCTTCCTCCGGACGGTGATCCTGGGAGCTCACCTCGAGCGGTTGCCGGCGAGCGGGCGCGACGCGTTCGTCCGAGCCGTCGCCGAGCGCCTTCCGGAGCCGCTCATCGACTACGTCCGGCTCAACATCGTGGCTCGGCGCTCCAGCCGGCCCTCGGCGCAACGAGGCGTCAGCCGCGGACCCTGAACGGGCCGCCGTGGCCCGGGATGACGACGTCGGCACTCGCCAGGACCCGCTCCCGGCCGCGCTCGATGGCGGCCTGGTCCCAGCCCAGCGGGTCCACCTCCGGCGTTCGGTCGGGCATCCACCACAGGTGGGTCATCGCATAGACCCCGTCCTCGGCGGTGACCACGAGCGTGGCGTCCTCCTCGGTGTGACCGGGGGTGAGCCAGATCTGGCTGTTCGGCGCGAGACGGTAGCCATCGCCTTCGTGGTCCAGCCACAGGTCGTCCTTGTAGCGCGCCCAGAAATCCACCACCTCGGCGTTCGGGAAGAGCGCGATGTTGACGGTGTGGTCCGGGTGGTGATGGCTCAGGAAGACGTGGGTGACCGCGCCGGGCGCGACACCGAGGGCGGCCAGCGGATCGAGGATTCGCGCTCGGTTGGCGACCATGCCGGGATCGGACACGATCAGGGCATCGCCGTCGCGGACGAGGACGATGCTGCTCCCCACCCGCTCGTGGGCGTAGCCCGCATGAAGGAGATGGACGGTGGCCATCGCCGGATGCTAGCCGGGCGGCCCGCCGCCATGACCGTCGTCCCGGCGGGCGGGATCGCGGGCCGTGGATGGCCCCGCCCCTGCGATCCTCGCCGGGTCGTCCGTCGCCCCAGTCAGGAGCACCGATGCGCACAAGCCATCCCGCCGACCTCGTCCTGATCGGTGGTCGCCTGGCCACGATGGATCCGGCCCGAAGCTGGGCGAGCGCGCTCGCGGTCCGTGACGGGCGGATCGTGGCGGTCGGCGGCGAGGCGGCCATCCGCCCCCTGATCGGGCCGGGCAGCCGGGTGATCGAGCTGCGCGGGCGAACCGTGACCCCCGGCTTCGGCGATGCCCATGTCCATCCGCTCCACGCCGGCCTCGCCCGCCTGCGCTGTGAGCTGCACGGCTCGCACGGGTTGGACCGGTATCTCGCGATCATCGCCGCCTACGCGGCGAGTCATCCCGACACGCCATGGATCGTGGGCGGCGGCTGGTCCATGGACGACTTCCCGGGCGGCGTCCCGGATCGAGCCGAGCTCGACCGGGTCGTTCCGGATCGCCCCGTCTTCCTGTCCAGCCGGGACGGCCACAGCGCGTGGGTCAACACGGCCGCGCTCACCCTTGCCGGCATCACCGCCGAGACCGCCGACCCACCCGATGGCCGGATCGACCGCGACGCGGACGGCCAGCCGGTCGGGGCGCTCCAGGAGGGGGCCGCCGACCTCGTCGAGCGGCTCGCCCCCGAGACCACCGCCAAGGAGTTGGTCGCCGCCCTGCGCCTCGCCCAGGCCGAGCTGCACTCGCTGGGCATCACCACCTGGCAGGACGCGATCGTGACGCCGACGGTCGAGGAGCCCGCTTACGTGACGCTGGCCGGCCGCGGCGAGCTGACGGCTCGCGTGGTCGGGGCGCTCTGGTGGGAGCGGTCGCGCGGCGCCGAGCAGATCGACGAGATGGTCGAACGGCGGACCCGGACGACGGCCGATCGCTATCGGGCCACCAGCGTGAAGATCATGCAGGACGGCGTCCTTGAGAACTTCACCGGGGGCGTGCTCGAGCCGTATCTCGACGGCGACGGGCGACCGACGGCGAACCGCGGCCTCAGCCAGGTCGAGCCCGCGGCCCTCAACGCGCACGTGACGAGGCTCGATGCGCTCGGCTTCCAGCCACACTTCCACGCGATCGGCGAACGCGCGGTGCGCGAGGCACTCGATGCCGTGGCCGCCGCCAGGGCGGCGAACGGGATGAGCGACACGCGGCCGCACATCGCCCACATCCAGGTCATCCATCCCGACGACATCGGGCGCTTTCGGGAGCTCGAGGTGGTCGCGAACGCCCAGCCCTACTGGGCCTGTCACGAAGGCCAGATGGACCGGCTCACGATCCCGTTCCTCGGTCCGGAGCGGTCGACCTGGCAGTACCCGTTCCGATCCCTGCGGGCCGCGGGGGCGACCCTCGCGATGGGCTCCGACTGGAGCGTCTCGACGGCGAACCCGCTGCTCGAGATGGAGGTGGCGGTCAATCGGATCTCGGATCTGAGCCGGGGCGAGCAGCCGCCGTTCCTGCCAGACGAGCGGATCGACCTCGTCGATGCGCTCGCGGCCTTCACGGCCGGTACCGCCTGGGTCAACCACCTCGAGCACGACGTCGGTTCCCTCGAGGTCGGCAAGGCGGCGGACCTGGTCGTCCTCGATCGGGACCTGTTCGACCGCGCGGCTGGCGCGATCGGCCAGGCGCGGGTCGTGGGCACGTTCATCGACGGCGCGCCGGTCTTCGAGGACGCCGCCCTCGGCGGTTGATCGGGCATGGACATATGACGATGTCGAATCGGGGGCGGATGTCGATGTCCCGTTGAACGCGGCGGGGCGATGCTCTCCCTGCGCCACCGAACCAATCGGGGCAGCGGAAAGGAGAGCACCAGTGAACGGCTACGCGTACTACATCGTGAACCACCACATCAACTACCTGCTCGAGCAGTCGGCCAGGCAGCAGCGCGCAGATGCGCTGTTCCCCCAGCCCACGCTTCGCGCTCGGATCGCGTCAGCCGCAGCGGTCATCCGCCGGATCTTCGATCCGATCGACCTGAGCGCTCCCGCCGTCCCGAGTCTCCAGAACTACCCGTACCGGGGCTGAGCTCCTCCCTCAGCTCCCGCTCCCCCTCTCGTCGACGAAGACCTCCGCCTCCTCCCGCGGAGGTCTTCGTCTGTCCGGAAGGGCTAGGGCAGGTCGGCCGGCGTGTCGACGTCGTGCAGGGTCCGCCGGTCCGGATCCAGCGGGCGCCAGGTCGCCTCGGAGATGACCGCGGCCCCGAGCGCCTCGTAGAGCGCACCGAGCCGGCGTTCGCCGGCGGCAACCAGGCGCTCCGCCGCCGCCCTGGCCGGCGCCGTTCGAACGGCACCTGGAAGCGGGTACCGCTCTCCGCCGTGCTCGAGGACGACCGCATGGACCAGCGCATCGTCGAGACGGTCGATCAACGCCCCGAGCACCGACGGGACCATCGTCGGCATATCGCCTCCGACCACGAGTACGACCGACTGGGTCGCTTGACGCAGGCCGGTCAGGAGGCCAACGAGCGGCCCTTCGAACGAGGAAGGGTCGCGGGCGAGGACAATGCCGTCCGGGACGGCTCGCTGTTCATCCGGCGCGGCGACCACGATCGTCTCCTGGGCCAGCGGGCCGACGGCGTCGATCGCGTGCTCCAGGAGGGTTCGGCCGCCGATCGGCTCGATGAGCTTGTCGCGCCCGAAGCGCCGCGAGCGCCCACCGGCCAGGACGATCGCGCTGACCTGCAGCCGGTTCATCGGCCGATCTCGGCAACGGTTGCGGCGCGCGGGCCAGGAACGTGGCCCGCGTCGGTGCGGCGGAGGATTCCCCGTCGATCGAGGTCTTCGAGCATCGCCATGACATAGCGCCTGCTCGTCCCGGTGGCGTCGCGCAGCGTGGCCGGGGTGAGCGGGGTGGCACTGGCCAGCGCCAGGGCGCCACGCGCCAGCTCTCGGTACGTCCGCGTCGCGTAGGCGAGGTCGGGCTCGAGCAGCACGATCCGGCCGGTTCGCTCCAGCTCCCGGATTCCGGGCGGGGCGCAGCCGGACTGCGTTGCCGCCGCACCGAGCGGCGGTGGCCCGGCGACTGACAGGGCATGCTCCAGGCGATCCATCGCCGCAGCCGTGGCGGGATCGACGCCGACAGCCGGCATCGTCCCGGGCAGGCGGACCGACCCGCCGTCGCGGACCAGGCGACCCGCCTCGACCAGGCGTTCGACCAGGGCGCTGGCCGCGTGCAGGGCGGCCATGTTGCCGAGCGTGACCTGGCGCCGGAGCGACCGCGCGGCGACCGTTCGGAGGCCAGGCAAGGTCTGGTTCCTGGTGTCAGCGGGAGGGGCCATCGCCGTCAGGATTTCGGCGTTCACGCGTTCGGCGACGTCCTCCGCCAGCTGAACCTCCCCGTTCGCTGCCACGACCGCCCCATGCAGCTCCCGCCGAGCCACGAACGCGCCGGTGGGGTCTCGCTCGTCGACCGCCTTCGACAGTGCCGCAACCCGGGGCGCGGTCTGGCGCCGGCGCGAGATGCCCCGGGGCGGCGCGATGTCGAGCACGATCCCACCCACGATGCGGCCATCGCCGCCCGATCGACGCAGGACGAGCCGGTCACCGGGTGCCGCCGCGATCGGTCCGGCGAGCCGAAGCATGGCGGGGGCCGCGTCGCCCCCGAGCTCGATCGCGTCACGGCCGCTGCGACCGACCGCGCCGTCCACCGCAGCCGTGCCGAGATGGACTCGCGCCCGCGTCCGGTCGGGCAGCGCACGGGCGAGGCGAACGAGCAGACGATCACTCGACCCGACCGCCGGGTCGTCGGTCAGGACGAGCCCGCGATGGAGCTCGCCGGATTCGATGCCGCTCACGTTGATGGCGACGCGTCCACGTTCGGCCGATTCGATCGGGTCGCCGTGGACCTGGAGCTCGCGCGCTCGGACCGGGCGATCGCCGGGGACGGCGCGCAGGACGGCCCCCCGGCGGAGCGGCCCACCACGAAGCGTGCCCGTCACGACCGCCCCGCGACCCCGGACCGTGAAGCCGCGGTCGATGGCGAGGCGCGACGGTCCGGGCGAGGCGGCCGACTCGAGCCGAGCGAGGACGCGGTCCCGCACCTCCACCAGCTCGGCGTGGAGGGCGTCGAGCCCCGACCCGTCGACGGACGAGACCACCAGCACGCGCGCGTCGCGGAGCGATGTCCGGGAGAGCAGCCCGCAGACGCCATCGGCGACCTCGGTCGCACGCCCCCGTCCCACCAGATCGAGCTTCGTGACGACCGCGACACCGACCTCGATCGCGAGCGCGTCGAGGAGCTCCAGGTGCTCGAGCGTCTGGGCCCGCGGCCCGTCGTCGGCGGCCACGACGAGCATCGCCGCATCGATCTCGCCGGCGCCCACGAGCATGTTCCCGATCAGCCGGTCGTGGCCCGGGACGTCCACGAAATCGAGCTCGGTGCCGTCGGGAAGGGCGAGGTGGGCGTACCCCACGTCGATCGTCATCCCGCGCCGCTGCTCCTCCGGCAACCGGTCCGCGTCGATCCCGGTCAGGGCGCGAAGCAGGGTGGTCTTGCCGTGGTCGATGTGACCCGCGGTCCCGATGACGACCGTCACTCTGGCAACTCGAGGGCGCCAGCCAGCGCCAAGGTGAGCCGACGATCGTTGCCCGGATCGACTGTGCGCAGATCCAGGACCACCCGCCCGTCGGCGATCCGCCCGATGACCGACGGGCTGCCGCGGCGCAGGGCCGCCAGCGTTCGAGCCGCCGACCGTGAGGCGAGGGCGATCCCGAACGACGGAAGCGTCTGCCCGGGCAGCGATCCGCCCCCGACGGACGACTCGACCGTCACGATCTCCGCAGCCGCTGGCCCACCGAGCGCCATCAACACCGACGCCGCTCGATCCCGGATCGCGACGGCGGGTGTCGCGATCATCATCCAGACCGGGATGGCCTCGACGGCGCGGCCGGCCCGGTACAGGCCGAGCGTCGCGGCCACCGCGGCAAAGGTCGCCTTATCCGGTCGCGTGGCGCGCGCGAGCGGATCGCGCCGCATCCGGGCCACGAGGTCCGCGCGACCAACGATCAGGCCGGCCTGCGGTCCACCCACCAGCTTGTCGCCGCTGAACGTCACGACGTCGGCGCCCGCGGCCAACCGTTCGGCCGGCATCGGCTCGTGGGCCAGCCCGAACGTCTCGGTGGCCAGCAGCGCGCCCGAGCCCAGGTCGTCCACCACGATCGCGCCGTACCCGTGCGCGAGCGCCGCCAGCCCCGCCGAGTCCGGTGATTCGGTGAAGCCGGCGATCGTGAAGTTGGACGGATGGACGCGCAGGACGACGCGGGCTCGACCCTCGGCCAGGGCCGCCTCGAAGTCGGCGGCGCGCGTGCGGTTGGTCGTCCCAACCTCGATCAACCGGGCGCCGACTCGTCGGACGATCTCGGGGATCCGCACCCCGCCGCCGATCTCGACCAGCTCGCCGCGCGAGGCCACGACGCCACCACCGCGGCCGGCGAGCCCGACCGCCAGGGCCACGGCGGCCGCGTTGTTGTTCGTGACGAGCGCGTCGTCCGCCCCGGTCAACGCGATGAGGTGCTCCTCCGCGACGCGGAACCGGGCACCTCGCCGGCCGGTGCCGCGATCGAGCTCGAGGAGGAGGTAGCCGCCGGCCACGTCCGCGGCGGCACGGATCGCGGCGGCCGGCCACGGCGCCCGGCCGAGGTTCGTGTGGACGATGACCCCTGTCGCGTTGATGACCGGGATCGGCTCGGAACCCTCGCTCGACTCGAATCCATCGAGTCGCAGGGCAACGGCCTCGGCGAGGCCCTCGATCGAGCGGGCCGCTTCCCCCGTCCGCAACCGGTCCCGCTCTTCGGCGACGACCTCGCGCGCGACCCCGAGGAGCGCGCCCGGTTCGCGCGGCGCGACCTCACCGCGCCGGACTGCCACAAGGACGGCCTCGACGCTCGGCGGATGCGGTCGCTCGGTCGACATCGAACCTCCATGGCGGGAGCGCATGGGAGTCGAACCCATCGCGCCGCGCCGAGCGCCGCGCCACTGGTTTTGAAGACCAGGGGACCCACCGGGACCCGACCGCTCCCATCGCGATGGTAGCCCTATCATCGGCCCGATGACCGCGCTCGAATCGACCCCATTTCGCCTGACCGAGCTGACCGACTGCGGCGGCTGTGCCGCCAAGCTCGGGGCCGACCTGCTGGCCGACGCGCTGGCAGGCCTCGGGGCCGAGACCGCACCGGATGAGCTGCTCGCCGGCCTGAACCCGCCCGACGACGCCGCCGTCTACCGTATGAGCGACGAGCTGGCGATCATCGGCACGCTCGACTTCTTCCCGCCGTTGGTCGACGATCCACGCACCTTCGGCGAGATCGCGGCGGCCAATGCGCTCTCCGACGTCTTCGCGATGGGCGGCCGCGTCCTCTTCGCGCTGTCGATCGCCGCGTTTCCCGAGGAGCTGCCGCGCAACGTCATGGCCGAGATCTTCTCCGGCGCCTCGTCCAAGGTTCGCGAGGCCGGCGGCACGCTGGCCGGCGGGCACACGATCCAGGACCCGGAGCCCAAGTACGGCCTGGCCGTGGTCGGCGCGGGGCACCCGGAACGGCTGCTACGCAAAGGCGGCGCGCGGCCGGGCGACCTGCTCGTGCTGACCAAGCGGCTCGGGACCGGCGTGCTCGTCTCGGGCTCGCGCCAGGGTCGGACGTCGGCATCGGACCTGGCCGGCGCGATCGATGGAATGCGCCGGCTCAATCGCGCCGCGTCCGAGGCGCTGGTCAACCTGGGCATCCGGGGCGCCACGGATGTGACCGGGTTCGGGCTCCTCGGGCATGGCCTCGAGATGGCCCAGGCCTCCGGCACGCGGTTCGTCTTCGAGGCCGCCACACTCCCCGCGCTCTCCGGTGCCGTCGAGCTCGCCGCCGCGGGCGTCGAGACCGCCGGGGCGGCTCACAATCGGCGGTTCGTGGCCGGATCGATCGAGATCGGGCCCAGCGTTGCCCCGGAGCTGGTGACGCTCGCTCACGATCCGCAGACGAGCGGCGGCCTGTTGGCCGCGATCCCGCCCGAACGGGTGCGCGACGTCGAGCACGCCCTCGATTTAGCCGACGTTCAGCACTGGCGTGTCGGGCATGTGGCAGCGGCCGACCAGCCTGGTGTTTCTCTCAAGTGACATCACGCTGACCGACGACGATGTCTTATCCCGCGAGCGGATCACCGGCGGTTGCCCCGCGCGTGACCGTCGTCCCTCGCGTCGGGAGCCGGATGATCGACGAGATCGCCACGATGACAATCCCGACTCCTACCCACTGGCCTACATCGAGCCGCTCCCCGAGCAGCCCGAAGCTCGCACCGACCCCGAACACCGGGATGAGATAGAACGACGTCGCCGCCAGCGAAGCCGGAACCCTTCGGAGCGCGCTGAGGTAGAACCAGTACGCAGCGGCGTAATAGAGCAGGCCGGAACCGACAGCGCTCACGAGGGCGGCCGTCGAAACGCCGGACCATCGAAGGCCTCCTCCCACCAGTCCGGCCGCCAGGGCAACGACCACCGCGAGGCCCAGGGCGTACACCTGTTGGGAGAGCACGACCTGGGCCGTTGAGTCGGACGTTGAGACCCATCGTCTCGCGATCACCGTGTAGGCAGCGCAGCACGCGACCCCGGCCAGGACGAGCACGACGCCAGGCCATTGCCCGCTCGTCGAGCCGTCGTAGACCACAAGCCCCATCCCAGCCGCCGCAATGGCGGAGAGGAGCACGAGGCGCCGCGTGATCCCCTCATCCAGGAAGATCCCCGCGAGCAGCAGGATGAGCAGCGGTTCAAGCGCCCACAGAAGGACGTACAGGCTGGCGGAGATGAAGGTCAGCCCGACCAGCCCGAGCGCATACGCCACACCTGGGTTCAGGAGGCCGAGCCGGCCGAGCAGCCGGGGACTACCGAGCAGCGGTAGCCCGGCACGACGCATTAGCAGCGCCAGGACCACCAGGCTCGAGGCAAGCTGGATCGGGAAGAGGACGAGTGGCGGCATCTCGCCGAGGGCGCGCTTACTGACCACGGTCCCGAGCCCCCAGCAGGCAGCCGCGAGAGCCAGGAGCAGGAGATCCCGACGTGAGAAGTGCCAGGTCGGAGGAGTGGCCACGTCGGCGACTATATTGACGTCGTTCAATATCTGCAAGAATCGATATTGCGTCAACCGGACTGTGCACCTCCGCCTGCTTCATGTGACATTAGCGAACGCTGAGGGACGAGGCGGTCCGGTCTCCCGTTTACATGTGGGCCGTTGTGCCACTTGGCTGCTCACGGAGCGGGAGGTCGAGCCCCTGACCCCCGTTACGTCTTCGGGTGGCGCAGCCAAGCAACGACGCGATGGGCGAGGCCTGGCGGCTCGGGCTCCGGGACTCGATCAGAGTCCTCGGGCTCGGTCGGCTCGTCCCGGTACTCGTCGGTGAGCGTGCTCATCGGCACGGGGATTGGCGCGCCGCCGGTGCCGGAAGGGTTGGCGAACGCCCCCGCGTTGTGCACCGCCCGCTTGCGCTCGGGTTCAGGCATCTCGCTCCTGCCGATCACCGCCGAGACCGACGGCGATTCGAGTCCAACGCTGCGCCGGACACCCACGGCCGTCAAGGGCCGAGCGGCTGGGGGAGTCCGGTTTCGCGACCTATCCCGCGCGGTCGTTCTCTGGCTACAGTGGCGCACACTGACTGAGATCGGGGAGACCCCTCGATTGGAAGCACGCGTGGTGATCAGATTGCCGTGATGTCCCGACCGAGGAAGGTACCCATCACGATCGCTGCCGTTGGGGTGACCATCCTCGGGGTTGTTGGACTGAGGGTATTGCCCCTGTTCACGGGTCCGGCGCTGCCCCCCGGCGCCACCCGCCTGCACATCGCCACGGAGGGCCCGAATCTGTCCTTCGGCTGCATGACCGCCCTGCTTGCGCCGGTTCGGGTGGCGACGTCCGGCAGTGAGCTCATCCTCGTCGCCGTCGCGTCGGGCGAGACGGTGGAGGTCGTCTGGCCCAGCGGATTCGCGGCCTGGCGCTTCGCCGGACGGTCCGTTCTGGCAGATCCGTGGGGGAGCGTCGTCGGCAGGGACGGGGACGTACTCGACAGCCTCGGGGGTGGCCTCGGCGTGGACGACGCGTTCCACATCTGCCCCTTCGGGATCGTGACCGGGGGCTGACGAGCGCGGGCTCGGGTGACGTGGGCGCGCGCGCGGCGTAATTCGGTCCTTTCATTGCGTCCACCGCTGGCTGATACTGCGCCTGAGTCGGCGCCCTGGGTTGTGCCTGGAAGGGCTGGGCCGTCGAACGGCAGGAGGGCAGGGTCATGACGACGGGGTCGACGTCCCCTACGGCTGCGCCACCATCGCCCGCCGGACAAGGTTTCTGGCCGAAGCTCCTGGATCAGTTCGGTTTCCGCCAGATGGTGAGCGAGTACCTGATCCCGGTCGAAACCAACAGCATCTGGTACCTGCTCGGTGGTGTCCTCGCCATCGCGCTTGGCCTGGAGATCTTCACGGGCTTCCTGCTCACGACCGTCTACACGCCCGATGCCGGGCTGGCCTACCAGAACGTCGACCACCTGCTCCACACCTTCGGCTGGGCGACCGTCATCAACTTCCACTACTACAACGCGTACCTGATCTTCGCCCTCGTCCTGATCCACATGGTCCGCGTCTTTGTCACGGGTGGATACCGACGCGGGAAGGAGGGCCTCTGGCTGGTTGGAGTCGGCCTGGCCGGCCTGACGTTCGTCGTCTCTACCACCGGCGAGGCGCTCCACTGGGATGAGGTCGGCTTCGCCGTGCCGTGGCACGTTTCCGAAGTCTTCCAGGCCTTTGGCCTTGCCACGGCGTTCGGTTACACGTTTGACGCCCTGAAGGCGATCCCGACCGCGACCGAGAAGCTGGCGCAGATCTACGCCCTCCATGTCTCGATCGTTCCCATCGTCCTCGGAGTGTTCATCGGCTGGCACTACCTGCTCATCCGGTTCAAGGGCATTTCTGCTCCGTTCTGGCTGCGCGCCAGCGGCCGGACGGCTGGCTTCAGCGAGCACATCATGGGTTGGCTGATCTACGGCGTGATCATCCTTGGCGCCATTCTGCTGATTGCCATCTTCCTTCCTCGCGATTCTGGGACCGCTCCGCAGCTCCTCCCGTCCTCGCCACTGTTTGGCGCAACCCACGGCCCGGGCGGACTTGGCTACAAACCGACCTTCCCGATCAGCTGGACCCACGGCATCAACGTGTTCTTCGGCGAGAGGCTCGGGATCGAGCCAGACATCTGGGGCACCATCGTCGGCATGGTGCTCCTACTCGGTGCCCTGGTCGTGATCCCGTTCGTGGATCGGGGCGAGCATGAGCCAGACGGACCGGCGGCGGCTTTCAGCTTGCGCAAGCGCGGCTGGGCTTTCCTGGCCATGGGCGTCTTCTGGCTCGTTCTCGCTGTCGGCGTCGTCCAGAACGCGATCGCGGAAGCGGGCTGAGTCGAACGGGCCGAGGAGCCTTCGAGGAGAGCGACCATCGCGATCGAACTCCACCGCTGGCTCGCGATCGCAAGCATCCTTCTGGTGCTGCTCGTGGGTCTCGAAGCGACCTGGCGCGCCGTGCGCAGCTCGCCGCGCGGCCTACCCGCCGAGCGCCTCGAGCAGCTCGTCATCATGGTGCTCATCGTGAGTGCCGCTGGCGGCCTTGGGCTCATCGTGGGTGGCGGTCGCCCCGCCGAGATCCTCCACTTCGTCTACTCGGTCGTGGCGCTCGGCACACTGCCGGTTGCAGACTCGCTCTCGCGACGAGCGAGTCCCCGGGGCAGGGCAATCGCGAGCCTCGTTGGCGCGCTCGTTGCGCTGGCCGTCATCGCGCGCCTCTTCCAGACCGGCTAGCTGGGACCGCGCGCCGTCCGACCGCTCGGGCGATTCGTTGGCGAGGCGCTGCCATCGGAACCAGCGCTGTCGAAGGACATTCGCTGACACTGCCCGTGCCCGTGGAGGTCCCCATGCCGTTGTATCAGGCGGGCAGAAGCGCGCGCACGGCGGTGGCCACCTCGACGGCGGTGAACGCGAGCGTGGCATCGCCGACAACCAGCTCCACGCGGCGGGTACCGGGGGTGTCCGTTGGCGACGAGCCGTTCCACGTCCACAGCCGCTGCTCGGTCGCCATCCGGCGCACGCCGGCCGTCACCGCGGCCGCGGTCGTTTGCAGGTGCAGGTGCATCATCGGCGTCTGCGGCGGGTCGGGCACCACCAGGATGCCCTCGATGCCCGACAGCGCAGCCGCGATCGCCTGTGCGTGCGCGACGTAGGCGCCCATCTTCGGCAACCGCAGCCGCAGCCCGGCGAGGCCGGCGGCGGCGTACGGCCAGAGCTGGTAGAGCGTGCCGCCGTGCCGCGACCGCCAGGCGCGCGCCTCGGCCACCATGTCGTCGTCGCCGAGCAGCATGCTGCCGGCCAGCCCGCCGAGCCCCTTGTAGAACGACACGTAGACGCTGTCGAAGAGCCCCGCAACCTCCGACAGCGCGCGGCCGTAGAAGGGCCCCGACTCCCACAGGCGCGCACCGTCGAGGTGGAGCGCGGCACCCCGCTCACGAGCGTAGGCGACCAGCGCCACGAGATCGTCCCACGCCGGCAGCCGGCCGCCGATCTCGCGCTGCGGCAGCTCGATCAGCAGCGCGGCGAGTGGCTCGCGCACCGCCTCGAGGTCGGAGAGCGTCAGCAGCTCGCGCCCGTCGCCCAGCGGCCGGCCGACCAGTCCGTGCAGGCGCTGGTACGCCCTGTCCTCGTGCAGCTCGAGGTGGCAGGTCGGGTGGAAGGCGACGACCCGTCACCCCCTGCGGTCGGCGTGGATCCGCAGCGCGATCTGCTGGGCCATGGTGCCGCTCGGCATGAAGACCGCGGCCGGCTTGCCGAGCAGCTCGCGAACCTCGTTCTCGAGCACGGCGACGGCACCACCGTCACCGTACACGTCGGACGCTAGGTCATCGGCGGGCAGCGTCGCCAACTCGGAGAGCGCGCCAGCGACGGTGCGCAGGCCGCTGCCCTGGAGCGCGTGTTCGCAGCCCTCGCGGAGCGCCCGCCGCTCGATGTCAGAGAGCGTGTCCGCCGCCGCGCCCTCGGCGGGCAAGTCGACCATCCCGTCAGGATACGCAACGATCGCCGCGGTCGCCGGCCCGAACGAGGCGGCGCCGTCAATCACGGCCCTCGGAGAATGCGGCGAGGCTGTCCTGGATCCGGTGGAGCTGCTCGATGTACGACCGCAGCTCTGGATCGGAGACGCCGCTCAGCCACGCCTTCTCATTGTGATGGACGATCGTCCGGAGCTTCTGGACCACGTCGAGCCCTGCCGGCGTGATCTCGACCACCAGGCTCCGCCGGTCGACCGGATGCGCGGAACGTCGGACGAACCCACGCTGTTCGAGCGAGTCGAGGACACCGGTCACCGTGGCGCGGGTGACGATGAGCCGATCGCTCAGCTCGGACGGGGACATCTGCCCGCGATCGCGCAGGACCCCGAGGACCAGACCGCCCGCCGCGCTGACGTTGAGCGGCCGAAGGAGCCGCCCGATCTGGTCGAACAGCATGTCGGCGGTGCGGATGGTGTTCATCACGGCTTCGGTCGCCAGGACGTTCCCGTCCGGCGTCTGGTCGTAGAAGTCGTCGGGCATCTGGATCTTCGCCATGCATTCATGATACGGGTATTGACAATACGGTGCCTAACCATATAGTTAGGCGCCTAACGACCAGCCAATCAGGCCGGTCCACGCGAAAGGGATGGCGTCGGGCATGACGAAGGTGATCGTTCAGCACCACGTGGTCGACTATGACCGCTGGTATCCGGTATTCACCGAGCACGGTGACGTCCGTCGCCAGCACGGCGCGACGGGCCACTCCATCAATCGCGAGCTGGCGGACCCGAATTCCGTTGTGATCGTGAACGAGTTCGCCACGCTCGACGGCGCTCGAGCATTCACCCAGGACCCGTCGCTCCCCGCGGCGATGGCTCGCGGGGGTGTCGATGGCCATCCGCAGGTCTGGATCGTCGACGAGGCCGAGGCCGCACGGTACTGAGAGGGCGCTCGAGCGGCCGCGGATCCGGGGTCGTCCCAGCTGCCCCGGATCCGGGCTGCGGGGCAAATCCCCGCGCTACACTCCGCGGGTCGGCAACCGCAGGAGGCCACCCGTGGCGAAACCCTACGTGAGACTGACCCAGCCCCTCGTGCGCGACACGAAAGGCGGCGAGCTGCGTCCCGCGACCTGGGACGAGGCGCTCGACCGGACCGTTGCCGGGTTCCTGGCCGCCAGGGCGGCGCACGGCCCGACCACGTTCGGCACCTTCAGCTGCTCCAAGGCGACCAACGAGGTCAACTTCGCAGCCCAGAAGTTCAGCCGGACGGTGCTGGGCAGCAACAACATCGACAGCTGCAACCGGACCTGACACGCCCCGAGCGTCGCCGGTCTGGCGACCGTGTTCGGTGCCGGTGGCG
>JBGPIH010000042.1:0-21182 GCA_041484785.1 Candidatus Limnocylindria bacterium
ATGCCGGCAGCCCATCGAGTTGGGCGCGGGTCGTGATGCCGGTCAGCATGAGGATGCTGCGCGCGCGAACGGCGTGCGCAGCGGCGATGTCGGTCGCCAGACCGTCACCGATCACGATCGCGTCGCTGGCGGGCGCCCCGACGATCCTCGCGGCCTCCTCGAGGATGGCCGGGTCCGGCTTGCCAACGGCGATCGGCGTCACTCCCGTGGTCGTCTCGACCGCGGCCACGATCGCGCCGGCTCCTGGCTGAAACGCATTCTCGGTCGGGAGCGCCGGGTCGCGGTTCGTAGCAATGAACCGCGACCCGGCACGGATCGCGATGGACGCGATCGCGAGCTTCCCGTAGGTGATGTCCTGGTCAAGCCCGACGACCACGGCGTCGGGCCGGCCGGCGATCTCGAACTCGTCCACGATGCCACTGGCGTCATCTGCCTCGCCTGAGCGATGCGCCAGAAGATCGGCGCGTTCGCCGGCGTCGATAACCTCGAGCCCGACGTCGGCCAGTTCGCGGCGCAGACCGGGCGCGCCGACGACCAGCACGCGACGCACGGCCGGTTCGTGATGCGCGAGGTGGAGCGCAGTCGCCCGGGCGGAGCTGACGATCCGGTCGACCGCCACCGGGGCGCCCATCGCCTCGAGCCGCTCCACGTAGTCCGCGCGGAAGTGCATCGAATTGTTCGTGACGTACAGGACGTCGTCCCCACGAGCCACGCGATCGGCCAGGACGGCCGCGACACCCGGCACGGGCCGGCGGCCACGGTAGACGACGCCGTCAAGATCGACGAGAAGGAGCATCGCCGGGCATCGTAACCGACGGGCCGAATGCCCCAGCTCCCTCGGCGACCGCCCGATCAGCTTCCGCGCAGCGACCGCCCACAGGGGATCAGCAGGGCCTGGCGGCGCCCGTGGCGTACGCTCGCCTATACTCGGTCAGGTCGCCAGGCGGCTCGTCGCACGCTGCGCGAACAGGCCAAAGGCATGACCAGCAAGGGAGCCCGCAGTGCGTGCTGTTCGCTTTGATGAGTACGGCGACTACGACGTCCTCCGCGTGGTCGACGTCCCGGAGCCCGAACCAGGACCCGGCGAAGTGGTGGTCAAGATGGCCGCTGCCGGGGTCAACGCGTTCGACAATACGGTTCGCCGGGGCTGGGTCCCTCAGGTCGTGCCTGGGCTCATCCAGGGCAACGAGGGCGCCGGGGTGGTCGTGGGCAACGGGTCGGCGTCGCTGCCACCCGGCACCCGGGTGATGCTCATGGGCGCGTACGGCTTCGCGCGCTCCGGCACGTGGCAGGAGTACGTGACGGCAGGCCCGACCGACGCGACGAAGGTCCCGGGTAACCTCAGCGACGTCGAGGCCGCCGGCACCGCCATCGCCTACGTCGCGGCGCAGCTGGCGCTGACCCGTGGCGTCCGGTTCGCGCCGGGCATGACGCTCCTCATCCCCGGTGTGGGCGGGTCGGTGGGGAACGCCGCCATCCAGCTCGCGAAGGCGCAGGGTGCCGGCCGCGTGATCACGACAGCGGGGCGAACGGAGAAGGCAGAGAATGCCCGAAACCTCGGGTATGCCGACGTCATCGACCTCGCGAAGGAACCGCTGAGCGAGGGGGTCATGCGCCTCACTGGCGGCAAGGGCGTGGACGTCGCACTCGATTCGATCGGCGGCCCGATCACCGGCGAGGCGTTGAAGTCGCTGTCGCCCGGAGGCCGGGTCGTGCAGATGGGCTATCCGGGCGGAACGGACCTGACCGTGAACTCGCTCACGCTCATTTGGAGCGCTCTCGGCGCCGGCGGGTCAACGAGCGTCGAGGGATTCAATATCTACTTCCAGCCGCCCGAGGCGTATGCCGCGGCTTGGGGGACAGTGCTGCCGCTGCTTGCCGACGGCACCGTCAAGCCCGCCATCGACCGGACGTTCCGCCTTGAAGAGGCGGCCGAGGCCACGCGCCACCTCATCGAGGACCGGCCATTCGGCAAGGTCGTCCTGACCATCTGACCTTCGGCCGGCGCCGACGCTGTCCTGCTCCTGAGACGGACCGCGGCGACCTGCCGATGAAGTTCAGACCGCCTCCTCGACCTCGTTGATCGCGCCGGCGGCCATCGCCGCGGCCAGGATCTCGCCGTGCTCGCCGGCCACGGCGGCCACCGACTCGCCGAAGATCCGCAAGGCCGTCGACATCTCGGCCGACGTGACGGTCAGCGCGGGCGACATCCGGACAGTCGACCTGCCGCACTCGAGGACGAGCAGGCCCTTCTGGTAGGCCTCCCACTGGACCTCCTCGGCATGGTCCGGGGTGTCGAACTCGATCCCGAGCATGAGGCCCTTGCCCCGGACGTCGCGGATGAGTGCCGGGAAGCGCCGCCGCAGCTCGGTCAGCCCGGCCATCGCCTGCTCGCCCCGCACGGCCGCATTCTCGACCAGGCCGCCTTCGAGCAGCTCGATCGTGGCCAACGCGGCCGCGCACGCGACCGGATTCCCGCCGTACGTGGAGCCGTGCGCACCGGGACCCCAGGCCTCGAGCAGCTCCGCGCGGGCGACCAGGGCACCGAGCGTCATCCCGGAGGCGATCCCCTTGGCCGCAAGGAGGATGTCCGGCTCGACGCCCCAATGCTGCACCGCCCACATCTTGCCGGTCCGCCCGGCACCGGACTGGATCTCGTCGGCGACCAGCAGGATGCCGTGGGCATCGCAGATCCGGCGGAGGCCCTGGAGGAAGCCGTCCTCGGGAACGATGTAGCCGCCTTCGCCCTGGATCGGCTCGACGAAGATCGCGGCGACCTCGTTCGCGGGCGCCAGCCTGTCGAACAGCACCTCATCGAACCAGCGCAGGTCCTCCACCCGACCGTACGGCGCGTGAAAGACGCCCGGCAGGAGAGGCCCGAAGCCAGCGTGATACTTCGCCTTCGAGGCGGTCAACGAGATGGAGCCGTAGGTCCGCCCGTGGAACGCGCCGAGGAAGGCGACCACGTACGGGCGCTTCGTGGCGAAGCGGGCCAGCTTGATGGCGGTCTCGACGACCTCGGTCCCCGAATTGCCGAGATAGACCCGCAGCCGCCCGGAGATCGGGGCGATCCGGGCCAGCTCCCGGCACACCTCGGGATAGATCGGCAGGTAGAAGTCCGACGCGCTGAAATGGATCAGCTCGGCGGCCTGTTCCTTGATCGCGGCCACCACCTGGGGGTGGGCGTGGCCGGTCGAGGTGACCGCGATCCCGGCCGCGAAATCGAGGAAGAGGTTGCCGTCGATGTCCTCGATCGTGAGGCCCTCGCCGCGGACCGGGACGATCGGATAGGCCCGCGGCAGGCTCGGCGAGGTCCAGGTCTCATCGAACTCGACATGGGCCCGTGCCTTCGGGCCGGGCAACTCCGTGACGATATGCGGAACGGGCCGATCCCCGGCGATCCGCGAAGGGGCCGACGACACGGTGCACCTCGGGCGGATTGCATAACAAGTATGCAGATTGGATACTCAGTGGGGCGAGTATAGCCGAGCCCGATCGACCGCTTCTGCCAGGCGCGCCCCAGCGGGTGCGGCGCGCGCGGCACGGGGCCGATCGTCGCGCGGCGCGGCGCGGCGGTGGGGCGCTGCGCCACCGGCCGCCTCGGCCACGGCCCATTCTGACGAATGGCCACCAGGCGGGCAGTGGTCAGTGAGGGCGACCGCCGTGGGAACCCTGGTCACGCGACCTCGAACGTGGAATCGCAGCTCGACCTGGTTGCCTCTGTGACAGATGCTCTTGATGTGACCACCTGTCACAAGTCCAGGGACGAATGCCCGCCTGAGGAGCATCCGCCGGAATAGTCGCCGCGCCCCGACTGGCCGCGAGCCGAAACGTCGCCGTCACGCACGCGGTTCCCGGCGCCGACGACCCCATCGACCGCCGATAAGCCGGACCCAGGATCCGGCCCTCAGTCGACGACGGTGTGGCTCTGCTCGCGCATGAACTGGGCGACGTAGTACATCGAGAGGCCGGCCTTGCCGGTCGAGCCACTCCCCTTCCAGCCGCCGAACGCCTGGATCCCCGGCCAGGCGCCCGTCGTGGCGCCGGCCCGCCGGTTCACGTACAGCACGCCCGCCTGCGCTCGATCCAGGAACTGCTGGACCTCGGCCGGGTCCTCGCTGTACACCCCGGCGGTCAGCCCATAGACGGAGTCGTTTGCCAGCGTCACTGCCTCGTCGAGCGAATCGACCGCGGCGACTGCCGTCAGCGGCACGAACAGCTCGTCGCGGAAGATCCGGTGCGAGGCGGGCAGATTGCCGACGACCGTCGGCTCGACGTAGAAGCCACGCTCCATTCCGGAGTCGCTGAGTCGCTCGCCGCCCGCGAAGACCGTCCCGTCACGACGCGCCTCGGCCACGGCCGCCTGGTACCGATCGACGGCCCGCTGATCGATGACCGGGCCCATCCAGTTCGCACGCAGGAGCGGATCGCCGATCGTGATCGCCTCGGTCTTCTCGACCAGGAGCCGCACCAGCTCATCGTGGACCGGTCGCTCCACGTAGACCCGGGAGTTGGCGGAGCACTTCTGGCCGCCGAAGCCGAAGGCGCTGCGCATGATCCCCTCGGCCGCCTCGTCGAGGTCCGCGTGGCGCGAGACGATCGCGGGATTCTTGCCGCCCATCTCGACGACGCACGGCCGCGGCCAGCTGGTCGAGAACGAGTGGAACAACCGCATGCCCACCTCGTACGAGCCGGTGAACACGATTCCGTCCACGCCCGGGTGGTCCTGCAGCGCCTGGCCGACGGTGCGCCCGGGACCCATCACCAGGTTGACCACGCCGGCCGGTACCCCGGCATCGACGTAGGCCTCGACGAGCTTGACCGCCGACAGCGGAGCCGAGCTCGAGGGCTTGAGGACCACGGCGTTGCCGGCCAGGAGCGCCGCTCCGGTGGGGCCGGAGGCCAAAGCCATCGGGAAGTTGAACGGGCTGATGACCGCGAAGACGCCATGCGGCCGCAGGATGGAGCGCGTATGGACGGTCGCGTCGCCCAGGTTGCCCATCGGATGGTCGTACCCGTCGTTGGCCTCCATCGTGGAGGCGTAGTAGCGCTGGAGATCCGCGGATTCCTCGACCTCACCGAGCGCCTCGATCCGGTTCTTGCCGACCTCGATCGCCATCACCGCGGCATTGACCATCAGCCGCTCGCTGATCAGGTCGCCGGCTCGCTTGATGATCGCCACTCGATCGCGCCACGGCGTGGCCGCCCAGGCCGGCTGCGCGGCGCGGGCCGCGGCGACGGCCTCGTCCACGTTCGCCAGGCTCGCCCGGGCGAAGCTGCCAACCACGATCGACGTGTCGATCGGCGTGCGGACCTCGAACGTCCCGTCGCCGTCGCGCCAGGTCCCCCCGATGTAGTTGCGATGATGGCCGCCGAGGCTGCCACGGGTCGCGGCCAGACCGGCCTCGAACTGGGCGTGCAGGTCTTCGTTGTCGGCCCGCAGGGTGGCGTAGGTGATCTTGATTCGCGGTGCGGACTCGGTCGTCATGGCGGGGTGCCTCGTGGCGGATCAGGTCGGTGGGAAGGTTGCGATCAGTCTAGCGCGGCGACGACGTCGGCCAGCGACGGAGCGACGGCATGGGGCTCGCGTCCGCCGCGGCCAAACCCACGGGACGTCGCGAGTGCGTCGAGCCCGTGCTTGCCGGTCAGGACGAAGACGCCGCGCAGCCCCGCGCGCTGCCCGGCCAGCACGTCGGTCCGGACGTCGTCGCCGACCATCGCGATCTCGGCCCGGCGCAGCCGGCCGCCCGTCTCGACGACCTCGCTCCTGAGGGCGTCGACCGCGACCGAGTAGAAGGCCGGCGCCGGCTTCCCGATGATCTGGGCGTGGACGCCGGTGGCGAACTCGAGCCCGGTCACGTAGGCCCCCGAGTCGAGGGTCGGTCCATCCGGGGTCAACCACCACGCGTTGCGGTGCATCCCGATGAGACGGGCCCCGTTGCGGACGAGCCGGAACGCGACGTTCAGGTTCGCCTGGGTCAGCTCGTCTTCCGAATCGCCGACGATCACCGCGGCAGCCCGCGCCCCCGGCCTCGCCGCCTCCGCATTCGAGAGCAGCCACTGCCCGTCGAATTCGGTGCGCGCATCGGTCGACGTGATGACGTAGATCGGCTCGCCCGGAAAGGTCCTGCGGGCATACGCCGCCGACGCCGAGAGCGCCGACTGGAAGCGCTCCGGGGGAATGTCGTTGCCGAGCTTCGCCGCCAACCGCGACAGCGAGACCCGGCTCAGCAGCGAGGTGTTGGTCACGATCCGGTAGGGCGTCCGGCGGCGCTCGAGCTCCGCGATCGCTTCGACCGAGCCCGGCACGGCGGCGCCGGCGAGCACGATCACCCCGTCGAGATCGAGCAGCAGGGCCCGCACGCCGCGGAGGGCCTCGCGAAGAGCGGCGGGGTCGGTCGTGCGCATCGCGCGTAGCGTAGACGGATCGCGCGGGTATGCTGCCGGGACCTGACCGCTGGAGGAGATCGATGGGCCTGCTCGAAGGCAAGAACGCGCTCATCTTCGGGGTCGCCAACGACCATTCGATCGCTTGGGGGATCGCGCGGGCCCTCCACGCCGAGGGCGCCGAGGTCGGCTTCTCGTCGGTCGAGAGCCTCATCGAGCGCCGCGTACGGCCACTGGCCGAGTCGATCGGCTCGACCTTCGTGGAACCGTGCGACGTCCAGTCCGACGATCAGATCCGGGCGGTCTTCGCTCGCTGGGGCGAGACGCACGATTCGCTCGACGTCCTGGTCCATGCCCTGGCCTTCGCCCGCCGCGAGGACCTCGAGGGTGGATTCGTCGACACCTCGCGGGACGGGTTCGCCCTCGCACTCGACGTGTCGGCCTACTCGCTGGTCGCCCTCGTGCGCGAGGCGAGGCCCCTGCTGCGGCGCGGTTCGTCCGTCCTGACCCTGTCCTACTACGGTGCCGAGAAGGTGGTCGCGAACTACAACGTCATGGGTGTCGCCAAGGCGGCCCTCGAGGCGTCCGTTCGCTATCTCGCGGCGGACCTCGGGCCGGACGGTGTCCGGGTCAATGCCATCAGCGCGGGACCGATCCGGACCCTGGCGGCATCGGGGATCGCCGGCTTCAAGCGGATGTACGGCGCCTTCGCCGACGTCGCCCCGCTGCGGGCGAACATCACCCCCGAGGACGTTGGGCGGAGCGCGGTGTATCTCGCCTCCGACCTCTCCGGGGCGGTCACCGGCGAAACGCTCTACGTGGACGGCGGCTTCAACATCCTGGGCGTGCCGACCGGCGAGTAGCCGGGAGCTACCAGCCCTGCGAGCCGGGCTCGCCCTTGATCGGCCCGACGATTCGACTGGTCACCCAGCCACGGTAGAAATGCCCGGGTTGCGGCGTCGCCCGCTCGTCGCCGACCCATGCCTCGTCGACGCGGCCGGCATAGAAGGCCAGGTAGCCTCGAATCGCCTCGTATCCGGGGTTTGGCTCCGGGTACGACCAGGCGACGTTCTCGATCCGGCGTCCGGGGCTCACGAGGGTGTGGTACCTCGCCGTCCCCTTCCACTCGCAGAACGAGGTGTGGGGACTCGCCGTGAGCCGGTCCGTCATCGAGTCCTCGGGCGGGAAGTAGTAGACCGGAGCGCCGGCGGTTTCCAGGACGCGCAGGCCGCGGGCCGTCTCGGCGAGAACCGCCCCATCGACGACCACCCGAAGGCGCTCGGGCACGGACTCGACGCGCGGTGGACGCGGGTAGTCCCAGACCGATTCCTGGCCGGGCCCGGGCACCACCCGTTCGACCGGTCCGGGGCGCGTGCCCGCCTCGACCCCTCGACCCCCGATCAGCTTGACCATTCGTTCAAGCTACCCGATTCCGGCGGGCCCCGACGCCTTCACTCGGCCCTCGAGTCAGGTCTGGACCGGGGCAGGCGAGCCGGCCCCGGCCGGGACCCGCGGAATGGGCCGCAGGAAGAGGGTCAGGATGACCGCGACATAGACGAACCAGGCGACGAACGTGGCCACCTCTGGCGTGGCGGTGTATCCGAAGACCACGTGCAGGAACTGGCCCAGGACGTTGCCTCGATCGGGTTCGTGGGGCAGGACCGAGCTCAGGTCGAACAGGGTCTGGTTGCCGACCGTGACCACCGAGATCTCGATCAGCTCGTGGGCCGCCTTCGCGACCAGGCCGCCGGCGATGAAGACGAGCCCGATGCCGGTCCAGCGGAAGAAGGTTCCGAGGTTGATCCGGCGCGAGCCCTGGTAGAAGCCGACGCCCAGCAGGGTCGCGATCGCGAGCCCGACGATGGCGCCGATGAGGACCGCCAATGCTCCCTGGTCCGCCGAGGCGGCCTGACCGACCAGGAACAGCGAGGTCTCGATCCCCTCGCGCAGGACCGCGACGAAGGCAAGCAGGGCCATGGCAGTGGCGGACCCGTCATCGAGGGCTCGATCCACGGCCGCCTGCAGCTCGCTCCTGACGCTGGCCGCCTGGCGGCGCATCCAGAACAGCATCCAGGTCACGACGCCGGCAGCCAGCAGGAGGGTCGACGCCTCGAAGAGTTGCTCGTACGGCTCCCGGAAGCTGCCGACCGTGACGAAGAGCGCGACGCCGAGGACGGCGCTCACGACCGCGGCCAGGCCGGCGCCGAGGAAGACCCGCGAGAAGTGGCGGCGGTTGCCGGTCCTGGCGAGGTAGGCGCAGATGATGCTGACGATCAGCGCGGCCTCGACCCCTTCGCGCAGGCCGGTCAGCGCGCCGCTCGAGAAGCCTCCGAGATCCATTCCGCTCGCTCTCCGGGGGTCGAGGGATCGTCCGCAAGGGCACATGTCGGACCGATGCAAGGACGCTTGTCCTGAGGACTCTAGCGAAGCCCTCCGAAGCGGTCAAGCGCCGCATTGGCCGGGCTCGCGCGGCGAACACCCCTGGTCAGGGTTGGATCGGCGGGCCGTACCAGACACTCGCGGCGATGATCACGTAGAGGCCGAGGAGCGCCAGGCCCTCGAGCCAGTTGCTCTCGCCGTCGAAGACGATCACCGCTGCCAGCACGGCCGCGAGGAGCACGGCTCCCAGCAGGAGCGGCGTCAGCACCAGGGTCAGTGCTCCGCCACCCAACACCAGCGAAATCAGCACGAGCGCCGGGGTCAGCGCGATCGCGACCTGCAGGCTGCTGTTGAGGATCAGGCTCGTCGCCAGGTCCGTCTTGTTGGCCGCCGCCGCCTGGATGCCCACGACGTTCTCGACGGCATTCCCGGCGATCGCCACCACGACGAGGCCGACGAATGCTTCCGAGAGTCCGAGGCTCGCCATCGTGGGCTTGAGCGCCTCGACGAAGAGGTCCGAGGTCAGTGCCGCGCCCACGCCGCCGGCGACGAGCACCCCGATCGCCAGCGTCAGCGGCCAGGCGACGGCGGACGGCTCCTGGAGCTCGGCGTGGGCGCCCGGCCCACCGCCGAGCGAGAACGGAACGGACGCAACGAACACGACGAGCAGGACGATCGAGACGATGACGCTCAGGTCGATCTGGTGACCGGCGTCCGGCTCGCCCGGCGCGGTCGCCAGCGTCGGGATGGCCAGCGCGGCGACGGCGAGCAGGAGCAAGGTCGCCATCGTCCGGACCGATGGGGCGTGGAATCGCTGGGTCCCGTGGCGAAGACCACCGACGAGGAACGCGAGGCCGAGCACCAGCAGGGTATTGGCCAGGATCGAGCCGATCAGAGCGGTCTGCACCACGACCACCAGGCCGGCCTGCAGGGCGAAGATGGAGATGAACAGCTCGGGCAGGTTGCCGAGCGCCGACTGGAGGATCCCGGTCGCGCCGGGCCCGAAGCGATGGCCGAGCTGGTCGGTCCCCTGCCCGATCAGGACCGCCAATGTCGCGAGCGCGACGGCGCTGACCAGGAAGACCGCGGTCTGGCTGACGCCGAATGCGTCGAGCGCGAACGCACCGACCGTCGCCCCGACGGCCACGGCGACGGTGAGGCTGGTGGTTCGGCCGAGCGTGGTCCCGAGCGTCGAGAGCTGTGACACCGGCTGAGGATAGCCCGAGGGGCACCCCGTCACGGGTCGAGGGTACCTTCGGGTGATTGCTGCCAGGCGGGGCCGGACCGTAGCGTCTCGGGTCGATGCTGCCCCAGACGCCTGCGGATCGCCTCCACTTCATCCTCCAGCGCACGCCCGAGGAAGTCTTCGAGCCGGATTCCGCTTCGGACGTGCCACTCGTCAAGTTCGTCGCCTACGCCACGCACCACCGGGTGTTCGGCTGGGTCCGCCTGCGGGCCGATCGGCTGACGGACCTGCTGAACTCGCACGAGGAGCTTCTGCTCACCGATGTCGAGATCGAGAGCCTCGAGGACGGTGCGACGCGCTCGGTCGACGAGATCCTGATCCGTTGCAGCGAGTTGACGGCCGTCCATGCGAGCGGACCAAGAGGGGATGAGGCGCGCCGCCGGCTGACCCGGAGCCACGCGATCGCCATCCAATCGGGCAACTACCTGATCGGCGGATACCTCCACGCGCCTCCGGGTAGCGACCCGATCGCGAGCTTCGGCGAGCGCCCACTGATGGTCCCGCTGACCGACGCCTGGATCGAGTACTGGTCGGGCGCCGAGCGCACGAAACAGTCGAGCGGAACGATCATCGTCAACCGCGAGCGGGTCGACTGGATGCGGGTCGTCACCGATGAGGACCTGTTTGACGGCCTGCTCCGTCCCTCGCCGTCCCCGGATCAGATGGCGTCCTGACCCTGTAGATCACTCCGTCGCACCACGGATCTGCATGCGGGCGCGGCCTGTCGTCGTGAGCGTGGATGAGGGTTTGGAGCGGGAGACGGGGCTCGAACCCGCGACATGCAGCTTGGAAGGCTGCCGCTCTGCCAACTGAGCTACTCCCGCCGGGTCGGCACCGCGAGCACAACCGTGCGCCCGAACACTACCACGGGGCCGTGGGCTGAACCCCGGAGGCTCACTCGACCGTCCGGACCTCCCACGAGGCGAGTCGGCGAATGGCGATCGCCACCGAGACCACCAGCACGATGACCGCCAGGACGACCGCGGTCTGGACCTCCACGGACGACGTGATGGCCCGGCCGTCGCCGCCGGCGAGCCAGCGGGCCAGGGAGAGGACGTACTGGCGGACGCTGAGCAGCGCGGTGCCGGCAAACAGTCCGGCCAGCAGCCCTTCCCAGATAAAGACGTAGAGGAGCCCGGCGATGAGCGCCCGGCTCGTCACGACGCTCAGCGCCACGAAGCCAACCGCATAGAGGATCGACCCCGGGAGCACCGCGATCGCGAAGGCGACCGCGATCGACTCGCCTCCCCGGCCGGCTCCCACGACGAGCCCGGCCAGCAGCGTGGCTGGGAAGACGAGTGCCATCGTGATGCCTGCGGCAACTGTGGCCTTCGAGACCACGATCCGCCATCGTTCGATCGGCTTGACCAGCAGGTAGACCGCCGTGCCGTCGTCGAGCTCCGCACCGAGCACGCCCGTCCCGAAAACGAGCGCCACGAGGGGCAGCACCGTCGTGACGAGCAGCCCGTCGAGCAGGCCAGCGGTCAGCGTCGTGCCACTGGTCGTCGTCCCGCCGACCCGGATGATCCCGGCGATGACCACCGGCACGACGGCGAGCAATGCCACGAGGAGCGTCCGCCGCCGGCCCAGGGCGCCGCGCAGGGTGACCCCGATGATCGTCCAGTTCATCGCCGAACCAGGTAGGCGAAGACGCTTTCGAGTGACTCGTCCGTCGGCCGGAGCTCGAACAGCGTGATTCCGGCATCCCGTGCGACTCGTGGCAGCAGCATCGTGAACGCCGCGAATTCGGAGGCACGGACCGTCAGGATCCCGTCGCCCAGCTCCACCCCGAAGACGGACGGGTTCCCGACGAGACGGGAGGCGAGCTGGCGATCGTCGCTCGAATGGACCGTGAACGTATGCGGTCGGTCGGTCATGAGCCGGCGGATCTCGCGGAAGTCACCCGACGCGGCGAGGCGTCCGGCGTAGACCACGAGCACGTTGTCGGCCAGGCGCTCGACCTCCTCGAGGATGTGCGACGAGAACAGGATCGTCCGGCCGGCCGCCGCCATCGAGCGCAGCAGCTCCATCATGTGCAGGCGCTGGCGCGGATCCATGCCGTTGAACGGCTCGTCGAGCAACAGGACGTCCGGCTCGTGAACGAGTGCGGCGGCGATCTTCACTCGCTGGCGCATCCCCTTCGAGTAGGTCCCGATCTGGCGGTGCTGCACGTCGGCGAGATCGACGGTCTGCAGGGCCCTTGCCGCGGCGCCAGCCGGATCCGGCAGCTGCTGGAGCCGCGCATTGAACAACGCGAACTGCCAGCCGGTCAGGTAGGGATGCACGGTCTCGCGCTCGGGGACGAGGCCCACCTCGCGGTAGATGGCGGGGTCACGCCAGGTCGGGCGACCGTGGATCCTGACGTCGCCGTGGGAGGGCCGCAGGAGTCCCGCCATCATGTGGAGGAGCGTCGACTTCCCCGCTCCGTTCGGCCCGAGCAGGCCGGTCACGCCGGGGCCGAGGGCGAACGAGACCTCGTTGACCGCCACGACGTTGCCGTACCAGCGCGAGACGTCGCTCAGCTCGATCGCGGGACCGCCGCCCGGGGCCTCGGCGCCGATGCGCGTCCCCGTCTCTGCGGCGACGGTCACGCCTCGATCCTCTGGTACCGGCGGACGAGCGCGCCGATCAGGACGACGACGAATGCCGCGGCGGCCGCGAGGTAGAGCGCACCGGCGAGATCGGCTCGGACGACCTCCCGGGCCTGCGGCTCCGTCCCGAACAGGAACGCGTTCACGCCGTCGAGCAGCGAGCCCGGCGACACGAGGACGATGTAGCGCGTCAGTCCGCTCGTCGTCGCCCGAATGACGATGTCGGCCACCACCCCCGGGACGATGAAGATCGCCATGATCGTCGCGGTCGCATAGGCGCGGCGGGGCGTGAACGCCGCGATGGCGAGACCGATCGATCCGAGGAGCAGGGCGATCGTGGCCGCCACCGCCAGCACCGGCGGGATCGAGCCGACGTTGTCGGCGAGCGCGCCGACGATGTCCGGGTTCGAGATCACCAGCCCGACGAAGATCACGGCCTGCGGGATCAGGATCAGCACGAGGATGGCCGTGACGAACGCCGCAGCCTTCGCCAACGCGTAGTCGATCCGCAGCAGGGCCCTCGAGAAGTAGAGCGACAGGACGTGGTGACGCTGGTCGCGTCCCAGCAGCTCCGGGGCCTGGGCGGCCACGAACAGCATGACGATCGTCGGGATATAGCCGTAGTAGGAGTCGTAGCGGATCGGGTCGATCCGCTCGACTTCCGCCCCCGCTCCCGCCTGCGCGGCGAAGGCGCGCACGGCGATGCTGATCACGGCCGGCAGCGTGGCGAGGATCGCCAGGCCGATCGGCACGATCTTCGCCCGCCCGCTGCGCCCGATGCCGTAGGCCGATCGCAGGCTGTAGACAAAGAGGGCGTAGACGGCATGCTGGCGGCCGAGGCGCGGTCCCTCGTAGCCTCGATAGCCGAGGTCGAAGATGCTGCCGGTGGCCGACGAAGCGGTGGTCGGCATTTGCGCCGAGGACGCTTCCCGCGGCGACGACGCATCCACGACCGGGCGCGGTTCCGTCGTCATGGCGCCGCCACCGGGCGTTCGTCGTCGGGCCGATCGCGGAACAGGTCTTCGAGCGAGTGGCGGCGATGCTCGAGTCGCACGAGCGGCAGGCCAAGGTCGACGATCGTGTCGCGCACGACGTCGTACTCGTGCTCCGCGGAATCGTGCCCGTCAAGGCCGATGAGCACGGCACGGCCGTCGACGCGGGTCTGGATGCCTCGCGCAGCGAGGGCGGCCGCGAGAGCGTCGCTGCCCTCCTCGACCTCGACGGCCAGCACGCCGGTCTGGCCGGTGAACGTCGCCAGGGGCGCGGCGCTCAGGAGGTGGCCGGCTTCGATCGCCACCAGGAAGTCGCACACCCGCGCGATCTCGCCGAGCAGGTGCGAGGCGACCATGACCGCGATCCCGAATTCCGTCCCGGTCCGCTTGACGAGCGCGAGCATCTCGTCGCGGCCGCTGGGATCCAGGCCGTTCGTCGGCTCATCGAGCAGCAGCAGCCGCGGATCGTGGACCAGCGCCTGGGCCAGCTTCACCCGCTGCTTCATCCCGGTCGAGTACCCGCCGATTGGGCGATAGCGCTCCTCGAACAGCCCGACGTGGCGAAGGACCTCGGCCGTCCGTTCGCGGGCCGCCGCAGGTGGCAGCCCCGACATCTGGGCGAGGTGGGCGACCAGTTCGGTCGCCGAGTTGTCAGGTGGCAGGGCGTCGTGCTCGGGCATGTAGCCGACGAGCTCGCGGACGCGTGTGCCGTCCCGGGCGGTGTCGAGACCCATGACGGTCGCGCGACCGCTGGTGGGAGGCAGCAGCCCGAGCAGGATCTTGAGCAGGGTGCTCTTGCCTGCCCCGTTCGACCCGACCAGCCCGATCACGCCGGGCTCGAGCTCGAGGGTCAGGGCGTCCAGCGCGGTCACGCCGGGAAACCGCTTCGTCAGCTGATCGAGGGCGATGAGCGCCATTGGCGGGCGGATGGGACCCCCAGGAGCAGAGGCAAGCAACCGGGGTGCTACCGCCCGGCGGCTTGCGGAAACCACACGATGGTACTGCGGCGGGAAGTCGACGTTCCGCCCGCCGTCGTCGGCCGCAGGGCGTCGGTCGAATCCCCGGTCATGGCGTCGCCCCGGGGCAGGCTGCCGGACCGAGCGGCCGGCCCGATGCGTCGAGCCCGAACCCGACCGGGAAGACCGCTCCATCGCACGGCCCACGACCGGTCCTCGGCGCGTCCTCCGGGGTGTCCGGCCAGGTGTACGGCGTGGTGCCGTGGAACGGGACGTCGCCGAGGAGGACGTCCGCGAGGCCGCCGCCTTCGGTGCCCGGCAGCCAGGCGGCGACCACGGCGTCGGCCGTCTCGAGGACTCCATCGAGCATGACCGGCCGTCCCGAGAGCACGACGACCACGAGCCGCTTCACTCGCGGGCGCATGGCGGCGACGAGCGCCACCTCGTCCGGTGGCAGCGCGAGCGTCGCCGAGTCGCCGCGCCCCTCGGCATACGGGAACTCGCCCACCACCACGATCCCGACGTCCGCGCTGACTCCCGCGTCGAAGGCGCCGTTCTCCTCGTAGAGGAGGCGGTCGCCGAGGCGAGCCCTGAGCCCGTCGGCGATCGTCGTTCCCGGCGTGATCGGGCCCGTGCCTCCCTGCCAGGTCATCGTCCAGCCGCCCGACTGGCGGCCGATGTCGTTCGCGGCCGGCCCGGCCAGCAGAACGGACCCGGTCGAGGGCGCGATCGGCAGCACGCCGGCGCCCGCCTTGAGGAGCACGGCAGACCCGGCCACGGCCGCGCGCGCCAGGTCGCGATCCGCGCTGGCGCCGACGGCGTCGGCTCGTCCGGCCAACGGCATCGGCTGCTCGAACAGGCCCATCTCGAACTTGACCTGGAGGATCCGCAGGACCGCGTCGTCGATCCGCGCCTGGCTGATCGCGCCCGACGCCAGCCCCTGCCTGACCGCCGCCTGGAACCGCGCCGCGTCGTACGGGACCATGACCATGTCGATGCCGGCCATGATCGACTGCGCCACCGCGCTCGGGTAGTCCGCGTTGACCTGGTCGACCGCGCCCCAGTCCGAAACCACGAACCCGCTGAACCCGAGCTCGCCCTTCAGCACATCGGTCAGGAGGTGGTGGTCGCCGGTGACCTTCCCGGCGTTCGTGCTCGAGAACGAGGCCATCACGATCCGGACGCCCCCGTCGATCGCCGCCCTGTATGGCGCGAGATGGATCGACCGCAGGGTCGCGTCGTCCGCACTGGTGACGCCCTGGTCGATCGAGGAGCCCTGGGCCGTCGACGAGCCCCAGCCGGTGCCGCCGTCGCCGACGAAGTGCTTGGCGGTCGCGGCAACCGCGTCCTGGGCCGCCAGGTCGGTGCCCTGGAGACCGGCGATGAAGGCGCCCGAGAGTCGCTCGACGAGGGCCGGGTCCTCGCCGTAGGCCTCGTAGGTTCGACCCCAGCGGACGTCCTGCGGTACGGCGACCACGGGGCCGAAATTCCAACGCACGCCGATCGCGTTCATCTCGACGGCGGTGGCCCTCCCGATCGCTTTCACCAGCACGGGGTCGTCGAGCGCGCCGAGCCCGACGTTGTGCGGGAAGATCGTGGCCCCGACGACCTTGCTGTTGCCGTGGACGGCATCGATGCCATACAGGATCGGGATCCCGATCCCCGTCCCGAGCGCCGCCTGCTGGTAGGCGTCGACCATCTGGTACCAGGCGTCGGGCGAGTTCTCGGGCGGCGTGCCGTCCCCGCCGCTCAGCACGGATCCGAGGAGGAATTGAGTCTGGGAGACGCCGGCCGTGTCCACCGATCCGTTCTCGAGCTGGGTCATCTGGCCGATCTTCTCGTCCAGCGTCATCTGGGCGAGCAGGGCCGCGGCCCGAGCCCGCGGCGAAAGGCTCGCGTCCCGGTAGTCGGCGCTCGTCGATGGCCCGCCCGTGGCCTGCGGCACGACCGACCCCGGCAACGGGCTGGTCGGTGTCGGCGGTGAGCCGCAGGCGCCTCCGACGAGCGCTACGGCCGTGCCAAGGATCAGCAGCCTGGGGGCACGACGAGGCGTTCGGGGGGCGTACCCGGCCAGCATCCGGTGAGTATGGTGGAGGTGTCCGGCGGCACACCAGAGCCAGGGGTCACGTCGACGGCCGCCCGTGCCGGTGCGTTCCCAGCAGCGCCGGGTGACGGCTGGCCAGCCGGAGTCAGCCTTCCGAGCGGCCGAATCTCGCCAGTCGCTCGCCGGGCAGCGCGACTCGGGTCGGGCCGGGCCGCTGGCCGTGATTCGAGCGCGCCAGCTCGGGTCGTGTCGGGCCGTTCAGCGGACGCGGACCGGGCTGTTGGCCGGGTCGAGGTCCCCCCGAGGGGCGGCCCGACGGCTGGTTTCCGATTCCCTGGCCGGGACGGCGCGGCGGGGCGTACCCACCTCGCATCGGAGCCGGGCGAAACGGGGCGCCGGGGCGCGGAGCGGCGGACGGTCGCGGCGCACCGTTCGGTCGCGGCGCACCGTTCGGTCGCGGCACGCTGTTCGGTCGCGGGGCGCCCATCGGGTGCTGGCCGGCCATCGGATGCTGACTGGCCATCGGCCGGCGGCCCATCAGGTGGCGCTGGCCGCCCATCGGGCGTGCGCCACCGAGGCCCCCGCGCAGGATCGGCTCCGGGCGGATCCGCGGGTCCGGCTCGAACCCTTCGATGACCTCGCTCGGGATCGGGTGACCCAGCACTCCCTCGATGTCTCGGAGCAGCTTCAGCTCATCGACGCACACGAGGGAGACGGCGTCGCCGTCCACACCCGCGCGCCCGGTCCGGCCGATCCGGTGGACGTAGTCCTCGGGCACCATCGGGAGCTCGAAGTTGACGACGTGGGGCAGCGCGTCGATGTCGATTCCGCGGGCGGCCACTTCGGTCGCGACGAGGACCGCGAACCGGCCGGCCTTGAAGTCGGCCAGTGCGCGGATGCGCTGGGGCTGGCTCTTGTTGCCGTGGATCGCGGTCGCCAGGATGCCGTCGTGCTCGAGCTGCGTGGCGAGCCGGTTGGCACCGTGCTTCGTCCGGGTGAACACGAGCGCCTGGTCGATCCGCCCCGTCTTGATCAGGTGGCTGAGCAGCTCGCGCTTGCGCTCGCGGTCGACCGGGTGAACGACCTGCGTGACGAGCTCGGTGGCCATGTTGCGGGGTGAGGCCTGGACGGACGCCGCGTTGTCGAGCAGACCGTCGGCCAGCCGCCGGATCTCGTCCGAGAAGGTGGCCGAGAAGAGCAGGTTCTGGCGCCGTGGCGGGAGGACGGCCAGCACCTTGCGGATGTCGCGGATGAAGCCCATGTCGAGCATCCGGTCGGCCTCGTCGAGGACGAGGATCTCCACGTGCGACAGGTCGATCGTCCGCTGGTTGAGGTGGTCCAGGAGCCGTCCCGGCGTGGCGACCACGATCTCGGGGCCGGCGCGGAGCGCGCGGACCTGCGGGTCGAACCCGACGCCGCCGTAGATGGTCGTGGATCGAACCGGGTTCTGCGCCCCATACGTCCGGACCATTTGCTCGACCTGGAGGGCCAGCTCACGGGTCGGAGCGAGGATCAGGGCGCGAACGTTGCGCTGGCCCGCTCGACGCGACGCGTGGAGCAGCTGGAGCATCGGCAGGACGAACGCCGCGGTCTTGCCGGTGCCGGTCTGGGCGCCGGCCAGGACGTCGCGGCCGGCCAGGACGAGCGGAATCGCCTGTGTCTGGACCGGGGTTGGTTCCGTGTAGCCCTCGTGGGCAACGGAACGGAGCAGCTCGGGCGTCAGCCCGAGACCATCGAATGACATGGAGAAACGCTCCTGACGGGGCCCTCCCGCAACATGCGGGGCCCGGTCTGGGCGTGAGTGTGGATCGGGGTCGGACGGGTGTGAGACCGGGGCGCTGACCGGAGCGCCCATCGAGCACGAAGGCCCGCAGCATACACGACGCGGGCGATTTGGCCCCCCGAGCCGCAGATGGCGCTCCCGAACCTCAGTCCTTGCGCTCGAGGATCGGTCGGGCCGTCTCCGGGTCGTCCACCACGAAGGCGAACATCGCCCGATCGCCCCAGCGGCCCAGGAAGAGGTGGCCGTAGATGTTGACGCCCGCGTCGGCGAGGGCTCGCGACAGCCGGGCCATGCCGCCGGGCCGGTCGTCCACCTCGGCCAGGATCGATTCGCCCTCGATGTACGTGTAGCCCCCGTCGTCGAGGACCGCCTTGGTCGTGTCGTCGTCCGCGGTCGTCATGATCACGTGGCCGCTGTCGCCCATGCTGCCGCCGCCGATCGCCCGCAGGTCGACGCCGCGTGCAGCGAGCGCCTCGGCCAGCGTCGCCATCGCGCCGGGCTCGTTCTTCAGCTGGACGACGAACTGCTTGGCCATGGCGATCCTCCGCGGTCGGTGAGACCCGATTCTAGGGGCCCGAGTCCGCTCATGGTACGGTCCGATCCGACCGTCGGAACGCGCGAGAGCGCCAGGTCAACCCGCCGCCCGGATCGCCATCGCCCGCCGATACGCCTCGAGGTAGCGCGGCGCGGCGCCGGTCGTCCAGTCGAAGTCGACGGCCATGCCCCGGTCCAGCAGACGGTCCCAGGCGGCGCCACCGGCCGCACGCATCGCGATCGCGCGCTCGCACGCCGAGAGCAGTCCCGCCACCGTGGTCTGGCCGAACGAGAACCCGGTGCCCTGCCCGGGATTGGCTGTTTCGTCGATGACCGTGTCCGCCAGGCCGCCGGTCCGGGAGACGATCGGGGGCGTGCCGTAGCGGAGAGCGATCATCTGGCCCTGCCCGCATGGCTCGAACCGCGACGGCATGGCGAAGAAGTCGGCGCCGGCGTAGATCCTGCGCGCCATCACCCGGTCGAACCGTTCGATGAACGCAACCCGGTCCGGGTTGGCCGCCGCGAGGGCCCGGAACGGGTCCGCCAGCGCGGGGTGGCCGCTGCCCTGGACAACGAGCCTGGCTCCGTGCTCCAGGAGCGTCGGTGCCGCGCCCGCCAGGAGATCGAAGCCCTTCTGCGGGTCGAGCCGCCCGATCATCCCGATCACCGGCCGCGCATCGGCGGGGTCGAAGCCGACGGTGCGCAGCAGGTCGGCGCGACAATCCGCCTTGCCCGCCCGATCCGAGCGCGAATAGCGCGCCGCGAGATCGCCGTCCGTCGTCGGATCCCAGACGGTCGTGTCAAGACCGTTGAGAATCCCGGTGAACCGGTCGCCCCGTTCGCGGAGCAGGCCGTCCAGGCCCATCCCGAAGGCCGGTGTCAGCGCCTCCGCGGCGAAGCCCGGCGAGACCGTGTTGACCAGCTCGGCGCGTGCGATTCCGGATGCCAGGAGGTCGATCCCGTCGGCGTCAACCGCGACCACGCCATCGCCCGGCGCGAGCCCGAGTTGCGCAATGCGGTTGCGCGGGGTCCAGCCGTGATAGGCCAGGTTGTGGAGGGTCATCAGGATCGAGGTGCGACCGAGGAGCGGATCGTCGGCATAGCGGGCGTCGCGGAAGATCGCGGCGGGGCCGGTATGCCAGTCGTGCAGGTGCAGGACGTCCACCGGCCGGGCATCGGCGCGGAGCGCCTCGAGGGCCGCCCGGCAGAACAGCCCGAACCGCCAGGCGTTGTCGGCAAAGTCCCCGACCGCGTCGCCGTATAGCCCGTCCCGATCGAACGCGGCCGGATGATCGACCAGGCGCAGCCGGTACCCGGCTGCCGCGACGTTGACGATCGTGATCGCGCTGTGCCCCGACGGAGCGCGTGGGTCCGGAACCTCGACGATCGTGGCGTCCTCGACCGACTCGGGCTCCGGGACGGCGCGGTAGCGTGGCAGGAAGACGTCGACCGGGTGGTCGAGCGCCCCACCGCCGAGCTGCCCGAGGGCACGCGCCAGGGCGTCCACGACGTCGGCCAGGCCGCCGGTCTTGGCCCACGGCTCGCATTCGGCCGCCAGGAAGGCGACCCGCATCGACATGCCGGCCATCGTAGCGCCGACGCCACCCTTCGCCCAGGCGTGCCGGCCGCCGGATCTGGCGGGTTGCGTTTCGGCACTAAACCGGTTCACATGCCCGATCGGAACCGCTATGATGCGGGCGCATGGACCCCGTCCACGTCCCCTCGATCCCGGCCGCGAGCTTCCCGTTGCCTCCGCGCCTGGAGGGGCTCCGGCGCCTCGCCTACAACCTGCACTGGGCCTGGCATCCGCAGACGCGCAACCTGTGGAGCCTGATCGACCGAACGGCCTGGACGCGCTACCGGAACCCGATCCCGGTCATCAGCGGGCCGACCGAATGGTCGCGCCTCCTCGACGACGAGAAGTTCCTGGCCGAGTACCACGACGTCCTGGGAAGCTTCGACCAGTACATGGCCAACGGCTCCGACCACTGGTTCCATCGCCGTTACGGGTCGGCGCTGAGCGGCCCGATCGCCTACTTCTGCGCCGAGTACGGCTTCCACGAGTCCCTTGGCATCTACTCGGGTGGCCTGGGCGTGCTGGCCGGGGACCACATGAAGTCGGCCAGCGACATGGCCCTGCCGGCGATCGGTGTCGGCCTCCTGTACCGGAAGGGCTACTTCCGCCAGTCGATCGACGCCGACGGCCACCAGGAGCACAACTACCCCGACTACGACCTGAGTCGCCTGCCGCTCAGCCGGGTGCAGGATCC
>JBGPIH010000043.1:0-21042 GCA_041484785.1 Candidatus Limnocylindria bacterium
AACGCCGTCACCTCGATGCTCGACTACGAGCTCGACCCGGACGACATCCACGTCGGCCCCAGCGACCACGTGCCGTGGCTGCTCGACCGGAAGTGGTGCTACATCCGGATGGAGGGCACGACCTACGGCGACGTGCCGCTCAACGCCGAGCTCAAGCTCGAGGTCTGGGACAGCCCCAACAGCGCCGGCGTCATCACCGACGCGATCCGCTGCCTCAAGCTCGGCCTGGATCGCGGCCTGAAGGGAACGCTCGTCGCGCCGGCCAGCTACTTCATGAAGAGCCCGCCGCTGCAGATCCATGACGACATCGCGTTCAACCGCGTCGAGGCGTTCATCCGCGGCGAGGACAACGAGACGCTGGTCGGGACGGAGGCGCCCGCGAAGCGCGCGCTCAGGCGGATGGCCGGCAGCAAGGCCAAGGTGGCCGCCGCCGCCAAGTGACCGCTCGCGAGCGTCAACTCGAGGCGCCCCACCGGCGCGGCAAGACCGGCGCACGCATCGTCGAGCGGGCCGCCGTCGCCGGCTACAAGGGCACGACCTGGCTCCTGGGCGTGCTCCCGGCGGCGGTCGGGCGGGCGGCGATCGGGCGCCTGTCGCAGGCCTCGTACCTTGCCTGGCCGGCGAAGCGGCGCTGGTCGAACCAGAACTTCGGGCATGTCCTCGGGTTGCCGCCGGACGACCCGCGGGTACGAGCGCTTGCCCTGCGCGCCTACCGTGAATACGGTCGCTACCTCGTCGAGCTGATGCGCCTGCCGTCGCTTCCGGCCGACCAGGTCAGCCGGTTGGCCGACCTCGACGCCGACGACATCCGCTCGATCTGGACCGGCGCCACCGGTGGCCTGATCCTGGCCGCCGGCCACGTCGGCAACAACGAGGCGGTGGCCGCCGGGATCGCCCATCACGGGCTGCCGATCAGCGTCGTCGCCGACGACTCGGCCTTCCCCGAGATGTACGAGCTGCTGCGGCGACAGCGCGAGAGCTGGGGCGTCCGGATGATCGCCTGGCGCAACCTGCGCGAGATCTTCGGCGTGCTCAAGCGCCATGAGATCCTCGCCCTGCTGATCGACTGGGGCTACCGGAGCGACGGGATCCCGGTGCAGCTCCTGGGCGCCTGGACCACGATGCCGGCCGGGCCGGCAACGCTGGCCGCCAAGACCGGCTCGCGCATCCTGCCGGTCGGAATCAAGCGCAACGACTCGGGCGGCTTCGATGTCTCGTGGGCCGACCCGATCGAGGTGCCATCGGCCGATCCGGCCGACCTCCAGCGGGCCACCCAGGCCATGGCGGATGCCCTTGGCGAGACCATCCGCGTCGCGCCCGAGCAGTGGTACAACTTCAAGCCGATCTGGCCTGCCGGCGAAGCGGAGGCGGCCGACCTGGCGAGACGGGCCGCCAGCATGCAGGCCGGGCTCAAGGATCCGGGCCCCGGTCGAGGCCGTCCGCGGGACGCGGCCGACGGGGTCGCGCCGGAGGTTGCCGAGTGACCATCCGGACGCGCGGCCTCATCGCCGGCTCGTGGCTCGCCTGCCACCTGCCCGAGGGCCCGCTCGTCCGGCTCGCCGAACTCGCCGGTGACGCCTGGTATCGCCTCGCGCCAGAACGCGCGGCCCAGGCCCGTCGCAACCTCCAGCGTGTCTGTCGCGCACTGGCCAGCGACGGCCGTGGATCCGCGGCCACGAGGGCTGCGGCGAACGACCCGCGCGCGCTCGAGCGCCTCGTGCGAGCCGCCTTCCGGCACAGTGCGCGCTACTACCTCGAGGTGGCCCGGACGCCGAGCCTGACCCCCGACGAGCTGGATCGTCGCCTCGTGGTCGAGACCCCGGAGGTCGTGGCCGACGCCTTCGGGCGTGGCGGCCCCGTCATCTTCGTCGGCCTCCATTTCGGCGCGATCGAGCTGCCGGCGCTCTTTCTCGCGGCGCGAGTGGGCGGCGCCGTCGCCCCCATGGAGACCGTGGACGACCCGGAGCTCCAGGAGTACTTCGTCCGAACCCGGGGCGCCGCGGGGGTCCGGATCGTCGGCCTGCGCGAGGCGCGGCGCGAGCTCCTCGGGGCACTCCGCCAGGGGATGTCCGTCGGGCTCGTGGGCGACCGCGACCTGACCGGCGGGGGCCTCCCGGTCACGCTGTTCGGGGCTCCCGCCAGCCTGCCCCTTGGACCGGCGATCCTGGCGGTGGAGAGCGATGCGCCGCTCTTCGTGGTGAGCGTCCGGCGGGCCGGCACGGGGCGCTATCACGGCCGGCTCGAAGGGGTGCCGGTGGCCGCCGAGGGGACGCGGCGCGAACGGGTGACCGCGGTGATGGCCGGGCTGGCCGCCGCCTTCGAGCGGGCCGTGGCCGTCGCGCCGGAGCAGTGGTGGGCCGTCTTCTTCCCGATCTGGCCGGACCTCGAGGTGGCCCGATGACGGATCAGCTCCCCCTTCGCGGCCGGGCCGACCTGCACGTCCATACCGTGGCCAGCGACGGCACCGCGACGGTCACGGCCATCCTCGACCACGTCGAGCGGGCGACGGACCTCGACGTCATCGCGATCTCGGACCACGAGCGGATCGACGCCGCCGTTGCCGCCCGGGCGCTGGCGATCGACCGCGGCCTGCGCTTCGAGGTGATCATCGGCGAGGAGGTGACGACGCTCGGCGGCCACCTGCTGGCCCTGTTCATCGATCGCCCGATCCGGCCCTACCGGTCGCTCCGGGCCACGATCGCGGCGGTCCACGACGCCGGCGGCCTCGCGATCCCGGCGCATCCGCTGGTCCCCTACCCACTGTGCGCCCAGGGCTGGGTGCTGCGCCGGCTGCTCGACGACGCGGATCCCGCCGTCCGTCCCGATGCCATCGAGACGTTCAACCCGACCATGCTCGGCAAGCCGGCGCACGTGCGGGCGACCCAGTTCGCCGACGAGCACGGCCTCGCCCACGTCGGCAACAGCGACGCGCACGCCCTGGCAGCGATCGGCTCCGGCTGGACGACCTTCCCGGGTCGTGCCGCCGTCGACCTGCGCAGCGCGATCGGGGCCCGCACCACCGAGCACGGCGGCACCTTCCACCCGACGGTGGCCCAGCTGGGGACGTTCGGCCAGCAGCTGCGCAAGCGTGGCCGCGACGCGCGAGACGAGCTCGGCGGGCGGCTCCGCCGGGACGGCACCGGGCGCGATCACGGCTACCCGGGGGGGCGGTTGCGGCCACCTCGTTTCGAGCAGGCCGGCCCCGAGGAGCGGCACCGGCCGTGAAGATCGGCCTCGTCTGCCCGTACATTTACCCCGAGTCCGGCGGGGTCGCCCAGCACGTCCGGTTCCTCTACGAGAACCTCCGCCTGCGCGGCCACGACGTCCGGATCATCACCGCCAGCCACGGCCCGCAACGCGCGTCGGAAGGCGACATCCTGCGGATCGGGGTCGGCTTCAGCATGCCGACGAACGGCTCGGTGGGGACGCTGACCTTCTCGCCTCGCTACATCGGCCAGGTCCGTCAGCTGCTGGAACGCGAGCGCTTCGACCTGCTCCACTTCCATGAGCCGTTCGTGCCGTTCCTGTCGCTCTTCCTGCTGCGCGAGTCGCGCAGCGTCAACGTGGCGACGTTCCATGCGTACGCCGGCTTCTCGCCCTCGTACGAGCTCGGCAGCCGGGTGATGGGCGGCTACGCCGCGCGGCTCCACGGCCGGATCGCCGTCAGCGCGGCCGCCAGGCACTTCATCGATCGCTTCTTCCCGGGCGACTACAAGGTCATCCCCAACGGTGTCGACGTCCCGCGGTTCGCGTCGGCCGTCCCGATCGCGCGCTGGCAGGACGGCGTCCCGAACCTCCTGTTCGTGGGTCGCCACGAGCCGCGCAAAGGGCTGCTCGACCTGCTCAAGGCGCATCGCATCCTGCGCAAGACCGGTTCGGGCAACCGGCTGCTGATCGTCGGGTCCGGTCCACAGGAGCGCGAGGCCCGGCGCTATGTCGCGACGCGCGGCCTCCAGGCCGTCGAGTTCCTCGGCCGTGTCTCGGACGGTGAGAAGGCGCAGCTCTTCCGGACGGCCGACGTCTTCGCCTCGCCGGCCACCGGCGGCGAGTCGTTCGGCGTGGTGCTCCTCGAGGCGATGGCCGCCGGCGCACCGATCGTCGCCTCCGACATCCACGGCTACAAGGGTGTCGTCCGGCGAGGACGCGAGGGCCTGCTGGTCCCGCCCCACGAGCCCAAGGAGCTGGCCGCCGCGATCGCCCGGCTGCTGGCCGACCCGGCGTTGCGGGCACAGATGAGCGCCGCCGGCCGGGTCCGGGCGGAGGACTTCAGCTGGCCGCGGGTCGCGGCGAGGGTGGAGGAGTACTACGGCTTCGTCATTCGCCGGCTTGCGTCCGCCGGCTCGCTCCCGCCCGACTTCGGAGCGGCGGTCCCTCAGGCTCCGCCCGTCCGGATCCGGGCGTCCGCGTCCTCGACCGGCGACGGCGGCGCCTTCGACTCGGCCAGCGCCAGCCGCCAGACCCAGGTGGAATAGGCCACCACCAGGCAGGTCACGACCAGGGCGGCGAACAGGATGGCCATGGTCGGCGTGAAGATCGGCGTCGCCACGTTGCGATCGACCGTGCTGACCGGGAACTGGAAGGCGTACAGGTAGGTCGGCAGGATTCCCTGGTAGGCGTTGACGATCGCCGCCGGCAGGGGGAGCGCCGCGATGTTGGGGTAGAGGATGGCGAACCAGGCGACGGCCGCGACGAGGTAGCCCGCGACGAAGCGGCGCGGATCCCGGGCGCCGATCGCCTGCAGCGCGAAGTAGCCGAGCGGGATGCCGGCGATCAGGGCGACCGGTTCGACCGGAATGTTGGTGAGGGTCAGGATCGGACTGTCGGGGAGCAGGGCCACGACGATCAGTCCGACGATCACGGCCGCGCCGGCGCGGGCCAGCGGGCCGAGGGCAGCCGCCATGGCGCGGCCCCCGCCCCGCGCGTCTCGCGCGTCGAACTCCAGGAAGCGCATGACGAGCGCCACCAGGCCGATCGCCACGACGATGGTCATGCCCGCGGTTCGCGACGTGAGCACGAAGTCCGGGATGAGAGCCGGACAGGCCTGGGACCCCGGGTTGACCGACAGGACGCCGACGAACCCGCACAACGGCCGCGACAGGATCCACATCAGCGCGGGAAGCGCGATCGCGACCGCCGCACCCACCCGGGCCAGGAGCCAGGCGGAGCGCGACGCACCGTGCCAGAGCTCGGCGAGGAAGTAGGCGAGGGCCAGGACCACGAACGGGAGGGCCGTGTAGTAGTGGTACTGGAAGGCGGCCCGATCGATCCGCGCCCACGAGATCCACTGTGCCGCAAAGCCCATGGCGATGAGCGCGAGCCCCAGGCTCCGACGCTTGTAGGCCATCACCGCGGCGAAGGCCATGGCCGGGATGCCCAGCCACCAGATGACGAGGTTGCCCGCATCGTAGATCGAAGCGGCTGTCGCCCCGGCGAGGCCATCCTGGTAGAACCAGACCGGCTTGAGATCGAGCGGCCATGCCCACCACGGTGACGACGCCGGATGCGCCGCGGTCAGTCCGTTGTGGTAGCGGTACATCTGCCCGGTCAGGTCGAGCAGCGTCTGGCCGGTATGCCCCGGCGGCCAGTCCGACCAGAGTGGCGCCCATGCCGAGACGATCCGGTGCCCTTCGACCATCGCCCAGGGGAGGTAGGAGATCACGTAGACGACGAGGGGCACGGCCAGGAGGCAGACCGCGGCCCAGACGACGGGGATCCCCAGCGCCGTGCCCGGGCGCAGCCAGCCCTCGGGCGGTCGCGCCGGAGGCTCGAGGTAGCGGACGGGGTCGTCGGGTTCGGGCGGGGACGCGAGCGGCCCGAAGCCAAACCGTCCAACGAGCCGGAAGAGGCCGGCAACCACGAGGGAGCCCAGGCCGAGCGCGATCGCGACCAGCAGCGGCGTGAACGCCAGCGACCCGACGGCCATCGACGACTGCAGCTTTCCGAGGCCCAGCGCCCCGAAGAAGACCACCATCCCGAGCGCGGTCGGCGCCGCCACGGCGAAGCGGACCTCGTCGTCCGTCCACGCGACCGGATGAAGGACAGCCACCACGACGGCCACCAGCGTCAGGGCAACCATCACCATCAGGAAGGTGAGGTTTCCGAAGCCCTGTCCCTCGGGGACGCTGATCGCGATGTACCCCAGCACCGCGGTGAGCCCGATCAGGCCCAGGATCGCGAGCACCCGCCCGAGCGCGCTGCGGACCAGGGCCAGCAGCACGAGTGCACCGATCGCGTACGCCGCTACCCACTTGCTCGCCAGCGCCAGCCCGAGGAGCAGGCCGATCGCTGGCATGGCCAGCCAGAAGGCGAGCCGGCCGCGTATCCATCCCGTCCACAGGGCCGCGAACAGGGTGTAGGCGGCGACGATGAAGAGGCCCACGTACACGTCGTTCATGCCGATCCGCGACTGCACGAAGAACATGCCGTCGACCAGCACGAACAAGCCCGTGAGCACGGCCACGAAGCGGCGGCGGAACAGGATCCGGGCCAGCAGGAAGAGGAGCCCGGCCGTCAGGGTGCCGGCGATCACCCCCGGCAGGCGCCAGGCGAACGCGTGCGAGCCGATCTCGATCGAGGCGGATGAGCCGGAGCTCGAGAAGACCAGCAGCTCCTGGCGATCGTCGGATGGGTAATCCGACGCGATGTCCGCCGCCCATGCGGCGGGCGTGAAGCCCGCCGGGAGGCGTGCGTCCGCGTAGACGGCGTTGGCGTGTGGCTCGACGACGTAGACCGTCCATGGATCGCCGTCGGAGCCGGTCGCGCCCGGGACCCTGCCGAGGATGTGGACCATCTGGGTCGCGTCGTCGTACACGATCCGGGTCGCCGGCGCCGGGAGCGGATGCTTGCCCTGGTCGACGGGACCGTCCTTGGCGACGTCCCCGCCGATCGCGAAGACTTCGTAGCCGGGCTGATTGTCGGAGCCCGTGGTGGCGTACAACCTGGGGTCGTCGAGGCCGGTGACCATCGCCAGGCCGTGCGCGCCGCCGTCGAGCAGCGTCGTCGTGATGAGCGACACCCGTGCGGAGTCGAGGAACGCGACGCCTTCGCTCGTCGCGACCGCGACCCGCGGCACGTCCTCGACACCGATCCCCGGCAGCCGGCCGTCGGCGATGGCGGCGTCGAGCGCCTTGCGAACGTCGCCACTGCCGGGACTGCCCAGCACGACCGTCGGTCCGGCGGACGGATCGGTCAGCTTGGCCGCGTAATCCGCGGCCTTGCCGGACAGGATGCTGGCCAGGGTCGAGGCGACGGCGGTCCGGTCCGGGATGTCGGCGAGGGTCGCGACGAGCGCGGAACCGGAGCCGCCCGGGGCGAGATCGGCGATCCCCGGGAGCTCGAGCGTCCCGCCCACCGTGCCCCTCCCGATGTCGACGACGCTCAGCCGCTCCGATGACGCGGCCACCACGGCGGTGCCGTCGGTCGTGACCAGCAGCCGCTCGACGGGGTGACCCACCGTCGCGAGAGCGACGGGAGTCGGGCCCGGGTGCCCGCCCGAGACTCCGAGCGCGGCCGCGTCGAGCGTGGCGATCCGCCCGTCGTCGTAGCCCAGGATCAGCCGCTTGCCGGTCGGATCGAAGGCGAGCGTCCCGACGCCGTCGGCGGCCACCGCCGAGAGGAGCGTTCTCGTGCCGAGGTCGTAGGTGCGGATCTCGCTCCCGGTCGCGATGTGGAGCCGGTCTCCGGCAAGGCCGCCGGGTGCCGCCGGGTCGTCGCGACGCGGCTCGATCACGGCGGCGCGGACCGGTACACCGAGGTCGCTGACGGCATCGACATGGTCCTCGCCCCACAGCACGATCCCGGCGGCCATCGCGTACTTGGCGAGGTGCGGGTGCGTCCACTCGTAGATGTCGTGGGAGAGCCCGTAGCGCCAGTCCTGGAGGAACTCAGTGGCGGTCCGGGCGTGATAGACCTCGTCGAAATGCATCTGGTAGGGCTCGGCCAGGCGGAACGTCCGGAGGACCAGGCTCGCAGCGACGAGGACGACGACCAACCAGAGATCGAGACGATCGAGCCGCCCACCGCGCTCGCCGGCGAGCAGTGCGCTCCGGTCGGGGCGAACGGACGAGTCGCCGAGACGCGCCCGGAACCAGCCGACCAGGCCGAGCTCGGTGAAACCGGGGCGTGCCGTCCACGTCGGGAGGAGCACGCGAGCGGGACCAGCCGCGGGCGGCCAGGTGGCCGGTGGCGCCGGCGGACTGTCGAGATCGGCGAGGGGCGCCGCCGGCCCCTCGAGCGCCGGCGGCTGCTCGGGCTCCGGGGGCTGCTCGGCAGCGGGCCCAGGCTCGGGGGGCGACGCGACAGATGGGGCGAAGCCGGGCGCCGCCGCGGGGCGCAGGTCGGTCGCGGAGTCGAGGTCGTCGAGCCGGGCCTCCTCGCCGGGCCGAGTCCCGGATGCGACCGCCAGCCCGTCGGCGAGTGCCAGCCGGCGGTCGCGTCGGAGCTGGACCAGCGCCCAGACGAACGCCCCGGTGTGGACGATCGCGACGATCGTCACGCCGGCCTGCGAGCGGATGGCCGGGCCGATGCCCAGCCAGTCCATCACCGACGGATTGTCCGGGTAGAGGGTCGTCAGGACCACGTACATGTTGGCGAACGTTGCCGCCGACAGGGCCACGTAGGCCCACCGCCAGCGCCACGAGATCGCGGCAAGGATCACCCCGACCGCGAAGAACGGGTAGCTATAGCGCTCGTGGACGCGGGTCGGAACGGCAAAGAAGGTGAGCGCCAGCACGGCCAACCCGACCAGCACGGTGAGCCGATCCGGGCGCCGCGCCACGATCCACAGGATCAGGGCCATCGTCGCCAGCAGGAGCAGGCTCCCCACGAGGACGGCCGGGATGCCGCCGAAGGCCGCGCTCCCGGCTCCGCACCTCTGGGCGTCGCCGACGAAGTCGCAGATCCAGGTGCCGGCGCTGGCCAGGCTGTTCCCGGCGTCGCCCGGGACGATTGCCCAGGCGTTGTACGCATTGACCGTGAGGTACGGGTAGCCACCGGCGGTCAGCACGACCTGTCGCAGGAGAGCGGATGCGACGAACGGCGCCTGGGCGCTGAACTCGAGGACGGACAGCCCGAACGGCAGGCACAGGATCCAGGCCGTGGCGAAGCCGGCCACGGCCGTGGTCAGGATCCGGATCGGACGGCCTGTGCGGGCCGCGTCGCCGAAGCCTCCGTCCGGCCACAGGGCGCGCCGGATGGTCACGACCGCCACGAGCGGGATGAGGATGCCGAGCTGCGGCTTGATGACCGCGGCAATCACCGTGAAGATCGCCGCCCGCTCGGGCCGGTCCCGCCACACCTCTCGCAGGCCGAGCAGGACGAAGAAGACGCCGAACGAATCGACCTGCCCCCAGACGACGCTGTCGAACCACGAGATCGGGTTGAGGACCGCCACCAGCGCCGCGCCGAGCGCCAGCCGATCGCGCCCGCCCAGCTCGCGGACCATCGACCAGGCAAGCCAGCCGATCCCCAGGTCGGCCAGGATGGGCGGAACCTTGATGAGGTCGCCGACCCCGCCGAGGAGCTTGCCGGCGATCCCGACAGCCCACAGCACGTACAGGTACCCGGGCGTGTAGTCGTGAAAGAAGTCGCGCTGGTAGAAGCCGGATGGCCCGTTCGCAGCAAGATTCGATGCCCAGAAGCGGAACGCACCGATGTCTGCGTCGAAGCCGGACCCGGGGATCAGGTATGCGATGATGAGGCGGAGGGCGAGCCCGGCAGCGAGGACCACGAGGATCGCGCCAACGGTTTCCCGCGTCCCGGTCGTCCGCGACGGCGCTCCTGTGCCTCGCCCGGTCTCACCGAACGCGGGGCCAGTCACCGGGAACGGCTCCTGCACGAGCGTGGAAGGTGGATCGGAGCGTAGCACAGGGTGGCCCGCCGAACCCCGGGTCGAGCCCGTGGCCGGACCCGCGTGCCGCCCGCTGGGTCTCGATCCTGGTCGGCCTGCTCCTGGCGCTCGCCGCGACGGCGATCTACCTGGCGACGCGGACAGATCGCTACTACGACCATTTCGTATGGCAGGCGGCGGCGTTCCTCGAAGGCCAGGCGGCCATCCGCTTTCCAGTCGAGGCGAGCGGGAACCTCCACGGCAACGTCTTCTTCCAGGACGTCCTCCCGATCACCAGCACGAACGGCGTGTCCCGCGGCCTGCTGCCATTCCCGCCGCTCCCGGCGCTCGTCCTGCTGCCGTTCGTCGCGCTCTGGGGGCTCGCGACGGACGCCCAGACGATCTTCACGGTCCTGGCGGCGGTGGACGTGGCCATCTGCTGGTGGGCCCTTGGACACCTCCGGATCCGACCGTCGGTCCGCCTTGGCACGACCATCTTCTTCGCGATCGGGACCGTGTTCTGGTACACGGCGCAGGTAGCGACGACCTGGTACCAGGCGCATATCGTGGCCGTTGGGCTCAGCTTCCTGTCGGTCGGGATCGCGCTCCGCGGGCACGGAGATGCCGAACCGAGCGTCGGCGGGCCAGCCGGGGAGACGACCGCGTCCAGGATCGATGGACGCCAGTACGCGGCGGGGCTCCTGTTCGGACTGGCCTGCACCGCCCGGCTGACGGTCGGCTTCGGGGCCCCGTTCTTCGCGTTCGTCGGGTCCGGCGGCGGCTGGCGCCGCCGAGCCTGGTCGGCGGGCCTCGGTGCGGCCGTGCCGATCTTCCTGCTTGTGGCCTACAACCTCTTGACCACGGGCCACATCTTCCATCCCGCGTATGACTACCTCTACCGCCTCGAGTCCAACGGGTACCCGACCCTCGGCTACCATCCCGCCTGGGCCATGGAGGATCCGCGCTACATCCCGCAGAACGTGGGCATCGCCCTGCTCGGCCTGCCGGACCTGCTGCCGAAGTTCCTGCCCGACAGCCTGGCCGTCGCGCCGACCCCGGTCTGCACGGATCCCGGTGCCGTCCGCGGCCTGTTCGACCTCGCCTGCCCGCTCGCGGTCCCGCAAGACACGGGGATGAGCGTCATCCTGGCCAGCCCCGGCTACCTCCTGGCCATTCCCGCGCTGCGCCGCTACCGGGGGAACCGGATCGTCACCGGGGCGGCGCTGGCGGTGATCCTGATCACCGTCGTCAACCTCATGCATTTCAGCCAGGGCTGGGTTCAGTTTGGCTACCGCTTCAGCCTGGACGCCGCCCCGTTCGCGCTCTTGCTCGTGGCCCTCGGGGCGGACCTCCTCGTGGCCCGATGGCGCTGGGGGCTGGCCGCCGCGGGAGGCCTGCTCGCCGCGTCGGTGGCGATCAACCTGTGGGGCGTGATCTGGAGCCGGCTGCTCGGGTGGTGAGGCGGGTGTCATGGCCTCGGATCGCGCCGCCCCTGGCCGCCGCGCTCGTGGCATTTGCCGCCGCGCGTGTCGCACTGCTGCCGGGCGTTGCCTTCTGGGACACGGGCGAGCTCCAGGCGGTGGGTCCGCTGCTCGGGACGGCGCATCCGACCGGCTTCCCGACGTACGTGCTGCTCGGCTGGCTCGCGTCGGTCGTGTTGCAGCCGTTCGGCGAGCCGGCGTTCCGGATGAATCTGCTCTCGGCGATCTGTCTCGCGGCGGCCGCCGGCATCACCGTGGACCTCGTCCGCGCGCTCACCCGCTCGACCGCGTTCGGCCTCATGGCCGGGATCGGCCTCGCCCTGACCCCGATTGCCTGGGCGATCGGGACGCATGCCGACGCCCATGCGCTCCACCTGCTGCTCGTCACGCTGCTCCTGCGCCTGCTCGTTGCCTGGGAATCGCGGGTGCGTGCTCGGGCCGGCGGCGATCGCCGGGAGGATCCTGGTGACCGCTATCTCATCGCCGCGGCCGTCGTCTTCGGGTTGGCCGTCGGGAACCACTCGCTGACGTTGCTCCTGGCGCCGGCCGTGGGTCTCTACCTGCTCGCCGTGAACCCCGGGATCCGGCGGCGAGGACGCTTCGTTCTCGGGTGCGCCGCGGCCCTCGGCATCACCCTGGTCCTGGTCTACCTGGAGCTTCCGCTGCGGGCCGGACTCTTCCGAGCGCCCCTCGTCTACGGGCGGCCGGACACGTGGGACGGCTTCTGGTACGTGGCCTTCGGCCAGCAATTCTGGGGCAGTCTGGTCGATCCGTTCGGGGAGTTGCCGCGCAAGCTCGGCGAGCTCGTCGACCTCACGGTCGCCCAGTTCGGTCCGCTGGCCCCGCTCATCCCGTTCGGTCTGCTGGCAACCGCCGTGCGTCGCCCGCGCTACGCACTGCTGACGGCCAGTGCGCTCGCGCTGACCTGTTTCTTCGCCGCGTCGTACGCCAACGCCGACATCGGCCGCTACTACCTCGGGCCGGGCCTCATCGCCTGGACGTGGCTGGCCATCCTGGCCGGCGTCGCGGCCGACCTGGTGACGGCCGCTCGCGTCGACGGCGACCGGCGCGCGATCGACCCGAGCCCAGGGTGGGCGCCGGTGTCCGTCCTCCTCGCCCTGGCCCTGCTCAGCCCGACGCTCTTGAGCCTTCCGGCGCGCCTGGTCGCGGTGGACGAGAGCCAGGACACGGTGGCCGCCGCCTGGACCGACCATGCGCTCGCGACCATGGAACCGGACGCCGTGATCGTCAGTTGGTGGAGCTTCTCGACGCCGCTATGGTACGCACAGCGCGTCGAGGGCCGGCGCCCGGACCTCACGATCATCGACGACCGGACGCGCCTCGACGAAGGGCTTGGAGACCTCACCGACGTGATCGATGCCAACCTCGGCCTCCGCCCCGTCTACGTCATCCGGTCCGACCCGGACGAGATCGCCCTGCTCGCCCAGCGCTACCGGCTCGATCCGATCGATGGGGTGGACGCCCTGGACCTGACCCGCGTCATCGCCCGCCTTGGATCCGGATCGTGACCGCCGCTCCCGCCCCGGACCGCGTCGCGCGGCTCTCCTACTTCTTCCCCGCGCACAACGAGGAGGCCAACCTGGAGGGCCTGGTCGAGGAGGCGCTCGCCGCCCTGCCGGACCTGGCCGAGACGTTCGAGATCATCGCCGTCGACGACGGGTCGCACGACGCCACGGCGAGCATCGCCGAGGCACTCGTCCAGCGCCATCCGGACGTGGTCCGGCTGGTTCGCCATCCGGTCAACCTAGGCTACGGCGCGGCGCTCCTGTCGGGCTTCGCCGCAGCCCGCTACGAGTTGATCGCGTTCACCGACGGCGATCGCCAGTTCAAGGTGGCGGACCTCGGCCGGCTGACGGCGCGACTGGCCGGACCCGGCGCTCCGGACGTCGTGGCCGGCTTCCGGATCAGGCGCGCCGATCCACTGATCCGGACCCTCTACGCACGCGCCTACCGGCTGGCCAACCGGATCTTCTTCGGGTTGCAGGTGACCGACGTCGACTGCGCCTGCAAGCTTTTCCGGCGGGCCGCCCTCGACGGTCTCCGGGTCGAGTCCGGTGGCGCCTTCTTCTCCGCCGAGCTCCTGATCAAGCTCCAGGCCGCCGGGCGCTCGGTCGCGGAGGTGGGCGTCCCGCACTACCCGCGCACGGCCGGTGCGGCCACTGGAGCCAGGCCGCAGGTCGTGCTCCGGGCGGTCCGCGACTTCTGGCTCCTCCGACTCCGGATGTGGGCCAACCGGGGTGCGGCCTTTCGCCGCGGCCGCCCGATCCTGGAGCCGTCCTAGCTTCCGCGGCCCTCGCCTTCGGGGCCCGCGTCGAGCGAGTTGATGAAGTCGCGGAAGACATCCAACCGCGGGTCCACGATCCCCTCGCCGATCGATTCGAGTGTCGAACCCTCCTCGCCCTCGTCGCCCAGGCCTCCGTCGGCGCCCAACGCCGCCTGGTCCAGGACGGCGATCGAGGCGAAGATCCGGACACCGGTCCGCACCGCGAGCGCGAGGGCGTCCGATGGCCGGGCATCCACCTCCACGGATCGACCGTCCCGCTCGAACAGGATCCGGGCGTGGAACGTCTCCTCCGCCAGCTCCGAGATGATCACCCGGTCGATCTGCGCGCCGAGCTCCTCGAGCGTCGCGGCAAACAGGTCGTGGGTCAGCGGCCGCTCCGGGGTCAGACCCTGCAGCTTCATCGCGATCGAGCTCGCCTCCCACGGTCCGATCCAGATCGGCAGGTAGCGGTCGCGATCGACCTGCTTGAGGATGACCACGTGGCGGCTGGAGAGCATATGAACCCGGACGCTCTCGACGATCATCTCGACCAGCTCGTCGTCCATGGCGGGATTATCCCACGCCCCGCAGGCCGGCCTGCCGGCCGCCCTGGGCGGCCCCGACCAGCCAGGCCACGAGGGCGCCGACGATGAATCCGCCGATGTGGGCGAAGAATGCGATCCCGCCTGCCTGGGCGACGCCGAGCGAGGCGAACCCGTCGACGAGCTGGAGGACGAACCAGAAGCCGAGCACGATGGCCGCGGGGATCCTGATGAGCTGGTAGAAGAACCCGAGGAAGACCAGCGACGTGACCCGCGCACCCGGGAAAAAGATGAGATACGCACCGAGGGTTGCGGCGATCGCGCCGGACGCCCCGATCGCCGGCGAGGGCGAGCCCGGATCGACGGCCACCTGGGCGAGCCCGGCGAGGACGCCGCCGGCCAGGTAGAAGAGCAGGAAGCCCGCTCGGCCGAGCCGGTCCTCGACGTTGTTCCCGAAGATCCACAGATAGAGCATGTTGCCCAGCAGGTGCAGCCAGCCGCCGTGAAGGAACTGGCTGGTCACGAGGGTGGCCGTGTCCCACGACAGGAAGTCGCCACGCCCCCAGGCCGCGCTGAGCCGTGCCGGGACCACGCCCCAGGCGGTGAACGTCCGCTCGAGGGCCGCGTCACCCGAGCCGGCGCTCAGCCCGAGCTCCCAGGCGAACGCCACGCAGCACGCGATCACGATCGCCAGCGTCACCACCGCCGGCCGGCGGGTCGGGTTGGCGTCGCGGAGTGGAATCACGGCGCCCGGCCGCTCAGGGTTTCTTGGTCGGTTTCGGGGAGGCCGCGCTCGGTGACGCGGCCGGCACCACGCTCGTCCCCGGCGACGCGCTCGGCGAGCTCGTGGGAGCCACATCCGGGACGGCCTTGAGGGCGGCCTGATGAACGGCGTCGCGAGACAGCCAGACGACGGTTCCCGGCCCGGAGTCGATCCCCGGGATGACGTACATCGCCCGCAGGTCCGTCCAGTCCGTCACGCCGCCGGCCAGCCGGTATTGGGCGTGGTAGGTCCCGTCCGACTTGTCGACCGCGACGATCCGGACGTTCGGCCGGTCGAAGGCATAGAGATCCCCGGTCCGGCGGGCCGTGCCGCCGGCCACGACCGAATAGGTCGGCGCCGGGCGGAGCAGCGTGTCGGCCGGAGCCGCCGCATCCCAGCCGTCGTTCTTGCCGGACACGAAGCGGACCAGCGTTCCGCCATCGGCGGCGAACAGGTCGCCGTCGACGTAGATCGAGGTCATCCCGGTGACGTCGCGAGCCGTGGCCAGCCAGGCCGTGGGGGCCACCGGGAAGCCGTCACCGTCGGCGGCCGGCGAGTAGGCCTCGATCTGCTGTTCGGACGGGTCCACGACATACAGGTTGTAGAGCCCGCGGGACTGGTCTCGGAGGAAGGTCGCGATCCCCATGATGTCGTTGCCCCAGGACGTCGAGCCCTTGACGTTGACCGAGGTGAGGGTGCCCTTTCCCTTGGTGTCGGCCGGCCGCCAGCGCCACAGGAGGTTCTTGGCGTCGAGGATCAGCAGGTCCGGACCTCCGACGGCGAGGTAGCGCGGCGCCGAGACCGTGGCGCCGCTCGCCTTCTGGCCGAACCGTGCCACGACCGTGGCCTTCCTCGTCTTGAGGTCGATCCGGTAGACCGCGCGCGTGGAGCGATCGATCACGTAGGGAGCCCCGTCGGGGCCCTGGACCATCGCGTTCAGGTCGATCGGCTTGGCGCCGTCCGCCGGCGTGAACGTGAAGAGCGTCGTCGACGCCACCGGGACCACCCCGTACAGCCGGTCGAGCCCGGCGAGCGTCTGCCTGCGCAGCGGCGCGACGACCGAATCGGCCACGCTGGCCGCCTCGGCCGCGTCGAGCTGGTGGTAGGCGTCGGTCAGCAGCTGGAGCGCCTGGCGCGGGTCGTCGGCCACGAGGTCGATCCCGGCGCCGGTCACCTTGGCCAGGTCGGAGGTCGCCGCGTCGATGGCCTGCTGGCCGGCGTTCACCGAGCTGATCGCCTCCTTCGGCGAGCCGTTGCCACCGAATACGTAGACCCCCAGCCCGAGCCCGCCGACGACGACGATCAGGGCGAGGACCGCCAGGGCGGCTCGACGCTGCGTCTCGCGCCGCGACGCCAGCGGCGTGACTCGTCGGTAGGCTGGCTTGCGCTGCGGCATCAGGCCCTGGATCCAGACGATCGCCCGCTCGATGGCTCCGCCGGCGGCCAGGCGCGCGCTGCCCGCGGCCGCGCTCACCGCCATGCCGGCCGCCTGGACATTGTCGGCCAGCGGGATCGGCGATCGGTCGGGTGCGCCGGCGAGCGGGGCGGATGGACGGACCGGGACGAGCGTGCGGCCCTTCGCCGTCGACGACACCTCGGTCGCCTCGAAGGCGATGGCGCCGTCGCTGCCCGAGCCGTCGGCGGTTACGAAGCGATGGTGCAGATGCTCCATCGCCGACTGGGGATGGAGCGTCAGCATCGCGTCCTTGAGCTCGTCGGCGCCGAGCTTGGCGATGATGTTGGGCGAGATGAGCACCAGCGAATCGCCGACCGAGACCTCGCCGCGCCAGACGTCCGGCTCCAGGTCGGCCGACGGTAGCCCGCGCTCCCGGTACGGATCCGGGAGGGTGGATAGCCGAGCCTGGCGGATCAGGTAGGCCTCCGCCGGACCGACGGTCGCCACGTACATCTCGTTGCCGCGCACGACCGCCACGCCGACGCCGATCGGCCCGCCGCCGTCGACCGTCTTGAGGCCGAGCCGATCGGCCTGGTGGGCCAGCCGCTTGTTGGCAGTCGCGATCGCCTTCTGGAGGCAGACGCGAATCCCGGCCGACTCGTCGTAGTAGTACTCGTTGCGGATCGTCTCGGCCGCCAGGCGGGTCGCCTCCAGGCCGTGCCGGGTCGCGAGCCGGGAGGTCACCAGCAGGTAGAGGTGACCCTTCGAGCGCGCCACGGAACCCACGCTCGGCTCGACCACGACCAGGGTGTCGGGCGAGTCGGCGAGTCGGTCGTGCTCGGTGACGACGCCGAGCTTGAGCTGGAGTCGAACGGCCATCCGGGCCTCTCCTGATCAGGCGGGAGGCGGATTATACGCGGCGACCCCCGGGCCGGACGTGGACGCGCAGCTCGCGCGCGCCGACGCCGCCGGGTGCCGAGGCGAAGGCCGACAGGAGCTCCGGGCCACGCATCCGCAGCTCCTGGGCGACGATCGGCGCGTCCGCCTCCACGACCAGGGCGAACCCCTCGAGGCGCACCACGCGACAGGCGCCCGCGGCGGCCGGGACCCGCTCCGCAACGAGCGCCTCGAACGTGGCGATCGCCCGCGACAGGCGCAGTTCGTCCTCGAGGCCGAGCGCCCGGGCCGCGTCCGGAATCAGGTCGCCGAGCCGGACCATCGGTCGGCGGCGGGGCGTCATCGGGCCGACCCGCCGGACGACCCGCTCGGCGAGGCCTCACCAACCAGGCAGGCCCCGGCAGGTCCGTTTCGAACCTCCCAGGTCCGGGCGATCGCCCGGAGCGCCGGGTCGAGGTCGTCGAGCGTCGTGGTGGTCACGAAGGCCTGCGGCAGCGCCTCGATCCGCCGGACCAGGTGCGATCGGCGATCCGGATCTAGCTCCGAGAAGACATCGTCGAGCAGCAGGAGCGGCGGGCGCCCATCGAGCTCGGTCAGGAAATCGAGCTCGGCCAGCTTGAGGGCCAGGATGGCGGTCCGTTGCTGGCCGCGCGAGGCGAAGCTGGCCAGGTCGCGACCGGCGAGCTCGAAGGCGAGGTCGTCACGGTGCGGACCGACCAGGGTGGAGCCGTTCCAGACCTCCTTGTCCGCGGTTTCCATGAGTCGGCGAGCCAGCGCGTCGCGCACGGACTCGCCGGGCTGGGCGGGGGCGTTCGTGGAGTAGGTGAGGGTGAGCCGTGCGCCCGCTGCTTCGTCGGGAGCGATCTCCGCGTGCGCCGCGGCGAGCGGTTCGGCGAGCATGCCCAGCAGCCGCCGGCGCTCGGCCACGATGAGCGCTCCAGAATCGAGGAAGGCGCCGTCCCAGAAGTGGAGCTCGTCGCGCGAGGCGCCATCTTCACGGATGGCCCGGAGCAGGCTGTTGCGTTGCAGCAGGGCCCGGCCGTACGTCGCCAGGGCGTCCGCATACACGGGCGAGCCCGATGCCGCGAGCTGGTCGATGGCGGCCCGGCGCAACGACGGCGAACCGGCGATGAGCAGCATGTCCTCGGGAGCGAAGACGACGACCCGGAGCAGGCCGGCCAGGCCTGTCGCGCGCCGGGCCAGGCCATTGACCCGGATCCGCTTTCGTCCGGCCGCGCCCGAGGCACCGGACCGGACGATCGCGACTTCCACGACGTCGGCGCCAACCGTGCCCTCGATCCGGGCGAGAGCGGCACCCCAGCGCACGAGCTCGCCGTCGGCGCTGGTTCGATGCGATCGACCCCAGGCCAGCAGCACCATCGCCTCGAGCAGGCTCGTCTTGCCCGCGGCGTTCGGGCCCCAGACGATGTGCGGCCCCGGGCCGAAGGCGGCGTCGAGGGACGCGTAGCCCCGCAGGTCGAGCAGGCTGATCTTCTCGAGCAGGTTCGTCCCGACCCGGGCTGCGCTGGGCCGGCCTCCGGTTACGCGGGGTTAGGAGGTGGTCCGAACGGGCATGACCACGTGGATGTAGCGGTCGTCACCGATCGGCTTGAAGACGCCCGGGGAGAGCGGCCCGTTGAGCTCGAGCGCGAACTGCTCGGCCGTGACGTTGGTCAGCACGTCGGCCAGGTAGCGAGCGTTGAACGCGATCGTGGTCCCGTCGCCCTCCACGGCGGCCTCGACCTGCCCGACATGGTCGCCGACCTCGGCGCTGGCGCTGACGGTGATCCCAGGCTCGCCATCCGCCCCGATCTGGAGCTTCACGATGTTGGCCGATTCGTGCGCGATCAGGGCGGCCGGCCTGACGGCCCGGAGGAGCTCCTCTCGATCGAGCACGGCCCGGGTAGTGTGGCTCTGCGGCACGACCTGCTGGTAGTTCGGGAACTGGCCGTCGATCAGGCGGCTAACCAGGTCGATCCCGTCGAGGTGGAAGACGACCTGGTTCCGGCCGCCGGCGAGGACCACCTCGACCGGGTCGTCGACGTCCGCCAGGACCCGCGCCAGCTCGTTGAGCGCTCGAGCCGGGATGACCACGCTGGTCTCCGGCACGGCGTCGAGGATCGGAATGGTCTTGACCGCGATCCGGTAGTTGTCGGCGGCGGCGAGGGTCAGCTGGTCCCCCTCGAACCGGGCGAGGACACCGGTGAGGATCGGCCGGGCCTCGTCACTGGCCGCGGCGAAGGCGGTTTCCGCCAGCGCGCGCCGTAGCACGTTCTGGGCGATCCGGGTCGTGGGTCGTTCCCCGGCCGCCCCGATCGCCGGGAACTCATCCGCATCGATCCCCTTGATGTGCGTCTCGAACCGGCCGCAGCGCAGGTGGAGCGTATCGCCGGCGTCCAGCGAGAGGTCGACCCGATCCCCCGCCGGCAGGGAATTGACCAGGTCGGTCAGGAGCTTGGCGGGGACGGTGGTAGCGCCATCGGCTTCGATCTTGCCCGGGACCCAATAGGTGATTCCGATCTCGAGATTGGTGGCCGTCAGCTTCAGGCCGGCATCCTCGGTCTTGAGCAGGACATTGGCGAGCACCGGCAGCGTGCTCCGGTTGGAGACAGCGCGACTGACGACGGACAGGCCGCGTGCCAGGTTCTCCTGCATGACCGAGAGTTTCACGTCGGGCTCACTCCACGCTGCATCGGGAACGCCGCCTGTGTCGCGGCACGGACCGTGGTCGGTTCGGGGTTCGGGGTCGTGGGTATCTTCTTCCTATCTTCTCATCTCGTCATCACCGTCATCATGGTGTTGACTCAGTGGACGGCCGTGCTCGGACGCGCTCGCACGGGCAGTTGACGGTCGCGCAAGTCCGGTGGAGGGATGTCGGCTCGTCGTGACCGGGCCGGAGGATCCCCGGTGGACGTTCCGACCGGCTCGCGGCCGATGGGGGCCATCTTGCGCCCGATCATCCACGATCGCCCCCGGCCAGGCCCGCCGGACGCGCGGTGATGTCCACAGCGCCGGCCGGTTCTCCACGGATTCGGGGCGCTTGTCCACAGGACGGGACCCGCGCGGTGCCGGGCGCGATCCGGGGGTTGACTGCGCGGCCGTCGGCCGTCGCGGCTCAGTCGGCGTAGATCAGCTCGCGGACCGCCGCGATCTCGCGGCGCAATTCGTCATTGACCGCGACTTCCCGGGTGATCTTGTCGCAGGCGTGGAGGACGGTCGAGTGGTCGCGACCGCCGAGCTCTGCCCCGATCCGGAGGAGCGACACGTCCGTCTCGGCGCGCATCAGGAACATCGCGATCTGGCGCGGCACGACGATGGCCTTGTCGCGCTTCTGACCCTGCAGGACATCCATCGGGACGCTGTAGTAGTCGGCGACGACCCGGGCGATTCGCTCGGGCGTGACCTGCCGCTTCTTCGGGTTGTAGAGGACGTTGGAGAGCACCGCCTGGGCGAGCTCGATGCCGATCGGCATCGCTCCCATGCTTGCGTAGGCGACCATCCGGTTGAGTGCCCCCTCGAGCTCGCGGATGTTGCTGACGACCTTGCGGGCGATGAACTCGATCACGTCGGAGGTGATCGGGACCGCGCCCTCCTCGGCCTTCGCGCGCAGGATGGCGATGCGCGTCTCGAGGTCCGGCGCGGTCAGGTCGGCAATGAGGCCCCATTCGAACCGGCTGCGCAGGCGCTCCTCGAGGGTGAGGATCGCCTTGGGCGGCCGGTCCGACGACAGGACGATCTGCTTGCCATCCTCGTGGATGGCGTTGAACGTATGGAAGAACTCTTCCTGCGTCCGCTCCTTGTCCGCGATGAACTGGATGTCGTCGATCAGGAGCAGGTCGATCCGCCGGTAGCG
>JBGPIH010000044.1:0-20744 GCA_041484785.1 Candidatus Limnocylindria bacterium
GACCTGCTCCTGGTACAGGATCACCCCGAGGGTCTCCTTGAGGATCGGCTCAAGGCTGGGGTGCAGATAGGTGACCGGCTCGATGCCCTGCCGACGGCGCAGATAGGGGTGGACCGCGTCGCCCTGGATGGGGCCCGGCCGGATGATGGCCACCTCCACGACCAGGTCGTCCAGCGTCTCCGGGCGGGACTTGGGCAGTGTCTGCATCTGGGCCCGGCTCTCGACCTGGAAGACGCCGACGGTGTCGGCCGCCTGGAGCATCGCGAACACCTCCGGGACGTCCTCGGGCAGGCGGTCGAGGTCCAGGCAGGCCGCGCAGTCGTGCTCGATCAGCTGGAGCGTCTCATCCATCGCGGCGAGCATCCCGAGGCCCAGCAGGTCCAGCTTGATGAGCTTGAGGGTCTCGACATCGCGCTTGTCGAACTGGACGACCACCCGATCCGGCATCGTCGCCCGCTCCAGCGGGGCGATGTCGATGAGTGGCGCCGCCGTCACCAGCATGCCGCCCGAGTGGATCGAGAGATGGCGTGGGAAGCCGTCGATCCGGGCACAGAACTCCAGCCAGCGCTCCCAGTCGCTGAGGCCCACCGTCGAACCACCTCGTGGTTGCGGTGGCGGTTCGGGTTCGACCCTGGCGACCGAGGAGTGCGGCGCGGGTGGGTCCCAGCGGCTGGGCCGGCCGAGCTTGTCCGCGGCGCGTGGCGGCGGCTCCAGCTGGCCACTCTCAGGGTCCACCCGCCGACCCTCGACGAGCGCCGGCGCGACGAGCCTGTCGCGTTCGGCCGCATAGCCCGTGCCGCGACCGGCACGCAGCCAGGCCACGCTGGCCGGGGTGTCACCCGGGCCGCCCTCGTCTTCTCCACGCCCTCCCGGCCGAAGCTCGGCGACCGGCGCAAGCCCTTCGGGCAGCAGCGCTGTCACCCGCCCACCGCGAGCATGGTTCAACTGGCCCATCCGATCCGTCAGGCCGAGGGCCTGGGTTCGCTCGGCCACCGCCGGCGCGCCACCGGCCGGGCCGCCGGCCGGTTCTTCCCCCGGACGCCGGAAGAACTCCGCGAATCCACCATCAGCCTCCAGGTCCCGCCGAACCATCACCGAGTCGTAGGTCTCGAGCGCCTTCGCGACCCGATCGACCAGCGGCCGCGGGAACCCAAGCGCGTAGCCAACCTCGCGAACCGCCGAGCGGGCCCGGTAGGTGACGAGGTTGCAGACCATCCCGGTGTGGTCGGGCCCGTACAGGTTGTAGACGTACTGGATGACCTCCTCACGGCGCTCCGAGCTGAAGTCGATGTCGACGTCGGGATAGGTCGTACGGCCCTCGTTGATGAACCGCTCGAACAGGAGGTTGTGGCGGATGGGGTCGACCCGGGTGATCCCCAGGACGTATGCGACGATCGAATCTGCCGCACTCCCCCGACCCTGCGCCGGGATGCCGCGCTCCCTCGCGAAGCGCATCAAGTCCCAGCAGATCAGGAAGAACTCGGCCAGGCCGGTCCGCTCGATGACATCCAGCTCGTGGGCGAGCTGGCGGACCACGGGTGGGGTCAGCGGGTGGTAGCGGCGACGGGCGCCTTCCTGGCACAGCTCGACCAGGTAGCTGAACGGCGTCTCTCCGCTTGGCACCGGGAAGCCCGGGAAACGGTACTGCTCGAACCCGAGGTCGATCGAGCATGATGCCGCCAGCTCCGCCGCGGTCGAGATTCCTTCCCCCCAGGCCCGCGCCGCGCGCGGATCGGCCGCCGCGAACGCCGCCTCGCCCGGTGGCAGCAGCGCCAGCTCCGCGCCGGACTTCAGGTACGACTCGCCGTCCGGCCGGCGCAGGTCGCCCAGCGTGTCGAGCGACCGGCCGTGCCGAATCGCGGCCAGGACGTCGGCCAGCTCGCGATCCTCGGGTCGGGCGTAGTGGACATCATTGGTGACCACGACGGGCAGACCCAGCTCCTCGGCCAGGGCCGCCGACTCCGCGATGAGCCAGTCGTCGTCGGGAAGCCGGTGATGCGACAGCTCGACGAAGAAGCCACTGGTGGCCGGGCCGTCGCCGGGCCCGAACAGCGCTGCGTAGCGTGCCGCGGTGGCTCGGGCGCCGGCTCGATCGCCGACTCGCAGGCGGCGAACCAGCTCCCCGTTGCGGCAGCCGGACAGCGCGACCAACCCTTCGGTGTGCTCGGCCAGGAGCGCCTGGCTGAACTGGGGCACCCCCTTGGTGCCCGCCAGGTTGGCCCGCGAGACGAGCCGGCACAGACTCCGCCAGCCGACCTGCGAGCGGGCAAGCAGCACGAGGTGCGGGCCGCGAGCCCGTTCGCCGACTCCTCGCAGATCCTCCTTGACCGGATGGCGGTGACCCGGAAGCTGGGCCCGCGACGGTCGCGGCCGGGCGGGCAGGCCTTCGCCGACATCGAGCGGCCACGAGCGCCCATCTGGACGGCGGCCACGGAGCGCGCGGCGGCGTGGCCGGCGTGACGCGATCACGACCTGCCCAGGATCCGGGACCGCCGGATCCAGCAATTCGATCTCGAGGCCGACCACCGGGTGAATCCCTGCCGCCTGGGCCGCACTGACGAAACGGACCGCGCCGTAGAGCCCGGCATGATCCGTGACGGCCAAGCCGGTCAGGCTCAGCTCGACGGCTCGATCGACCAGGTCGTCCGGCGCCGACGCCCCGTCGAGGAACGAGAAATTGGTGTGGCAATGGAGCTCGGCGTAGCGAAACGAGGCCACGAGTCACCTGGTGCGACCGGTTGGCTGGGGGCTTCTCAGCATAGAACAAATGTTCTATGTTTGGGGACGAAACAAGATCGGTTGGGGCGGCGTCTCAAAGCCATGCACGCGCCGCTCCAGCAGGTCGCGGTCTCGGTCGTCAGGGCCGGAATCTTCGTCGCTCTGGCGGTGTGGCTGATCCTGGGACTCCTTCCCGCGATCCTCGCGGCGGAGGCAGGACGTCCGTAGTCGAACACACAACGTCAGGTGCCTGGGGGCGCCGGACGATCCCGGCGGCACGCGATCTCGGATGGTCGATGTGCTGACCAGCCGATGAGTTGGTGAGCGACTCATCCGGCCGCAGGACCCCGTCGCGATTGGGGGCGGCGGGGTCCTGCAACACTTCCAGGGGTCGTGCCGCTGGTGTCTCGCCCGCCGGCGCTAGGATGGGCCACATGTCCACTTCGTCTCGGCGCGCAGCTATCACTGTCGTCCTGGCCATCGGACTGGCGGCCTGCCAGCCGGCGACCGGCTCGCTGACCCCGGACGCCTCGACACCGGCGCTCAGCGCGCCGGGCGCCGCGCCTTCGAGCGTAGCGAGCCTGTCGGTCGAGGCGTCGTCTCCGCCGCTGGCGGGCCAGACCGACACGGAATGGGGCCGGATCTGGGACTCGCTGCCTGCCAGCTTCCCCAGGTATGCAGGCGCGGCGCCGGCCGAGGAGGCGGCTACCGGCCCAGCGTCGGCCGTACTCGCCGTCCAGGGAGCCGAGGCGAAGACGATCGCCGACTGGATGCGTTCGAGGCTCGAACAGGCGACGTACAGTACGGAGGCGCTCTCCGGGCCGCTCGAGGACGGCAGCTACGTCCTCGAATCGGTCGGGTCGGCGCCTGGCTGCCGGGTCTCGGTTTCGATCACGCCACTCGGCGGACTGACGATGGTGACGCTGCGCTACGGCGCCAGTTGCCCCCAGCCTTGAGCGAGATCGGAGCCTGACCACTCGATGAACCCACGACCGGGCGACTTCCTCGGGGCCGTGCTCCTGGCCGGCATCCTGTTCGCGCTCGTCGCGCTCCTCGTCCTGGGCAATATTCCGCACGGCTGACACAAGAAACGTTGCCCGGACGCAACGCAGCCAGAGAAGAAGCGGCCTATGCTGGCAGCGAACCGGTGGGGATTTTCCGGTTCGGTCGGCTGGTGGGGGTGCGCATCGTGCAGACGGCACATCCGCGAGATGTGGCAGCGCTCGCGCTCGTCGTGGGCCTGTTCCTCGTCCTCTTCATCGTCGCGGTGCTGCTCGGGTCGCCGACGCGCTGATTTCGATCCCGCCGCCCCGGCATGGCGGTGCAGCGCAAGGCGGAGCCGAGCACGAGAGCGAGCGCACTAGAAGTGCGTGAGCGACCGACGGAGCGGGCAACGCACGCCTGCGCCGTCCTGGCAGGCCGCCTCAGTCATAGACACGCTCCAGGTGCCATGAGCCGTCCACTCGATCGAGATAGACGAGCGCCAGCCAGCGGCCTCCAGCGACCTTGAAGTAGTCGCGGGCGATGGGCGTGCGCCACCACGCCTCCTCGACGCGCCATTGGTTGCAGACCTCGACGACCTCGCGACGGCCATTCCAGCGGATCGCCACGAGGTCGCCGGCAGCGTCCAGCTCCACCTCGATCGGCGGGTGTTCGCGCAGCAGACGGGTCACGGCGCCGCTCCCGACCGCCACGCCCAGCGCGCCTCCGGCAGGGGCGCCTCCGGGTCGATGAGGTCGACCCGCCGGACCCGGTCCTCCCCGAAGGTCAAGGCGAGTCGAGCCAGCTGCCAATCGAGCCGGGCGCCGCGAGCGGCCTGCGGGATGAACAACGAGAGCTGCTGTCCGGCCGCCGGTGCCGTGCCGTCCAGCTCCAGTTCCAGGCGGGCGACGGCGGCCGGTGGCGGCGTCCGCTCGAGACGGGCGAACAGGAGGCGCTCGATCGCCTCGGCGTCGGCGGTCGGCTCCGGGAAACGCTGCTCCACGTCCACCGCCCCTGGCGTACCCGCCTGGGCGAAGGCGAGATCCAGGTCCAGGCGCAGGTGCGCCCGCGAGGCGGCCAGGCCGCGCGACACGAGCTGACCCGTCAGGGCGAGGGCGAGCCGATGGAGCACGAAGCGGAGTGGCTCGAGATCTTCGGCGGCAGGTTCGATGGGCAGCGCGAGCGCCAGGCGCTCGGGGGTCCGTCGCGGCCGGAATGGCTCCAGCTCCTCGCCACGGGATCGGGCATGGATTCGCGCGCCCTCCTCACCGAAGCGGGCCACCAGCGCCGATCGGGCAAGCTCCGCAACGGCCCCGATCCGGCGCAGGCCGAAACGGGTCAGCCGGGCTCGGACATCGGGATCCTGGGTGAGCAGTCCCGACGGATGCGGGGCGAGGAAGGCGGCCTCCCCGTCGGGCGGAACGACGATCGGTTCGACTGGCCGGGCTCGCACGGCAGCGATCGTCGCCGCGAAGCGCGTTCCGGCGATCCCGGCCCGGATCTCGTCATCCAGGCCTCCGGCCGGACCAGCGAGTGCCCGACCGAGCGCCGCGACCAGCCGGCCGATGAGGGCGGGTTCCGGCCCCCACAGCGGTTCGAGGCCGTCGATCTGGACCTCGAACAGCCCGAATGCCGGATCCGTGGGATCGGCGCTCCCGGCGATCCCCGGACTGAACGCGGCGAGCGCCTCGAAGGCGACCTCGACGATCGCCCGGTCCGCCTCGGGATCCGGGTCGATGAAGCAGGCCTCAGGAACGAGCCGGTGGGCGCTCCCGAGCGGCATCCCGCGCCGGACGCCCAGCGCTCGCGCCCCCGGATCCGCGTCCACGACCGGACCCGGATCCCACGGCCGGCCGCCCAGGATGAGCGGGCCGGGCGGGAAGGGCTCGGAGGCTCGGGACCGGGCGAGCTCGAGCGGGAGGTGCGGTCGGTAGAGATGGAGCAGTCGCATCGTGGTGGGTCCGTTCGGAGTGGATCGCGGGGGCTTGGCCAGGGATTGGGTCGGGGGCCTGATCGACGAGGAGCTCGTCCCGACGGAGGCAGGTGTCGCGCTCACCGCCCTCCGCGTAAAGGATCCGGAGCGTCGCCCGACGCCCCGGTGGGCCGTAGCGGTTCCGGGCCACCAGTGCCTCGGTTCGCTGGCCCACGATGTCGCGACCGAGACGGATCCACGAGCGACGGGCGAGCTCCAGGCGGAGGCCGGTCGATCCGGCCACGGCACTCGCCAGGCCGCTGGCGAGGCCGGGCGGCTCCAGCACGACGAAGAGAGCCTCCGAGCGTCGAGCCAGGACGGCGAGGCGGTTGAGCCGATCGGCGAGGCGGGCCGGGCGGTCCGTGTCGGGCAGGCGGCCGCCGGGCAGGTCCAGGACGAGCAGGTCCACCGAACGCCCGGCGAGCAACGCACCACCGATGGCCAGCCCTTCATCGAGGGTTTCCGGGGTGATGACCACCAGCCACTCCAGGTGAACGCCCCGGGCGACGGCCTCGACTGGATCGAAGCTTCGAGCGAGGTCGACCCAGGCCACGATGGCGCCCGTCGCCTGGGCCTCCGAGGCCAGCCGGAGGACGAGCGTCGTCCGGCCGCTCGAGCCGTCACCGCGGACCGCGACGCTCGCCGAGCGCGGCAGCCCACCGGGCCCCAGGATGGCGTCGAGGGCCGCGAAGCCGGTCCGGATGATTCGCTCGTTCGGGTCCGGTGTCGGTTCCGGCCTCGCCGCCGGTTCGGGCGATGGTGCCAGGGCCGGGGCGGGCGCCAGGGCCAGGGCCAGGGCACCCTCGGTGATCCGCGGAGCTGCCGCTCCCCAGCGAGCCTGGAGGCTCGACACGGCTGCCGTCACGCCTGCGGAGAGGGTCGCCATCGGACGACCATAATAGACCGTCTGTTCTATTGAATCAAGTCCGTTTTGTGGCCGGCCGGTGGCAGGGCCCGATCCCCACCGCTCGTATTCATTCAGGTCCAGGTTGGCGTCACGATCCTGTCACGAGGCTTCCCTACCATCGGTCGCTACCATGCTGCCGATGCCGTTCCCGCCTGCCAGCCCGATCCCCGACCGGCCGATCCTGGTCGTCGACGATGACGCCAAGATCGTCCGGCTCGTTCGAACCTACCTGGAGCGGGACGGCTTCACGGTGGTGACAGCCGCCGACGGCGCGGCTGCCCTCGATGCGATCGAACGACACCGGCCGGCCCTCGTGGTCCTGGACCTGATGCTCCCCGAGCTGGACGGGCGAGCCGTGGTCCGGGCCGTCCGGCGCGACGACGAGGCGGCGGCGACCCCGATCCTGATCGTGTCGGCCCGCGGCTCGACGGTGGATCGGATCGCCGGGCTCGGGGACGGTGCCGACGACTACCTCCCGAAGCCGTTCTCACCGGCAGAGCTGGTGCTGCGGGTGAAGTCGATCCTGCGCCGGACGGCGGCGGTCGGCGCGGGGACCGCCGGCGTTGGATCCCCAACGCCAGGTGGACGCGGCAGGCCGCCGCTCCGCCATGCCGACCTGGTCGTGGATGCCGACCGCCACGAGGTGACCCGTGACGGCCGGGCCGTCCCGCTCACGCGCGTCGAATTCCGGCTGCTCCAGACGATTCTCGAGGCGGACGGGCGGGTCCTGAGTCGCGATCAGCTCCTCGATGCGATCTACGGCCAGGATCAGGCCGAGGTCCTCGACCGTACGGTGGACGTCCACATCGGGCGATTGCGCGACAAGCTCGACGACGACGCCGAACGGCCGCGCTATGTCGCGACCGTTCGCGGCGTCGGCTATCGGGCCGCTCCGTCGGCGCCGTCCGGCGAGACGCCGAAGCCCACGGACTCGACGTGATCGGCCGCGGCATCGCGGCGCGGATCGCCCTCGCGGCACTGATCTCGGCCGCGGTCGGCCTGGCCATCCTCGCGATCGGGGTGACCGTCGTGGGCGCCGACAGCTTCAAGGCACTGATGGCCGAGGCCGGCATCTCGGCCGATCACGCCCAGCGGATGTACGACCAGTCGGTCAGCACAGTCGTCGTTGCGGCGGTCATCGTGGCCGCCGTCGCCAGCGTCGGCCTGGCGATCCTGATGGCCCGCATGCTCGCCCGGCCGCTGGCCGAGGTCGGTGCCGCCGCCCGTCGAATCGCCGAAGGCGACTACGCGGCCCGCGTTCCGCGCGAGGGCCCCGACGAGCTCACCTCGCTCGCCGATTCGTTCAACCAGATGGCGGCCGGGCTGGAGCAGCAGGAACGGATGCGTCGCGACTTCATCGCCAATGCGGCCCACGAGTTGCGCACCCCGTTGACCAACCTGCAGGGCTATCTGGAGGCGCTGCGCGATGGCGTGATCACGGCCGACCGGGCGACCTACGAGTCGCTCTGGGACGAGGCGGAGCGACTGGTCAGGCTGTCCCATTCGCTCGATGCCCTCGCCGAAGGCGACGCCGCGACGACCCGGCCGGCCGTCGCCGAGCTCGACCTCTCCGCGGCGATCCAGGCGGCGCTCGACCTCGCCCTGCCGACGCTCGAACGGGCCGGCCTCAAGCTGGCCGTCGAGCTCCCCGGGCGGCTGCCGGCCCGGGCCAACCCGGACCACCTGGCACAGGTCCTGGGCAATCTCATCTCGAACGCCACCCGCTACACACCGGCCGGCGGGACCGTGACCGTGCGCGCCGAACGTCGCCCGACGGATCTGCTGGTCTCGATCGTCAATAGCGGGGAGGGCATCCCGGCCGACGATCTCGAGCGCGTCTTCGAACGTTTCTACCGAGTCGAGAAGTCGCGCGACCGGGGCCGCGGCGGCGCCGGGATCGGGCTGGCGATCGTGAAGCAACTGGTCGAGGCCGGGGGCGGTCGGGTCGGTGCCGAGTCGGCCGACGGGCAGACGCGATTCTGGTTCAGCCTTCCCGCCTGACGGTCAGGGCAGCCCGATCGCGACCATGCCGATCGCCACGCCCACGAGCCCGAGCCACTGGATGGGCTTGAGCCGTTCGCCGAGGAGGGCGACGGCGACGAGGATGGTGACCGCCGGCCCGAATGACGAAGCGAGCCCGACCATCCACGTGGGGGCGCCCGAGAGGCCGATCGCGAACGAGACGAGCCCGGCCACGTCGAGGCTGCCGGCCACCAGGAGCATGCCCAGGACTCGACCGGCACGACGCGCCTCCGCGGCCCGGGGCACGCCCACGGCTCCCCGACCGGCGAGGGCCACGCCCGCGACCACCACGATCGAGATCGCCGCGGTCACCAGGCGCGACAGCAGCAGGACCTGCAGCCAATCCGCGGACTCGAGCGCAACGTCCATCGTGATGGCCATCAGCGCGAAGAGGACGAGCGCGACCACCGCGAAGACGACGCCCGGGCCGGCGAACCTCGTCCCGCGCACCCCGCCGCCGAACGCCACGCCGGTCAGGATTACGCCGGTCGTCGCGATCGCGGCGCCGAGTGCCTGCGTCGAGGTGAGCGACTCGCCCCGAACGACCACCGCGAGCACGACCGTCAGGCCACCGTACGCCGCGACCATCCCGCTGACCACGGAGATCGGGCCGATCCGCAACCCGGTGAAGTAGGCGAGGTAGGCCCCGGCGCCGATCAATCCGAGCAGGCCGCAGACGGCCAGGACGCCGGCCTCCGTGGGGATCGCGACGCCCGTGGCAAAGGCGGCCAGGATCAGCCACGCCGAGCTCACGAGCTGGACGCCGGCCGTCACCGACAGGCTGCCGATCCGGCGGCTGGCGAGCGCGCTGGCGATGTCCATCGTGCCCCACGACAGAGCGGCGCCGAGGCCGGCCAGCAGTCCAAAGGGCATCGAGCGAAGCCTAGCCGCCTGCCCGACCCGGCTGCGCGTCCGTCGCGTCCGCTGGGCCGTCGCCGGCACGGCGCTCCGTATACTGCCCGGGATGGACGCTCCGGGGACGACCGAGAGGTCTCGCGACATCGATGCCGAGACGATCCGGTTGCAGGCCGAAGAGCATCCCCTGATCGAGGACACGCCACCCGCGACCCCCGCGGAGCATGGCCTCAGGCTGGTCCATCTTCGAGCCTACGACGAGGCGGTGGCCCATGCCGCGGGTCGCGACGTCCTGGACGTCGGCTGCAACACGGGGTACGGGACGGTCCGGTTCCTGCCCGTCGCACGACGGATCGTGGGCGTGGATGTCTCGCTCGGCGCGATCGAGGCAGCGCGCCGGCGAGCCTCCGACGGACGCCCGGAGTTCATCCTGACGAGCGGGTTCCTGCTGCCGTTTCCGGACGAGAGCTTCGACATCGTGACCAGCTTCCAGGTCCTCGAGCACGTCCCGGATCCATTCGCGTACCTGCGTGAGATCGCGCGCGTCATCCGCCCCGCGGGGATGGCCATCCTCACGACACCGAACGCCGCGATCCGGCTCGATCCGGGGATGCTGCCGTGGAACCGGTTTCACGTCCACGAATACCGCGCGAGCGAGCTCCGGGCCCTGCTGGCACAGGTCTTCCCGCATGTCCGCGTTCGCGGGATGTTCGGGACGCCCACCCTGTACGAGACGGAGATCCGGCGGGTCGATGCCGCCCGCCAGCGGATTCGCCGCAAGAACGCCGCGGCCGCCCGCCAGGCCGCCGCGGAGGAGGCCGCTGCTCACCGCGCGTCGAAACCGATCGGCGCGGCGAGGCCTCTGCCGTTCCGGGTGGCGAGGCGCCTGCTGCCAGCGCCCGCGCGAGCCTGGCTTCGTTCGATCGTGGTACCGGTACGTCCTGTCGCGCCCCGGGAGACGGCGCCCCCGGCCGCGCAAGCGCCGTCGCCGGTCGACGAGCCGCCGCCGATGGATCTCGAGTCGTTCCTTCAGTTCTCGGTCGCCGACCTGTTCTATGCCGACACGGATCTGGACCGGGCCATGGATCTGCTCGCGATCTGCCAGCTGGAGCCGCCGCCGGGCGCCGTCTGAGCACGGACGACCGGATCGGCCGGCCGGATCGCCGGCAGGTGCGTGCTACACTCTGCGACCGGTCCGGCGCCTCGGCGCGACCACGTGACCCCGTGGGGATGTAGCTCAGCTGGAAGAGCACCGCGTTCGCATCGCGGGGGTCAGGGGTTCGAGTCCCCTCATCTCCACCACCCGATCCGCCCGCCCTGGCGAGCGGCGATCTGGGGCGCGACCCACTCGCCTGGATCGCTTCGGCGCAACGGATCACACGAAATCGATTTCCAGACCCGGCAACCCAGACCCAACGGCCGGGATTCGGAGCGAACACGACCTGCATCCCGGCCGCTTCTTGTCTGCCACGCGTGGCGATCGTCGCTTACGCGACCCCAAGCCACGTGGCGACCTGCTCGCGCGTCGGGACTCGGCCTGCCAGGACCACGGCGCCGTCGATCACCAGTCCTGGCGTGGACATGACGCCCCGTGACGCGATCTCGGCATCGTCGGTCACGTGGCGCACCTCGGCGCTGATCCCGGCCGCCTCAACGACCTCACGGACGATCCTCTCCGTGTACTGGCACTTCTGACAGCCGGGACCGAGGACTTCGATGAGGTGCATGACGGGCTCCTTCAGGACAGGAACAGGTTGAAGCCGTAGCCGACCAGGAGGATCCCGGTCGCCACGACGCCGACGAAGAGGGCGATCAGGCGAGGCTTCATGACCCGACGCAGGATCACCAGCTCGGGGACCGACAGAGCTGTGACGGCCATCATGAAGGCGAGGGCCGAGCCCAGCGGGAGACCCTTCCCGAGCAGCGCCTCGACAATCGGGATCGTGCCGGCGGCGTTGCTGTAGAGCGGCACGCCGAGGGCGACGAGGGCCGGGACGGCGAGCGGGTTGTCCCGGCCGCCGAGCGACACGACGAGGTCGGTCGGCACGAAGCCGTGGATGAGCGCGCCAATGGCGATTCCGGCGACGACGAAGGGCCAGACCTTGCGCAGGATCTCGACGGTCGAACCCCAGGCGTCGCGGACGCGGTCCTCGAACGTCGGCCGAAAGTCGAGGGCCGCGTCGCCGGCGTGGATCTTCCAGACGTAGTCCTCGACGTAGCGCTCGAGCCCCAGCCGGCCGATCACGAGCCCGGACACCACCGCGACCGTGAGACCGGCCGCCATGTAGGCGAGGGCGACGCCGGGCCCGAAGAGGCCCCACAGGAGGACCAGCGCGACCTCGTTGACCATCGGCGAGGACACGAGAAATGCGAAGGTGACGCCGAGCGGCACCCCGGCCTCAACGAAGCCGATGAACAGGGGCACCGCCGAGCAGGAGCAGAACGGGGTAACAACGCCGAAGCCCGCCGCCGCCAGGGTGCCCGGCAGGACGCCGCGGCCCGCGAGCGCCAGGCGAACGCGCTCGGGTGCCACGAACGAGCGAAGGAACGACACGACCGTGACGATGCCTGCCAGGAGCAGCATCACCTTGGGCATGTCGTACAGGAAAAAGGCCACGGCGTCGCCGAGGTGCGAGCCCGCCTCGAGCCCGAGCACGTCGTGGGCGAGCCAGTTGGCGAGCGGAAGGTTGATGAACCAGGCGACGAGCCAGACCGCGCCCGCGGCAAGGACGGTGAGCCAGAGCGGCGCGCCCATTCGCCGGGCGACGAGGGTTGTCATCGGAGGATGTCGGCAAGGGCGGCTCGCGCGGCGGCCACCGCAGCCTCGTCACGCTGGTAGTAGAGGAACCGCGCGTTGGTCTCGTGTCGGGTCGCCCGGACCAGGCCTGCCTCGCGCAGCTTGGCGAGGTGGTTGCTGATGTTGTTCTCACGCGCGCCCAGCGCCGCGGCCATCTCGCAGACGCAGACCGGCCCGTCGGCGAGCATCCGCATGATCGACGCGCGGATCGGGTCGACCAGCAGCGCGGCCGCCGCGACCGCGGCGGCGACGTCGGGGGGACGCAGGTCGAAACGCGGCGCGCAAACGACCGGCAGCTGGGTCGTCATCGGGTCACCGCACCAGCCGCGATCACGGGCAGCGGCTGCACGCCGAACAGGCGCTGGGCGAGGCGCATCGCCGCCCAGACGAGGAACAGCATCACCGGCACCTCGATGAGCGGCCCAACCACGGTGGCGAGCGCCACCGTCGGCGAGAACGCGGTGATCGCGATCGCGATGGCGATCTCGAAATCGCGGCCGGTGGCGTTGAAGGCGACCGCGACCGCGTCGCGGTAAGAGAACCCGAGCCGCCAGCCGACCAGCAGGACGACGAAGAACATCGCCATGAAGAAGAGGGTCATCGGGATCGCCATCTCCAGTACGATCGCAGGGCGCTGGAGGATGAGGTCGCCCTTGAGCGCGAACATGACGATGAGCGTGAACAGCAGTCCCAGGATCGACAGGGCGTTGAGGCCAGGCTTGAGGGCGTCCATCCCGGCTTCGCCACGCCGCCTGACCACCAGCATCCGCGTCGCCACGCCCAGGATGAGCGGCAGTCCCAGGTAGAGGACCACGCTCTCGGCCACCACCCAGACGTCGAAGCTGACATTCCCGATCAGGAGCCTGGCGTAGACCGGGATGAGCAGCATCTGCGCGACCGAGTTGAGCGCCACGAAGACGAGCGCCATCGGCGTGTTCCCCTTGGCCAGGAACGTGAAGATGATGACCATCGCGATGCACGGGGCCAGGCCGTACAGGATGAGCCCGGTCCGCAGCTCGGGGTCGGATACGAACACGTTGGCCAGGCCGAACATCACGAACGGGGCGACCAGGTAGTCGAAGATGAGCACGACGGCGAGCTGACGGGGCGAGCGGAAGGCGGCACCGACCTCGCCCAGGCGGACGTTCGTCATCGCCGGGTACATCATCGCGAAGAGGCCGATCGGGACGCCGAGGCTGATCGCGTTGGGGACGGTGAGCTCGAACGTCCCAGCGGCGATCGACTTGATCGCCTCGATCGGCGGCGTCAGTGCGAAGTCGCTGATCTGGAGGACGTTTCCGACCGCGATCCCGATGGCCATGCTGACGACGACGAAGATCGGCAGAAACCGGAAGTCCTCGAGGCGCGTGAGCAGACGGGTCATGCGGGGCGCTCCAACGGTGGTGACTGGGGATGGATCAGCACAACGTGAATATCACACTCTCACGTGAGATGTCGAGGGTGCCGTTGGTCACGAATCGACGGTCGGTCCGTCACCAGCGAGGGCGCGCACATGCCTGGCAACGCGGAACTCGGTGCTCAACGGCACAGCGGATCCGGGCTGAGGGCCGGCCGCGCGACTCCCCTCAGGTCGCGCGACCGAACCGGTGTCTCCCGGGTCCGCGAAACGGGCACTCCCGCGAACCCGTGAGACCGGCACCGATGGCCGTCGAGGTTCCGATCCCCAGAACGGAAACGCTGTAGCGAGTCGGACCGTCGGTGCAGCCATACCATGCGCCACGGCCACTGCGGTGAGACTGCGGTGAGACGCCTCGCCGGTCAGCGGCTCACGCTGCTCTCAGGCGCGTTGCGCCAGCCGGGTGAGCCCGGCTCGCGCGGGCGGGCAGTCGTCGGTCATCGCCAGCGCGTCCCGGTAGGCCGCCGCGGCCGACACTCGGTCGCCGACTCCCTCGTAGCCCACGCCGAGCGCGAGCAGCAGGTCGACACATCGGCCCCGCAGGGCCGCCCGACGGTCCTCGACATGGACGCTGTCACCGTAGAACGGGCAGTCGTCCAGGTACTCCCCGCGATACAGCGCCCTGGCCGCCTCGAGCAGCCGGAGTGTCTCGGCCCGATCCCCGGCCGACCGGGCCTGCTCCAGCCCGTCGAGAAACGCCGAGACGTCGGACCAGTCGACCATGCCCGGATCGAGCCGATATCGATCGTTGTAGAAGCGGATGACCTGCCGGCCACTCTTGCCGCCAGGATCGAGCGTGTGGCGCAGGCCGCCGAGCGTGCGATGGAACGCCAGATCCGCCTTCTCCAGGTCCGTGTCCGGCCAGATCAGCTCGAGCGCCTCGTCCTTGCCGACGCCGCGCTCGCCGCGATCGAACAGGAACGCGAACAGCGCCTGGGCCTGTCGCGTGCCTGCCTTCTCGCCTCCCCAGCGCTGGATCCGCTCATCGCCGCGTTCCACCCGCAGTGTCCCCAGGGCGAAGACGCGGAGGCCCGGCGGCGCCGAGGCCCGCTGCAGGAGGGCCGCGTGGAGGGTGGAAGCGGTCGAATCGAGGTGGGCGCGATCCTCGGACAGATTGCTCAGCGCCTCCGCCTGCTGGTCTTCGCGCTGCCCGGTCCGCATGGCCACGGCCAGATAGGCGGCCGACAGGCGGACCAGCTCCTCGTCGCGCCGCGTCAGTGGCCGGCCCGAACGAGTGGGACCAACGCGCAGTTCGCCGACCAGCTCCTCATCTGCGATCAATGCGGTCGGCGCTGGGTCGGACACGTCGGGGACGGCACCGATCGACGCGGCGATCGAGCCGTCAGGCCGGACGACAATCGCGCCGGCCAGGTCCAGGGCCCGGGTCAGCCGGGCCAGGGCCGGCTGGACGCCCGCATCCGCCGGGTGGGCCGTGAGCGTCGACTGGCCCAGGGCACGAAGCAGGCGCTCGCGGGCGACCGCGCCCGGTGAACGGTCGCGGACCCTGGTGCGGAGCCAGGTCGCGACAGGTTCGTACAGGGCGATCGTGAGCACCAGCGCCATGGCGGTGAGCAGCGGGAGGTCGAGACCCAGGACCTTGCGACTGGCGGTGTCGACGGCAACGAGCACGCCGACCAGCAGGAACAGGCCAAGTCCGAGGCCGAGCGACGTCCAGAACGCCTTGCCGGCTACCTCGGGCGCGAAGAAGACCCCGGCCGGGAGGACGGCGGCGGCCGCGAGAATCATCGCCACGGCCACGAGCGAGATCCCGATCCACGGATCTGTGTCGCCCAGCAGGGGCAGGAACCGAATCGAGCCGCCGACCGCGGCCACGACGACCGTTGCCACCGTGACCTCGAGCTGGCGGCGCCGTGGGTCCGACGGCTGCGTCGCGCGATGCGCCTGGAGCAGCCACACCGCGCCGATCGACAGCGTCCCGAGGCGATAGACGTCCCATGCCCAGCCGAGCAGTGCGCCGGGTACCGGGCCGAGGCTGAAGTTCGGGGTCCCGACCTGGATCGCGTTGGGCGTCATGATCCCGGGCAGCGCGAACATCACGCTCAGGACGTACAGGACGGCGATGACACGCCGGCGTCCGATCGTCGGATGTCCTTCGGTCGCGATCGCCAGCGACAGGTGGGCGGTCGCCGGCACGATCAGCGCAGCGGCCATCTCTTCGATGGATCGGCCCGTGTGGACGGCGCTGACCGAGCTCGACAGGCGCTGCAGGATGATCGCGCAGCTCCAGACCGCCAGGGCCAGCGACAGGACCGTGAAGACCCTCGATGGCAGGGCGCGCGAGCGGGTGATCACCGTCAGGCTCAGCCACAGACCGAGCACCGCGATCAGGCTGTGTGCCGCGACCTCGAGCTGCTGGGGGGTTGGCACGACGGCATCATCTCCGCGATATGTCGCGCGCTTCGGCCTCTCGCGCGCCCATCAGGGTGTCGCGGAGGAACTCGAGGGTCGGACAGCCGCCATCCGCTCGCAGACGTCAACGACGTTCCGTGCGCCCATCTTGGCACCCGCTGAGGCCGGCGTCCATGTCCGCCGCGGGAGAGCCGCCGGAGAGGAGGGCGAGCGCCGCTGCTCTCGGGTCCTGCCCCTCCGAGGAGCTCCTCACGATGCCTGCGCCTGGCCGGCAGGCGGCTCGTCGAGGGCACCGTGGAGCTCGGTCGAATGGTCGCGCAACCAGCGCCGCCAGACGGCGTGATCGGGGCGGCGGGAGGCAACCACCGCCCAGAAGCGCGGCCCATGACCGAAGACTCGCAGATGGGCGAGCTCGTGAAGGACGACCGTCTCGAGTGCCTCCGGCGGGGCGAGGATCAACCGCCACGAGAAGGCCAGCCGGCCCTGGCGGGAGGCGCTTCCCCAGCGCGTTCGCTGGTCGCGAATGCCGACCGCGACCGGCCTGACGTTCAGGACCGGCGCGTTGCGGCGGATCTCGCGCTCGATGGCCGCGCGAGCGCTGGAGATGAGCCAGGCTTCGAGGACGTCGGCGACGGCACGCCGATCCGAGGAAGCCAGGTGGACGATGAGCTCGTCCTCGTGAGGCCCGCCAATCCGCTCGACACCCGATCGACGTGCGCCCGGCCGTGCCGGCTGGATGTGGAGCCGGTGAAGGTCGCCGCGGAACCGGATCGTCGCGCCGTCGCGCAGGCCGCCACGGGCGGCGAGCTCGGCCCGGTCGCGCGCGTGGCGGTCGAGATGACGGCGCAACCATGGCTCTCGCTCGGCGAGAAAGTCGTGGACGTGTCCCGTCGGGTCCGCCCAGCCACGACGCCCCGAAGACGGGACGGTGACAACCACGCCCCGGACCGGATGAATCACCACCCGAAGACCCCGCGACCGTGGAGAGCGACGCAGGACGTACGGAACCGGCCCGCCGGCGAGTCGCGCGATGGCCGGGGTTTCCGTGGCGGGGCCCGCCGTCCGAGCGCTCATCGGCTCCGCAGCAGGCGACCGGGTCGCTCGCCCGTCTCGGCCCCGTCCAGGATCGCCGCTCGACCGTTGACGATGACGTGCTCGATGCCGCTCGGGTGGCTCGCGGGCGCCAGGTACGTCGCCTCGTCCCGGACCGTCAGCGCGTCGAACACGACCAGGTCGGCGAACGCGCCCTCGCGCAGGATCCCCCGATCCGGGAGGCCCAGGCGCGCCGATGGCACGGAGGTGAGCTTGGCAATCGCTGTCTCCAGGGAGAGCGTCCCTCGATCGCGCACGTAGGTGCCGAGGACGCGCGCCGTGGTCCCGTACGTCCGCGGGTGCGGCCGCCCGGCGTCGAGGATCGGATGCCCCGGCCGGCGGCCCTCGGCGTCCGTGCAGACCGCGATCCACGGTACGGTCAGGATCGCCTCGACATCGGCTTCCGCCATGCAGTGGATGACGACCGAGACGTCCAGGCGGTCGTCCACCAGGGCATCGAACGCGACGTCGGCGGGTTCGCGACCGAGCGCCGCGGCGAGCTCGGCGATCGAGCGGCCGGCCCAATCCGGATGGCTCGCGGCGAACGAGATCGTGAGCGCAGCCCAGCCGGGGTCGGCGGCGACGTTCTCCCAGCCGGAGATCCCCCGCTCGATCTCCGCCCGGACACCGGCTCGGACCTCGCGGTCGCCAAGGGCGTCGACGCAGGCGTCCACGCCCAGCGCCTGCAACGCCGGCGGCAGGATCGTGGCGAGGGTTGTGGCGGCCGCCGTGTACGGATACTGATCGGCCCCAACGTCGAGGCCGTCGCGCCTGGCCTCGGCGAGCCGCGCGACGGCCGCACCGGCCCGACCCCACACGGAGCGGGATCCGCACTTGAGATGGGACACCTGGAGTCGTGCACCCGGACCGGCCGCCCGGATCGCCTCGATCGACTCGTCGAGCGAGGCGAAGAGCCCGTCGCACTCGTTCCGCATATGCGTCGCGTACAGGCCGCCACGCTTGGCCGCCGCGGCAACCAGCGCCTGGATCTCGCCGGGTGTGGCATGCATCCCGGGCGCATAGATCAGGCCGGACGACAGGCCCAGCGCGCCGGCGTCCATGGCGGCCCCGACCTCGGCGACCATGGCGGCCAGCTCCCGTCGGTCGGGCGCCCGAGCCTCTGAGCCCAGGACGGCCGCACGCACGGTCCCGTGCCCGACCAGGAAGGCGACGTTCGGGCCGAGCGGTTGCCCCTCGACCGTGTCGAGATACTCGCCGAAGGTCCCCCAGCTCGCGACCAGCCCGTGCGGCCGCAGGGAAAGCTCGACCAGGTCGCGGCCGACCTCGGTGACCGGCGCGAGCGTCTCGCCGCAGTTCCCCGAGAGCTGCGTCGTGAATCCCTGATGGAGATGGCTGGCCAGCGCGCCATCGAGCAGGACCGAGCCGTCGGAGTGCCCATGCGGATCGATGAACCCGGGCGAGACGACACGGCCGCCGGCGTCGAGGACGAGCTCCACACCGGCCGCGTCCACCGCCGAGAGGTCGCCGATCGCGGCGATCCGGTCACCGACCACCCCAATATCGGCCCGCCGCCCGGCAGTGCCCGTGCCGTCAATGACGGTCCCGCCGCGGATGAGCAGGTCGAAGCTGGGCATGTGGCGATGGTGCCACGTCACGAACCAGGCAATCCGGCCGAAGGCCGGCCGACCCTCTGCTACACTCCGCCTTCCGGGGGGCTATAGCTCAGCTGGAAGAGCACCTGCATGGCATGCAGGGGGTCCGGGGTTCGAGTCCCCGTAGCTCCACCACCGCGACGAGACCGCGAAGCCCACACCCCTCGCCGGCGCGGCGGGGGGTGATCCGTCTCCGAGGACCACTGTGACCGAGACCGCCGAAACCCGAACCCGGATCCAACGCTACGACCCGACGGCCATCGAGCCGCGCTGGCAGGCTCGCTGGGCGGAGCTCGGCCTCGATGAGACGGACCTGGCGGACGATTCCCGGCCCAGGTACTACCTCTTGACGATGTACCCGTACCCGTCGGGCGACCTGCACATCGGCCACTGGTACATCGTGACGCCAAGCGATGCGCTGGCGCGCTTCAGGCGGATGCACGGCAACAACGTCTTCTTCCCGATCGGCTTCGATGCCTTCGGGTTGCCAGCCGAGAATGCTGCCATCAAGAACGGCGGCCACCCGTTTACCTGGACGATGTCCAACATCGAGAACATGCGGCGCCAGTTCCGCACGATGGGCGCCACATTCGCCTGGAAGACCGAGGTCGTCACCGCCGACCCCTCCTACTACCACTGGAACCAGTGGCTCTTCCTGCGCTTCCTGGAGGCGGGGCTCGCCTACCGGGCGATGTCGGCCGTGGACTGGTGCCCGAATGACGGCACGCTCGCCCGCGAGCAGGTGGAGGGCGCCGATCGACATTGCTGGCGCTGCGGCGCACCGGTCGAGAAGCGCGACCTCGCGCAATGGTTCCTGCGCACGACCCGCTACGCCGATGAGCTGCTGGACTTCTCCGGTCTCGACTGGCCCGAGCCGGTCAGGGTCATGCAGACCAACTGGATCGGCCGGTCCGAGGGTGCGGAGATCGATTTCGAGGTCGCCGCGGACGCCCACCAGCCGGGCGGCGACCGCCTGCGCGTCTTCACGACGCGGCCGGACACGCTGTTCGGGGCTACCTTCATGGTCCTGGCCCCCGAGCATCCACTGGTCGGGAAGCTGACCCATCCGGAGCGACGGGCCGAGGTGACCGCGTACGTCGAGCAGGCGCGCCGGGAGACCGAGATCGAGCGCCTCTCGACCGAACGCGAGAAGACGGGCGTCGCCCTCGGCGCCGAGGCGATCAACCCGGTCAACGGCGAACGGATCCCGATCTTCATCGCCGACTACGTGCTGTCCGGCTACGGGACCGGCGCGATCATGGCCGTGCCGGCCCACGACGAGCGCGACTTCGCGTTCGCCACCAGGTTCGGGCTGGAGATCCGGCGGGTCGTGGCGGCACCCGATGTCGAGGCCGACGCGCCACTGGAGGGCGCCTACGTCGCCCACGCCGCGAACGAACACCTGGTCAACAGCGGCCGGTTCGACGGCCTGCTGGCGGACGAGGGCGGGGCGGCGATCGTCGCCTGGCTCGCGGAGACCGGCCGCGCCGAGCCCAAGGTCACCTACCGGTTGCGTGACTGGCTGATCAGCCGCCAGCGCTACTGGGGCACGCCCATCCCGGTCATCTACTGCGAGCGCGACGGCATCGTGCCGGTCCCGGACGACCAGCTGCCGGTCCTGCTCCCCGAGACGGTCGACTACGCCGGCAGCGGCGACAACCCGCTCAACCACGACGAGGCGTTCCTGCGGGTCGACTGCCCCCGCTGCGGGCAGGCGGCGCGACGCGAGACCGACACGATGGACACCTTCGTCGACTCGTCCTGGTACTGGTATCGCTACCTCTCGCCGCACAAGACGGACGGCCCGATCGACCGGCCGATGACCGATCGCTGGACCCCGGTGGACCAGTACACCGGCGGCGCGGAACACGCCGTCATGCACCTGCTCTACAGCCGCTTCTTCACCAAGGCGATGGCCGACTGCGGCTTGATCGCCCAGCGCGAGCCGTTCAAGCGGCTGTTCAACCAGGGCCAGATCCTGGGCGCCGACGGCGAGCGGA
>JBGPIH010000045.1:0-19835 GCA_041484785.1 Candidatus Limnocylindria bacterium
CCGCGCAACTTCAGCTTCAACTCGCCGCATGGCGCCTGCCCCTCATGCACCGGGCTCGGCAGCCGCCTGGAGATCGACCCGGAGCTCGTCCTTCCGAACCCGTCGCTCTCCCTCGCCGCGGGGGCGGTCCTGCCGTGGCGGCGGATGGCGACGACCGCGTCGTGGTTCGCGACCATCCTCGAGGCGGTCTCGGAGCGCTACGGGTTCAGCGTCGATTCACCCGTCGGCGAGCTGTCGGAGGCGGCCCGTGAGATCGTGCTGCGCGGCAACCACGGGGAGCGGGTGACGGTCCGCTATCGGTCCCGTCAGGGGCAGGAGCACTCGTTCTCGACCACCTTCGAGGGCGTGCTGCCGAACCTCGAGCGCCGCTATCGCGAGACGAGCTCGGAGGCGGTCAAGGCCGAGATCGAGCGCTACATGACGACCCGCCCCTGCCCGACCTGCGGCGGGATGCGCCTCAAGCCCGAGTCGCTGTCGGTCACGGTGAGAGGGCGGAACGTCATCGAGACGACCCGGCTGCCGGTGACCGATGCCCTGGCCTGGTACGCCGGCCTGCCGGGCCTGCTGACCGATCGGGAGAACCAGATTGCTCGACAGGTGCTCAAGGAGATCCGCGCACGCCTCGGCTTCCTCGTCGACGTCGGCCTGGACTACCTGACCCTTGACCGTGCCTCCGGGACGCTGTCGGGCGGTGAGGCGCAACGGATCCGGCTTGCGACCCAGATCGGCTCGAGCCTGATGGGAGTGCTCTACATCCTCGATGAGCCGTCGATCGGGCTGCACCAGCGCGACAACGCTCGCCTGATCGCCACGCTGATGCGGCTGCGCGACTTGGGCAACACGCTGATCGTGGTCGAGCACGACGAGGAGACGATCCGTTCCGCCGACTGGGTGATCGATGTGGGTCCGGGAGCAGGGGAGCACGGCGGCGAGCTGATCCACTCCGGCCCGCTGCCGGACCTGCTCCGCAATCCACGCTCGATCACGGCGGCCTACCTGCGCGGGGACCGCTCGGTGGCGGTGCCACGGGCGCGACGCCGTGGCAGCGGGCACTGGCTGACGGTGCGTGGGGCACGGGAGAACAACCTGCGCGGGATGGATGTCGCGTTCCCGCTCGGACGATTCGTGGCCGTGACCGGGGTCAGCGGCTCCGGCAAGTCGAGCCTGGTGACGCAGATCCTGTATCCGGCCCTGGCCGCCCGGATCTGGGGTGCCCGGGAGAGGCCCGGCGCTCATCAGGCGATCGAGGGGATCGAGCGGGTGGACAAGGTGATCGAGATCGACCAGAGCCCGATTGGTCGCACCCCGCGCTCGAACCCCGCCACCTACACCGGGCTGTGGGCCCCGCTGCGCGAGCTCCTGGCCGCCGTCCCGGAGGCGCGCCTGCGCGGCTACAACCCGGGGCGCTTCAGCTTCAACGTCAAGGGTGGCCGCTGCGAGGCGTGCGAGGGGGCGGGAATCGTCCAGATCGAGATGCACTTCCTGCCCGACGTCTACGTGCAGTGCGAGGTCTGCAAGGGGAAGCGCTACAACCGCGAGGCGCTGGAGATCCACTACAAGGGCAAATCCATCGCCGACGTGCTCGAGATGACGATCGCCGAGGCGCTCGACTTCTTCTCGGCCGTCCCGAACGTGCGGGCCAAGCTCCAGACACTCAACGACGTGGGGCTCGGCTACGTCCATCTCGGCCAGCCGGCCACCACCCTGTCGGGCGGCGAGGCCCAGCGGGTCAAGCTCTCCACGGAGCTGTCGCGGCGGGCCACCGGGCGCACCTTCTACGTCCTCGACGAGCCCACCACCGGGCTCCACTTCGCCGACGTGGAGAAGCTCCTCCAGGTCCTCCACCGGCTCGTCGACGCGGGCAACACGGTGATGGTCATCGAGCACAATCTCGACGTCATCAAGACCGCCGACTGGATCGTGGACCTCGGGCCGGAAGGCGGCGACCGGGGCGGTCTGATCATCGCCGAGGGGACGCCCGAGGAGATCGCCAGGGCACGCGGCTCGGCCACCGGAGAGTACCTGGCGCGCGTCCTGCGCGGCGAGCCGCTGGTACCGCTGTCCGACGTCACCTTCGCCGAGGAAGCCGGCCGCGGCGGGTCGCGGAACGGGCACGGGCGAACGTCGGCTCCCGTCGCGATCGCCTCCCGAAAGCGAGCGAGCGCCGCTCGGGCTGGCTGACCCGCAGGGGCGCGCGTACCATCGCCTGATGCCGGACATCGACTTCGCCTTCCTGGCGGACGCCGCCGAAACCATTCCCAGACAGAAGTTCCACGTGCTCGGTGGTGGGGTCGCCCGGATCGGCGGGCGCCGGTTCCCGCTTCGGCATCCGCACCTTGCCCTGGTGATCGGGCTCCAGGTGACGGCACCCGAGACCGATCGCGAGCACGAGATCCGCTTCGTGCTGCTCGATCCGGACGGCGGCGAGGTCGCGGGCGCCACCGGCAGCCTCTCGGCTCGCAGCCAGCACGACGGTCGCGACGCCGTCCTGACCTTCTCGATCGACCTGTGGAACCTGACCTTCCCGGCGCCCGGCGACTATTCGTTCCGGATCCTGGTCAACGGCTCCGAGCGCAAGCGGTTGCCGCTCCTGCTCCTGGCACCCGCGGATCTCGCGAGCGCGAGTGGCGATGGGATGGGCACCAAGCCGGCGGATGACTGACAGTCAGGCCGAGCGGTCCGCCGCCCGGCGCACGGCGCGACACGAACGACCGATCATCGACGAGGCCGCCCTGCTGGCGGCCCGGCACGCCGATCGCCTGCTGGCCGAGGCTCGGGCTCGAGGCCTGACCCGCTGGTCCGCCTACCTCGACCCGCTGCCGGACCGGCTGCGCGACGACGAGCCCGCCGCACTCCGGGCGACGGCGCTGCGCTGTCGGGCCGCGTACGGTGTCAAGGATTCGGTCCGGGACGTCCTGTCGGCCGAGCTGACCGAGCCGTTCCTCAACGCGATCGACCGGCTCCTGCGCGAGCTCAACCGTGAGGCCCACCGGAGCCGGAGCTGAGTCCGAGCTCGTCCGCGCTGAACGCCTCGAGCAGGAACGGAGAGGGGACCGCCGGGTCGTACAGGAGCGTGAGCGAGCGGCGGGCTCGGGTCCACGCGACGTAGGCGAGACGGCGCTCCTCCTCGTAGGCCCTGGCCGGGTCCTCGGCCTCACCGACGGTCCGTCCACTCGGGAACCGGCCGACCTCCATGCCCACGACCACGACGTGGTCGAACTCGAGCCCCTTGGTCGCGTGGGCCGTCGCGAGGGTCAGCGGAGCATCGTCGCGGCGCAGCTCGGCCAGCCTCGTCCGGGCCGCCCAGACGGACGCGGCGAACGTGGCGAAACCGGCGTGGCCGACCGCCCAGCCGAGGAGCGCGGTCGCGAGGTCCCGCTCGGCCGACCCCTCGATGGTGGCGGCCCGAAGCCGACCAAGGGTGACCAGGAGCGGCTCACCCGGCCGCGTTAGCGACCGGGCGCGTTGCAGCAGCGGGTCGAGTGACGGCGAGTCGAGCAGCAGGTCGATTCGCGGTGCGCGGAACGAGAGCCCGAGCTCGAGCGCCACGACCACGGCCGGCAGCAGCTCCCGGTTGGTGCGCGCCAGCACCGCCCGAGTCGAACCGTCAGCCGGCCACGACCCGACGGCCCGGGTGAGGCGGACCGTCTCGTCGCTCGCGTCGGCCGCCAGGACGAGCGTCCCGGACGCCGCGGGGCCCGCCCGGATTCGTTTGGCGAACCGCTCGCCGTTGTGCTCGACGAGCCGGACGGCCCGCTCGACCACGTGGCGCGGGCAGCGGTAGTTGACCTCCAGGTCCACGCGTCGCAGGCCGGGCAGCTTGTCAGTCAGGCCCAGGATCCGCCGGACGTCTGCCAGGCGCCAGCCGTAGATCGACTGGTCGTCGTCTCCCACCAGGAAGATCCGGTTCGCGGGGGCCGCGAGCAGCAACGCCAGCCGAAGCTGCGCCCGATCGACGTCCTGGACCTCGTCGACCAGGAGCTCCCGGCAGTGCGCCCGCCATCGCCCGAGGAGCGACTCGCTCCCTGCGAGCCGCTCGATGGCACGCAGGATCAGGTCATCGAAGTCGAGCCCGCCGCTCGCCGTCACAGCGGCCTCGTAGGCGACATAGGCCTTCGCGAGCGGCCCGGCCTCGGGGTCGGCCGCGACGTCGACCGCCGATACCCCCAGCTCGACCTTCATCCTCGAGATCAGCGTGTCGAGCCGAAGGAGCGCCGCGTCGTCGGCCCACGGAGCGACCTGGCGCAGCAGGCCCGGCCGGTCTGCGAGCGGCTCGACAGGCACCCCGGCATCGCGCAGGATCTCGCGGCCGAGCGCATGGAAGGTTCGCACGCGGACGACCCCGGGCGCGACGCCCAGGGGAGCGACCGCCGCGTCGAGCCGCTCGGTCATCTCGAGGGCCGCGCGCTTGTTGAAGGTGATGGCGCGAATCGCCTCGGGTGGGGTCCCGGTGGCGATGAGCCAGGCGGCCCTGGCGACGAGGGTCGTGGTCTTGCCGGAACCGGCCGGGGCGATGCACAGCGACGGCCCGGATGGGGCGGTGGCCGCCGCCCGCTGATCCGGCGCCAGCCGCGCCAGCCGGTCGGCCACCGAGGCGTGCAAGTCCATCGGCCGAGTGTCGCCGCGAGCGCTTATCGGCCGATTGCGGTTTCGCCGTACGATCGTGCGGTGACCCCGGAGCTGGAATCCGCCCTGGCCAAGCTGCCCGACAAGCCGGGCGTCTACCTGATGAAGGACGCCCGCGGCGACGTCGTCTACGTCGGCAAGGCGCAGAGCCTGAAGAACCGTGTCCGCTCGTACTGGCAGAAGCAGGCGCCGGCCGGCGAGATCCACCGGATCCGGAGCGTCATCGACCGGGTCGTGGACGTCGAGGTGACCCAGACCGACTCGGTCTCCGAGGCACTCCTGCTCGAGGCCAACCTGATCAAGCGCTTCCGGCCGCGCTTCAACGTCCGGCTCAAGGACGACAAGAGCTACCCGTACATCAAGGTCACCCTGGCCGACGACTTCCCGCGCATCGAGCGGACCCGGAAGCTGGTCAACGACGGCAGCCGCTACTTCGGGCCGTACGCGTCCGCCTCGAGCGTGGACGAGTCGATGAACCTGGTCCGCCGCCTCTTCCCGTTCCGGACCTGCACGATCGACATCAGGGACGGCCAGCGCGCCCTGCAACGGCCGTGCCTGCTCTACCACATCAGGCGCTGCCAGGGCCCGTGCATCCAGGCGATCTCGAAGGACGCCTACCGGGCCGACATCGAGCAGGTGGAGCTCTTCCTGGAGGGTCGCCAGGAGACCCTGGTCAAGGCCCTTCAGCGCGAGATGACCGGTGCCGCCGAGCGCACCGAATACGAGCGGGCGGCGGCCCTCCGCGACAAGATCCGCGCGATCGAGCGCACGATGGAGAGCCAGAAGATGGCCGCCTTCGCGCGGACCGAGCTGGATCTCGTGGGCCTCGCCCGACAGGACAACCAGGCCGCGATCCAGCTCTTCGTGATCCGCGACGGGAAGATGATCGGCCGCGACGTGTTCCTGCTCGACGCCGCCCGTGAGGCGACCGACGACGAGGTGCTGACCAGCTTCCTCGAGCAGTACTACGCCCGTGCCGGGTCGATCCCGCGCGAGGTCTACCTGCCGTCATCGACCGCCGACTTGGCCGATCTGGAGGCCTTCCTGGCCGAGCGCCGCGGTGGCCCCGTCCATCTGCGGGTCCCGCAGCGTGGCGAGAAGCGAGAGCTGCTCGCGCTGGCGACGCGCAACGCCGGGGAGACGCTGGCCCGGGAACAGGCCCGCTGGCTGGCCGACCAGGGCAAGACGCTGGCCGCCCTCGAGGAGCTCGCCGAGGCGCTGGAACTCCCCGCCGCGCCGCTCCGGATCGAGTGTTATGACATCAGTAACTTCCAGGGCAGCGAATCGGTCGGCAGCATGGTCGTCTTCGAGGACGGCAAGCCACGGTCCGGTGAATACCGGCGGTTCCGGATCAAGACGGTCAGCGGCCCCAACGACTTCGCCAGCCACCAGGAAGTGCTGCGTCGGCGGTTTCGCTCGGTACGGACGGGCGAGGAGGGGAGCGAGGAGGAGCGGCGCTGGGCGATGCCGGACCTGGTCATCGTGGACGGTGGCAAGGGCCAGGTCAGCGCGGCCAAGGAAGCACTCGACGAGCTCGGCCTGCACGACCTGCCGCTGGCCGGCCTGGCCAAGGAGCGCGAGGAGCTCTTCCTGCCCGAACGAACCGAGCCTGTCGTCCTGCCGGTCACGTCGCCGGCCCTGTATCTTGTCCAGCGACTGCGCGACGAGGCCCACCGCTTCGCGATCACCTACCACCGCGGGCTGCGCGCCAGGCGTAGCATCCGCTCCGGATTCGACGACCTGCCGGGAGTGGGACCGAAGCGCAAACGCGAGCTGCTCAAGGTGTTCGGCTCGATCAAGCGCGTGCGCGACGCGCCGGTCGAGCAGATCGCCGCGGTCCCGGGAATCGGTCGGGCGCTGGCGACGAGGATCAAGGCGTCGCTCGAGGCCTGAAGCTTCCCGTCCCGACCCGGAACCGGGGCGTCAGTCGGACGTACCGTGTAACATCCCGCCTCGATGCGTAGAGCCGGCCCGTTCATCATCCTGATCATCGGCGTGCTCGCCCTGTTCGTAGACTTCCTCCCTGGGCTGGCCGTGCCCGACACCACCAGCGCCGACGGGAGCTGGCGGAAGATCGAGACGAAGCTCGGCCTCGACCTCAAGGGCGGCCTGCGCGTCGAGTACCAGGCCCAGCCGGTCGAGGGCAGGGCACCCGGATCCGGTGACATGGCGGTCATCAAGGACATCGTCGAGCGCCGGGTGAACGGCACCGGCGTCTCCGAGCCGGTCGTCACGACGCAGGGCAGCGACCGGGTCGTCGTGGAACTCCCGGGCGTCACGGACCCTGACTCGGTTCGCCGGCTGGTCGGCCAGACCGGCCGCCTGGACTTCGTCCCGCTCGGCCAGACCACGGCCCAGGAAGGCCAGCTCCTGGACCTGAAGACGACGCCGCCACTGTTCAGCGGTGACCAGGTGCAGTCGGCCACGGTGGGCCAGGACCAGAACGGGCGTCCGGCTGTCGACTTCGTGCTGAAGGGCGACGGCGCCAAGCTGTTCGGCGATTACACGGCGCAACACGTCGGCGACTACTTTGCGATCACCCTCGATTCGGCCGTGATCTCTGCGCCGGTCATCCAGAACTCGATTCCCAACGGCCAGGTCCAGATCACCGGTGGCGGGCTCTCCGGGTTCAGCGCCAAGGCCGCCAATGACCTGGTCACCGTCCTCAAGTTCGGCTCGCTGCCGTTCCCGATCAAGGAGCTGTCGAGCGACCAGATCAGTGCGACGCTGGGCAGCCAGTTCCTGGACCAGAGCCTGCTGGCCGGGGCCATCGGCATCCTGCTCGTCGTGACGTTCATGATCAGCTACTACCGCCTGACCGGCCTCGTTGCGAGCTTCGCGCTCGTCTACTACACGCTGGTGGTGTACGCGATCTTCCGGCTGGTCCCGGTGACCCTCACCCTGGCCGGCGTGGCGGGCTTCGTGCTCTCGGTGGGCATGGCGGTCGACGCCAACATCCTGATCTTCGAGCGGATGAAGGAGGAGCTGCGTCTCGGGAAGTCGCTGCCGTCGGCCGTCGAGGCCGGGTTCAACCGGGCCTGGAACTCCATCCTCGATTCGAACGTGTCGAGCCTGATCACGGCGACCATCCTGTACCTCTTCGGATCGTCCGTGATCCGCGGATTCGCGCTCGTGCTGATCCTCGGCGTCCTGACCTCGATGTTCAGCGCCATCGTCGTCACCCGCACCATCCTGCGAGTGGTCGTCCGCCAGCCCTGGGCGCGGGCGGCATCCCGCTACGGGATGCGCGACGAAGAGTTCGTCGCCGTTGGGGCGCGGCCGTCGGCCCGGGGCGAGGCCCGCGCGCGTGTTTGACATCATCGGCAAGCGTCGCTGGTTCTATCTCTTCTCACTGATCGTCACCGTCCCGGGCCTGTTCTTCATCCTCCTGACGCCGACAACCGATGCCGGTCTGCAATTCACGATCGACTACACCGGCGGCACCCGATGGGAGATCCGCTTCGAGAATCCGGCGGTCACGCCGGACCAGGTCAAGTCGGTCTTCGCCAGCCAGGGCCTCGAAGCCTCGGCGGTCACGACAGGCTCGGGCTTCATCGAGATCAAGACCCAGCAGATCGTGGGGCTCGAGGAGAACCAACCGGCGGCAACGCCGGTCGTGACGCTGGCCCCCAGTGGGTCCGTCGCGCCGTCCGGCAGCGCCGGACCGAGTTCCAGCGCGGCTGCTGGAGCCAGCCCCGCGGCTTCAGCGTCCGCGGCGCCAAGCCCGTCCGCGTCGGCGTCGGCCGCGCCTTCGGGTTCCCCGGGCGCCTCGTCATCGCCGGGCGCCTCGGCGTCCCCTTCGGCGGGTCCGGTCGGCAACACCCAGATCCCCACCCAGGGCAAGCTCGGTGAGGTCGCCGCCGCCCTCCAGAAGCAGCTCGGCCCGATCGCCGAGCAGCGCAGCCTGACCACGATCGGCGCGGTCGTGAGCTCGGACCTGATCAGCCAGGCGATCATCCTGATCCTCGTCGGGTCGGCCGGGATCCTGCTCTGGATCACGTTCCGTTTCCACGACGTGAAGTTCGGGGTGACCGCTCTCGTCGCCCTGGTCCACGACGTCATCGTGGTCGTGGGCACGTTCGCCATCCTCGGGACCTTCTTCAAGGTCGAGATCGACGCGCTGTTCGTGACCGCCATGCTGACGGTCATCGGTTTCAGCGTGCACGACACGATCGTCGTCTTTGACCGCGTCCGCGAGAACAAGGCGCGCCATGCCGGCGAGCCATTCGACGCGATCGTCAACCACTCGGTCCTGCAGACATTCGGCCGATCGATCATGACCAGCCTGACGGTCGTGCTGACCCTGCTCGCCCTGTTCCTGTTCGGCGGTTCGGCGATCAGCGACTTCATCCTCGCGCTGCTCGTCGGGATCGTCTCAGGAACGTACTCGTCCATCTTCGTGGCCAGTCCGCTGCTCGTGGACTGGCAGCTGTACGACGACCGACGGCGCGGTCGCCTGGCCGCGACCCGTGCTCCGCGGGTCCGACGATCGGCATCCTGAGATCGTCCACGACCGCGGCCGGTAAGCCCCGATGAAGCGGCGCGTGGCATCCTGAACGCCATGGTCGAGGCCCGCTTCCGCTGGAAGTTCCCGGAGGTCGCCCCCCTCCCCGAGGCGCTGGCCGTCGCCGCCGAACGGGCCGGCGTCTCGGCCCGGCTCGCCAGGTTGCTGGCCGACCGGGGCGTGCGGAGTGGCGACGACCTGGACGCCTGGTTCGGTGAGCCGCTGGCCGGACTCCACGACCCCGCTCTCCTCCCGGACGCCGACATCCTGCTCGGCAGGTTGCGCCGCGCGCGCGACGCCGGCGAGCGTGTCCAGGTCTTCGGCGATTTCGATGCCGACGGGCTGACGGGCCTGGCGATCCTGACCCTGGCGCTGCGCCGATTCGGCGTGGACGTCGTCCCATATGTCCCGAGCCGGCTGGACGAGGGCCACGGTCTGTCACTGGCCGCGCTGGACGCGGCGAGAGCCGACGGCGCGACGCTGATCGTGACCGTGGATTGCGGAACCACCAGTCACGCCGAGATCGCGGCCGCCAACGGGCGCGGCATCGACGTCATCGTGACCGACCACCATCGGGTCCCCGAGGTGTTGCCGCCCGCGCTTGCAATCGTCAATCCCCACCGACCGGACGCCGCCTATCCGGATCGACGTCTGGCGGGCAGCGGGGTCGCCTTCAAGATCGCGCAGCTGCTGCTGGCCGATCTGCCGGGCGGTCCGCTGGCAGCCCTGGACCTCGCCGATCTGGCGACGATCGGGACGGTCGCGGACGTGGCCCCGATCGTCGGCGAGAACCGGGCCATCGCGCGGCTCGGCCTCGAGCGCCTGCGCCGGAACCCTCGGCCCGGCGTCGTGGCGCTCCTGGAGCGGGCCAGGATCGATCCGTCGGCGGTCGATCTCGACACGATCTCGTTCGCGCTCGCCCCGCGCCTGAACGCCGCCGGTCGGATGGGCGAGGCGATGGAGGCCGCCAGGTTGCTGCTTGCCGAGGACGCCGGCCAGGCCGGCCTGCACGCCGATGCCCTCGAAGTGGCGAACCTCGCGCGCCGCGACCTCACCAGGACCGTCGTGGCCGAGGCCCGCGCGGCCGCGGCCGCGCTTCCCGGGGCGGTGGCGAGCGTCGTCCACGGACCGTGGAGCGTGGGGATCGTCGGGTTGGTCGCGGCTCGCCTGGTCGAGGATGACGGGCGGCCCGCGGTCGTCGGCGCGGACCTTGGGGAGACGATCCGGGCGTCATGCCGGAGCGACGGGACCCTGGACCTGGGAGCGACGCTCGAGCGTTGCGGCGACCTCTTCACGCGCTTCGGCGGGCATGCGGGAGCGGCCGGGTTCGAGTTGCCAGCGGATCGCTGGGAGGCGTTTCGCGAGCGTTTCCTGGTCCTCGCGGGAGCTGCGGCGCCACGCGATCCGCGCGTCTCGATCGCGATCGACCTGGCGCTCCCGGCCGGCGACGTCGACTACGACCTGTATCGGGAGCTCGCCCGGCTCGCTCCGTCCGGCCCGGGCAACGCCGCCGCGTCGGTGGCGGTCCTCGGCCTGACCGTGACCCGCGTCCGGGCCGCGACCGGCGGCCACAGCCAGCTGACCCTGCGGCGCAATCCGGACGTGCTCGATGGTATCGCCTTCGGACGATCGGACATCGCCGAGGTCGTTCGCGAAGGCGACCGGCTCGACGTCGTGGCACGCCTCACGAGCCGGCGGTTCGGTGGCTTCGAATCGCTGCAGCTGGACATCCGCGACGTCGCCACCTCGGGCAGTCACGCCGAGGCCGCGGCGATTCTCGAGGAGCGGCGCGGACCCGCCGCCGTGGCCGGCAGCGCTCGATGAGCCGCGCCACCGCCCGCGGGCCGCGAGTCCGCGACCCCTACGGGCTCCTGCCTGATCGATCGTGGCTCGCGCCCGGCCTGTCGGTCGCCGGCCTGGCCCTGGTTGCGCTCCTGACACTCAGCGTCCTCGGCGGGACGATCCCCTTCATCGGCGGCTCCGGCAATGCCAACGGAGGAGGAGGCGGCGCCAACCGGACCGCCGCGCCATCGAACGTCGTACTCGTTCCGGAGGTCTCGTTCCCCGGCTCCATCGTCTACGCCAAGGCCGGCAACATCTGGGTCCAGCACGGCCGGGACGTCCATCAGCTGACAAGCGGTGGCCGGGATTCGATGCCGTCGTGGTCGCCGGACGGCACCTCCGTCTACTTCGTCCGCACCACGGACGCCGTTGGACTCTGGCCGGCACAGGGCGTCGAGCGCCACTACCAGGAGACGGTCCCGGCGATCATGCGCGTCGCCGCGAACGGGATCGGGCAACCCGAGCAGATCCTGAGCGGCACCGTCACCGCAAACGGGCGATCGTGGTTCTCGTGGATCCGCCAGCCGGTCCTCTCCCCGGACGGCAGGACGATCGCGATGGTCTCCGACGGCCCGGATCCCACCAACAGCGACGTGGTCCTCCAGTTCTACGACGTGACGACCCGGAAGCGAACCGTGCCACCGGTCGGGGAGTCCGCACCGCTCGGCCACCAGGATCCCGCCTGGCGCGCCGACGGCAAGTTCCTGCTGTACGTCCGGAACGGACGCGAGGGAGCTCGCGGAGCGCCGGAGATCTTCCGCTGGGACGTCGCGAAGGCGAAGGCGACGCAGCTGACCGGCCCCGGGTATCTCGAGCCGTCCTACTCGCCGGACGGCACCTACATCGCAGCCACGCGAACCAGCAGCTTCGGCAACGATGTCGTGATCCTCGACGCGGCACACGGTCGCGAATTGTTGCGCGTCACGAGTGACGGCCGGTCGTGGTCACCGGTCTGGTCTCCGGCCGGGGATGCCATCGCCTTCCTCCACATCGAGGGCCAGATCGTCGACCTGAAGCTGGCCCGGCTCGGCGGATCGGGTCCCGACTGGACCGTCACCGACACGATCGACCTGACCCAGGTCTCAGGCCTCGACGGCGGGTCCGGACCGGCCTGGTTCATCCCGCCGGCCGAGCTGCCGGCGACACCCGCCCCGACGATCGCGCCCAGCCCCAACTCGAGTGCGGGCGCGCCAGGCGGAGGATCGGTGACACCGTGACCGAGAGCTACCTCGATCGGCTCGCCGCCCGCTCTGCGGCCGTCGGCAGCGTGCTGTGCCTCGGCCTCGACCCTGACCCGGCGGCGCTCCCAGCCGGATTCTCCTCCGACCTGGCCGGGGTCGAGCGGTTCGCCCGGCTGCTGGTCGAGGCCGCCGCGCCGTACGCCGCCGCCGTCAAGCCCAATCTCGCGTTCTTCGAGGCGTTCGGGTCGGCCGGCATGGCCGCCCTCGAGCGAATTCGCGCCGCGCTCCCGCCCGATCTGCTGCTCGTCGTGGATGGCAAGCGTGGCGACATCGGGACGACCGTGGCGCGCCAGGCGGTGGCCATCTTCGATCGGCTCGGGGCCGATGCGGTAACGGTCAACCCATACCTGGGTGGCGAGGCGGTCGCCCCCCTGTTGGAGCGACGCGACCGCTTTGCCTACATCCTGTGCCGGACCACCAACCGGGGGGCGGGCGAGATCCAGGTCCTCACCGTGATGGCCGACCCTGGCGGCGGTGCTCCCGCAGAGCCGCTCTACCTGCGGGTCGCACGGCTGGCGGCGGGCTGGGGGCCGGGCGGCACCGTCGGTCTGGTCGTCGGCGCGACGGCACCGACCGAGCTCGCGACCGTCCGGGCCGTCGCGCCCGGTATGCCCTTCCTGGTGCCCGGTATCGGAGCCCAGGGCGGCGAGATCGAACCGGTGCTGTCCGACGGGCCGGCGACGGCCTCGCCGGGAGGCGGACGGCCTGGCGACGGCCTCCTTGCGAACGTGTCGAGGGCGATCGCCGACGCCGCGCGCGGAGCGCCGGCCACCGGTGGTCCGACGGACCTCGGCGAGCGGGTTTCGGCGGCCGCGCGCGAGTGGGCGTCGCGACTCCCTGTGCTACCCTAGCCCGCGCACAGGCGACCCGCGGCACACGCCGTCGCGCGGCATCCGAGCGGGTCTACATCCCTCAGGAGCAATCGACGACCATGCCTACACCCGGACCCCTCGAGCTGGTCATTATCCTCGTGATCGCGCTCCTCGTGCTTGGACCCGGCAAGTTGCCGGAGGTGGGATCGGCACTCGGCAAGAGCATCCGTGAGTTCCGCAAGGCCTCGGCGGATGTCCAGGAGGCCGTCAAGATCAACGTGGACACCTCGGCGCTGCCTGCGCCGGCGACCCCCGCCGCCCCGGCGGCGGTGGCCCCTGTGGCCACGACCGCACCGGCCGAGCCTCCTCCCGTAGCCACGCCAGCGGCCTCCGACCCGACCACGATCGCCAAGTAGCCCGGCGCGCTCCTCGCCGACCATGGCTGACGCCGAGACGCTGCGCGAGACCGGCGTACCGGCGCTCCCCGCGACCCCGGAATCGAGTCCCATGCCGCCCGGCATGACCTCGCCGACGGACGACTCGGTCATGTCGCTCATGGATCACCTCGGGGAGCTGCGGACCCGGCTCTTCCGATCGATCCTGGCTGTCGTCGCGGGCTCCGTCGTCGGGTTCTACTTCGCCACGACGATCCGGAACTTCCTGCTCGAGCCGCTGCCCAAGCACACCGTCCAGGTGCTGGGGGTGGGCGATGCCTTCATCATCCAGCTCAAGATCTCGATGGTGGTCGGCGTGATCCTGGCCATGCCGATCCTGCTCTACCAGCTCTGGGCGTTCATCGCGCCCGGGCTCACCCCCAGCGAGCGGAAGGCGGTCCGGCCGTGGATCCCGATGGCCCTGCTCTTCTTCGGGCTCGGCGTCGTGATCGCCTACATCGTCCTGCCATTCGCCATCCAGTTCCTGTTCAGCTTCACTGACGACCAACTGGTGGCGCAGCCGGCGGCCGGCCCGTACTTCGATTTCGTGACGACGCTGTTCCTGGCGTTCGGGCTGGTCATGGAGTTCCCGATCCTGCTGGTCGGCCTGTCACGCGTGGGGATCCTCAGCTCCAAGCGGCTGACGTCATCGCGACGGTTCGTCATCCTGGGGATCTCGATCTTCGCGGCCGTGGCCACACCGGGCGGCGACCTGGTCAGTCCGTTCGTGCTGGGCGGCACGATGTACATCCTGTTCGAGCTGACCGTCCTGTTCATCCGGCGCAGCGGGCGGTGACCGGAGAGGCCGACGTCCGACCGGCGTCGGACTCGGTGGCCGAGCCCGCGGTGGTGATCCTGAGCGGGCTGTCGGGCGGCGGAAAGACGGCGGCCGCCAAGCTCTTCGAAGACCTCGGCTACGCCGTCGTCGACAACCTGCCCGGCGAGCTGCTGCCTGAGCTCGCGGAGCTCGTCTCGTCGGATCGGGTACGCTTCGCCCGGGTCGCCATCGTCGTCGACGTCCGGGCAGGCGACCCGGCGATCGCGCTCGCCGCGATGCGCGGCGCGCTCGAAGGCCGCGGGATCCGTCCCAGGGTCGTTTTCCTGGAGGCCCGTGATGACGTCCTGATCCGCCGCTTCAGCGAGACTCGCCATCGCCATCCGCTGGAGGACGATCAGGGGATCGCCAGCTCGATCGCCGAGGAACGCCTGATCCTCGATCCGGTCAGGGCCGATTCCGACATCGTGGTCGACACCTCCGACCTCTCGCTTCGCCAGCTCCGCGAGCGGCTCTTCGCCCAGCTGGCGACCGACGTCCGGCCGGACCAGCTGGCTATCCAGTTCATCAGCTTCGGCTACAAGTTCGGCGTGCCCCTGGAATCGGATCTGCTGTTCGACGTCCGGTTCATGCAGAACCCGTACTACCTCGCCGAGCTGCGCCCGCTCTCCGGCCTGACCGACGAGGTCCGTGCGTTCGTCCTCGACCAGTCCGTCGCGCAACGCTACCTCGCGTTCATGCGCGAGTTCCTGGAGTTCGCCATTCCGGCCTACATCGCCGAGGGCAAGACCCGGCTGACCATCGCGGTCGGCTGTACCGGCGGCTACCACCGCTCGATCGTGGTCGCGGAAGAGCTCGCGGCCTGGCTGCGCGAGCGTGACGTCGGGCCGGTCGCGGTCTTCCACCGGGAGCTGGACCGGACGTGAACCTGCGCCGCTGGCTTGCTCCCGGGATCGGGGTCAAGCGCTGGCTGGTCGTGCTCTTCGCGGGCCTCCTCCTGCTCGCCCTGGCCTTCGCCCACTTCCTGCGCCAGGTCACCCACGACCTTGCACCGGGTGGGCTGGCCAGCGCGCTCATCGATGGGCTGACCCTCCAGTTCCTGCCGCTCGCGCTGCGCGGCCTGGTCGTGGGATCCGCGGGCGTGATCCTGGTGGCGGTCGGGGCCTACCGGGCCGTCAGAGCGCTGATGGACCCCCTCCAGAAGGTGGACGGCGACCAGCCGCTGGTCGAGCTCATCTACCAGAAGCGTTTCCTCGCGCGCGGCCCGCGGATCGTGGCGATCGGGGGCGGGACGGGCCTGTCCATCCTGCTCCGCGGCCTCAAGGAGCACACCAGCAATCTGACTGCGATCGTGACCGTGGCGGACGACGGCGGCTCGTCGGGGGTGCTCCGGGCCGGCCTCGGGATTCCGCCGGTCGGAGACATCCGCAACTGCATCGCGGCCCTCGCCGACGCGGAGCCGCAGATGAGCGAGGTGCTCCAGTATCGCTTTCCCGATGCGCCGGGCGAGGAGGCCCAGGGCCTCGCCGGCCACGCTTTCGGCAACCTGCTGATCGCCGCCATGACCGCCGTCGAGGGCGGTGACTTCGAGGACGGCGTCCGGCTGGTCAATCGGATCCTTGCCGTCCGCGGTCGAGTGCTGCCGGTCACCGCCACGCCGCTGACCCTCCACGCCCGTCGCCCGGACGGCTCTGTGGTCGATGGCCAGTCCCAGATCATGCGCATGTCGGGGATCGATCGGGTCTGGCTGAGCCCGACCGACGTCCGCGCCTCGGGCGACGCGCTGTCGGCGATCGCCGAGGCCGAGCTGATCGTCCTGGGCCCGGGCAGCCTCTATACGAGCCTCTTGCCCAGCCTGCTCATCCCGGCGATCCGGGACGCCGTGCTCGCCGCCGACGCGCCGCGCGTGTTCGTCTGCAACGTCGCCACCCAGGACGGCGAGACCGCCGGATTCGACCTGGCCGCCCACGTCGAGGCCCTGCGTGCCCACACCGCACCCGAGCTGGTCGACATCGTCCTGGCGAACAACCACTTCGCAGCGCGGACGCCGCCCGAGTCGACGGCCGAGCCGGTCAAGCTGCGCTGGCCGCCGGCCGGCATGCCCGCCCCGCGGTTGGTGCTCGACGACGTGGTCGACCCCGCCAATGCCCATCATCACGATCCGGTCCGGTTGGCGAACGCGCTCATTCGCACGCTCGAGAGCTCGGGCGGCATCCGCCACCGCGCTGTCGGCCGGAGCGCCTGAGGTGAGCCGATCCGAGCGCGACCTGGTGACCGCGCTGCGCGATGAGCTGGCCGCCATCGATCCGTCGCGGCCGTGCGATCGCGTCGCCGAGGCCGACGGTCTCGGGCCCGGCCCATCGGGGCGTGAGGCATCGGTGGCCCGCCTGGCGGTTCGGCTCCGGGGAGCCGCCGAGACGGCCGCGGCCACGCCATTCGAGTGGGCGGTGGCCGGCGATCACTGCCGCACCGCCTGGTTGCGCGGCCGGTTCCTGGCCCGCGGCTCGCTCAGCCTGGCCGGCGGTCGCACCCACCTCGAGTTCGTGGTCCCGCCCGGTGATGCCCAGACCCTGGTGACTCGCCTCGCGGACATCGGCCTTCCCGCTTCAGGGCGGCTGCGGCGCGGCCGTGGCGTGGTCACCTCCAAGAGCGGCGAGGCGGTGGGGACCTTCCTGCGCCGGATCGGGGCGGCCGGAGCGCTCCTCGAGGTCGAGGCGCGTCAGGTCTCACGCGCCCTGCGGGGCGAGCTCAACCGGATCCTGAACGCGGAATCGGCCAACCTGGGGCGAGCGGTCAGCGCGGCCGGTCGCCAGCTCGATGCGATCGACATCGTCGACGCGGACGGCCGCCTGGCGATCCAGCCACCGATCGTGCGCCTGGTGGCTGACGCGCGACGCGCCACGCCCGAGGCGAGCCTCGCCGATCTCGCCGAGCGTCTCGGAGCGCACCGCTCGTCCGTGCAGCGCGCCCTGGAGCGCCTCGAGCGGCTCGCCCGTGACGACGATCGCGGCTCGCGTCCACGGAAGCGTGCTCGCCGCCGCATCGGGCCGGGAACCCCGGCCCACCGGAGCGGGCGCGCGGTGGCATGATTCCGGGCATGCGCGAGGTCATCGTCGCCGGGAACTGGAAGATGCACACGACCCCGGCGGACGCAGGCGCACTCGCCCGCACGATCGCCGCCCGGACGCGTGTCCCCGGCGTCGTCCGCGTCCTCTGCCCGCCGTTCACCAGCCTCGATGCCGTGCGGGCCGCCCTCGCCGAGGACGATCCCGACGTCGGCGTGGGTGCCCAGAACGTCCACCACGAGCTCCAGGGCGCCTACACCGGGGAGGTCTCGGCGCCGATGCTGGCGGGCCTCGCCACGTGGGTCATCGTCGGCCACTCCGAACGTCGGCGAGACGCGGGTGAGACGGATGCGCTCATCGGGCGGAAGCTGCAGCGCGCGATCGAGGCCGGGTTGCGGCCGATCCTGTGCGTCGGCGAGGTGCTGGGCGAGCGAGAGGCCGGCCAGCAGGAGGCCGTCGTGCATCGCCAGCTCGTGGGAGCGCTCCGCGATCAGGAGCCCGCGGCCCTCGCCGCCGCGGGCCTGGTGATCGCCTACGAGCCGGTCTGGGCGATCGGGACGGGCCGGACGGCGAGCGGACGAGATGCGGCGACCATGGCCGACGCGATTCGGGCAACGCTGTCCGACCTCGGCTTCCCGGAGCGTGGCGGGACCGTTCCGGTCCTGTACGGCGGCAGCGTCACCTCGGCCGCCATCGACGAGTTCCTGGCCGAGCCCGCGATCGATGGCGCGCTGGTTGGGGGAGCCTCGCTGAAGCCGGACGAGATGGCAGGCATCGTCGCCCGAGCCGGCCTGACAGCGGTGGCCCGGGGCGGGCCGGGGTGACCGAGGGCCCCCGCCGGCGCCCTCGACCGATCGTCCTCGTCGTCCTCGATGGCTTCGGGATCGGTCGCGACCCGACGACGGATGCCATCGCCGCCGCGCCGATGCCGGTCTGGCGCGGCCTCCTCCGGGCGTGGCCCCATTCGGCGCTGCGCGCCTCGGAAGATGCCGTCGGCCTGCCCGCCGGGCAGATGGGGAACTCGGAGGTCGGGCACCTCAACCTGGGAGCCGGCCGGCCCGTGCTGCAGGAGCTGCCGCGGATCGACGCGGCCATCGCTGATGGCAGCTTCGCGACCCGGCCGGCCCTCCTGGCGGCCTGCCGCCGCGCCGCTCAACCCGGCCGTCGCCTCCACCTGATCAGCCTCGTCGGGCCGGGCGGCGTGCATGCCAACGACCGTCACCTGGTCGAGGTCGCCCGACTGGCCGCGACGTCAGGTGTCGCCAGCGTCCGTGTCCACGCCCTGCTCGACGGACGAGACACACCGCCTCGCTCGGCCCTCGCCTTCATCGCCGACCTGGAGCGGCGCCTGCACGAGGCTCACCCGGATGCCCGGATCGCCTCGGTCGGCGGTCGCTACTTCGCGATGGATCGAGACCACCGCTGGGACCGCGTCGAGCGCGGCTACGACGCGATCGTCCACGGGGTGGGGGAGGCGGCGGGGAGCGCGAACGCCGCGGTCGAGGCCGCGTATGGGCGTGACGAGAATGACGAGTTCGTCACCCCGACGGTAGTCGCCGGTGGCGACGGGGTGATCGGCTCGGGCGACGCGGTCGTCCACTGCAACTTCCGGGCCGATCGGGCGCGCGAGCTGACCCATGCCCTGGCGGACGCCGCGTTCAGCGGGTTCGATCGGGCCGCTCCCGACTGTCGTGCCGCTCCCGACTGTCGTGCCGCTCCGACCGATCTCCTGGTCGTGACCATGACCGAGTACGAATCGGGCCTGCCGGTTGAGGTCGCCTTCCCCCCGGAGCAGGCCAGGTCCCTCGCCCAGGCCTTCTCAGAGGCGGGTTGGCGCCAGTTCCACGTGGCTGAGACCGAGAAGTACGCCCACGTGACCTACTTCTTCAACGGCGGCGTCGAGCCGCCGTATCCGGGCGAGGACCGGACGCTGGTCCCGAGCCTCAAGGTCGCGACCTATGACCTGGCCCCCGAGATGCGCGCGATCGGCGTCACGGATGCACTCGTAGCGGCGATCGGGTCTGGCACCTACGACTTCATCGTCGCCAACTACGCCAACCCGGACATGGTCGCGCACACGGGGATGTGGGACGCGACCCTGAGCGCGCTCGGCGTGATCGACGGCTGCCTGGCGCGGGTGGTCGAGGCCATCGATGACGTCGACGCGGGGAACGCGAACGCACCCGGAGCGCTCCTGGCCATCACCGCCGACCACGGCAATGCCGACGAGCTGCGCGACGCGCTCGGCCACCCGGTCACCGCGCACTCCCTCAATCCCGTCCCGTTCATGCTGATCGGCCGGGCCGCGCGCGGTCTCCGCCTCGCCGACGGTGTCCTCGCGGACGTCGCTCCGACGCTGCTCCAGCTAGCCGGACTTCCGCGCTGGGAGGGCATGACCGGCCGGTCGCGCATCCTGTGATAGCATCCGTCGCCGAAGCGCTGGAGGAAACCGACTCGTGAATCCGCTCCTGGCCATCGGCCAGATCCTGGTGAGCATCGCGCTCATCGCGGCGATCCTGCTGCAGGCCCGCGGCAC
>JBGPIH010000046.1:0-19821 GCA_041484785.1 Candidatus Limnocylindria bacterium
CGATCGCCTGGTCCGAAGGCGACCCGCTTCACGGCCAGGGTCGCGCCATCCGGCTCGCGGAAGACGACCACCGAGCCCCGGCGCGGCCAGTGCATGAGTGTGGGGTCGAGGAGCAGCCAGTCACCGGGCTCGATGGCCGGGCGCATGCTCGCCTCGGCCACGGCGACCCGCCATGGCCCCCGGAAACGGCGAAGCCCCGCCGTTCGACGGGGCTTCCGATCCGGCAACCGAGGCCTCAGCCGGGACGCCCGGCGACGCGCGTCTTGCCCGGCCCGCCGGTCGCCTTCCAGGCGGCGTCGACGTCGTTGATCAGGTCGAGCAGCTTCTGGCCGTCGGCCGGATCGACGGAGGCCTTCACCTTCGAGACCTGCTTGTTCGCGTTCCAGAAGAGCTCGTGCAGGTTGGGGACCGCCGCGAGGTGCTCCGGCTTGAAGTAGTCGTGCCACAGGACGTCGAGGTGATGCTTCACCAGGTCGGCACGCTCTTCCTTGATCCCGATCGCACGGGTTCGGAAGGTCTCGTCGGCGCTGGCCTGGTACTTCTCCATGATCCGGAAGCACGATTCGGCCTCGATCCGGGCCTGCTCGGGGTCGTAGACGCCACACGGCAGGTCGCAGTGCGCGCGGGCCGTGGCCTTGGGGGCCAGCCAATTGGTGAGTCGGGACATGACACGCTCCTTTGGGGCACCGGAGGTGAGTTCGCAGTCGCTGCTGGGTGCCCCGAAGTGTCCGAGGCGGCGTCGGGACTGTCAAACGACCCGGGGGGAGAGGAGATAAGCGGCCTTCTCGACCACGCCCAGGCGTTCCGCCACGTCCATCAGCCCGACAGGCGCCAAGTCGGAACCAACCGGGACCTGCCGCCGTCAAGACGCGCAATTGGGCCAGGTCGTCCTGGCCCCCTCGCTTCTTCGAAAGGATTCTCGCACGATGAACCGTCGCGTCCCCCTCTTCGTCCTGGTCGCCCTGGCGCTGCTGGCGGCTCCCGCGGTCGTCGCGGCCGCAGAACCGGCCCTCACGGCGACGGTGATTCCAGGCCAGGAGATCGACCTCGCGGGCTCCGGGTTTCCGGCCGATGCCGATGTCCTGCTGGTGATCGAGCGCAACGGGGCGGACGCTGGTTCGCAGGCACTCAGGACCGATTCCGCCGGCAGCTTCACGGCCACGATCGACGCGGGTCCGGGGCGAGGTGGCGTCTACACGATGATCGCCACGTCCGGGTCGGCCAAGGCCGTGGTCGAGGCCCTGGCGGTCGAGACGGCCGGCGGGGCGGGTGGCCTCCAGTCCAGCCCGCCACCGACCGATGCGACATCGAGGCTGCCCGCGGGACCCGACACCGGCGGGTGGGCCACCGGCCTCGGCGCCGCCCTCGTAAGCGTCTTGCTCACGCTTCGATATCTCGACAAGCCAAGGGATCGCGCGCTCGTCGCCGATCACTGACGCCTCTTCGGGCGCTCTCGTCGACGACGGCGCACACCGCCAGCCGCCATCGACCCGAGCGCCGGCGCCTCTCCCGGCGCGTATCATCGCGTCGATGACCGAGCGAGGGCTCCCCAGCGTGGACGGCGCGCCGGCCTGTCCGTTCGTCGCCTTCGAGGACGACCGGGAAGCCCGCTCCACGAGCCCCGATCACCGGCACCGCTGCTATGCCGAACCGCTGCCGGCGCCGCGCGCTGCCGCCCACCAGGAGGCCTACTGCCTGTCGAGCGCGTTTCCCGTCTGCCCCACGTTCCAGGACTGGGCCCGGCGCGAGGCCGCACATGCCCGGGGAGAAGGCGAGCGGCCGGCTCCTGCGCCCACGGCCACGGCCAGATCCGGGCCGGTGAGGGCGGCGGCAGCATCATCGGCCTCCGAGATCGCCGCCGACCAGGAAGACGTCGATGACGACGACGGGGCGGAGGAGCGACCGAGGATCCAGTTCCCGTCCGAGGAGCCCCCTATCCAGCGCAACCCACCGCGAGATTGGGCCGCCCCGCCGCCATGGGCGTCCGGCGGCGCGAGCGGGCCCGGTGCGGCGGCGACACGGCGATCGACTGAGGCGCGAGGCGTCGCCGACGCCCCTGGCGCCCCGGAGTTCCTCGCCGGCCGAGAGGAGGAGGGCCGCGGCCTGGTGGGCAGCGCGGCGGACCGTCTCGCGGCCGGCGCCCAGGATTCGGGCGCCTCGCCTTCGCCAGCGTCGCGCACGAGCGCGGCCGCTCCGCCTGACGCGGAGCTCGCCGGGCTGGTCAAGCCGTCGAGGGTTGGCGATCGACCGGTCCACGGCTACGAGCCGCCGAAACGACCGATCAACCGACCGCGCGTCAGCTCGACTCGGACGGCGCCCCGCGATGTCATCACCGGCCCGGCGTGGGAGCACTCGCGTCGCGACGAGGCGTTTCCAACGATCCGGACCCGGGTCGGCCTGCCATCGCTGCCGCGCGTCGCGGTCCTCGCCGTCGCGCTGGCGATCGCCGCGCTCGGACTCTTCTTCCTGCCGGCCCTGCTCGGCGTGGGCGGGGGTGGTGGCGGCACGACGGCGACCGCCAGCCCCAGCGCGAGCCAGGGCGTCGCGAGCTCCAGTCCCGCGCTCGCGACGGCGGCTGCGCCGACGTCGCAGACCTACGTGATTGCCGCCGGCGACACGCTCTCCAAGGTCGCCAAGCGATTCGGGATCACGCTCGCGGAGCTCCTGGCCGCCAACAAGGACACGATCACGAACCCGGACAAGATCGCGATCGGCGACGAGATCGTCATTCCGTCGAAGGCGCCCGACGTGATCAATGACGCGTCGCCGTCCCCGGAGCCGTCACCCTCGTAGACATTCGAAGCCGGCTCGCCCCGCCGAGCCGCGCAGCCCGCGGCGCCCGACCGGCCTGAGACCTAGCGCGGCGCGATGTTGATCGCGGTGATCTTGCCGGCCTCCACGCGGAAGGTCGCGTCGATGGTCTGGCTCTGGGTTCCGGGCCGGACCACGAGCAGGTCCGTCTCGTAGGTGTTGCCGGTGTCCCGGATGTTGCCCGGGATCATCTTCAGCCCGGCGTCGCCCCGCAGGAACCAGCCACCCACGCGCTCGACGCCGCGCAGCGTCTGCACGCTGTCCCCGACGTGCACGCGCATCTCGGTCTTCTCGTCCATCAGCGCGACCGCGGCCTCGCGGTCACCGCCGTTCAGCTTCTCGAAGAAGTCTTCCATCGTCTCGACAGCACCCATGACCGGAGTGTACCGTCGGCCGCCCATGACCGCCGACGCCCCCGTCACGCGGCGGGGCGGTGAGACCCTAGAAACCGCCGCCGGCTCCCCCTCCACCGCCGCCCGAGCCTCCGCCCGAGAAGCCGCCGCCGCTCCCCGATGACCCGGGGGAATTGCCGATCGTCCCGAGCGTGGACATCATGCCGCCGAGGTCCGGAATGCCCGAATTCGAGAAGAGGCCCCCGCCGCTGCCGCCGGCGCCGGCACCCACGAACGGCGTGCCACTCGAGGACAGGTACCAGATCGGGAGGTAGGGGATCGCGCCCCCAGCCGGCTGGCCGTGCCGGACATCTTCGAGGCTGCGGCTCAGGACCCCCTCGATCTCGTGCTGGAGCCCTAGGGCCGTGCCCCACACCACCGCCTGATCCGGGGTGTCCAACCAGGCCAGCCTGGCCTCGTCCACGACCTGTTGCATGGATCTGGCCTGGGCCATCGTCCGCTCGAGCGTCCGCCGGTAGGCCGCCAGCATCGCCCGGATCATCGCGCCGGTCATCGTGACGGCGGGCATGCCCTGCGCGAAGAGCAGCACGACGATCCCGCCCGCGACGCCCGCCGCGCCGATCAAGGTCAGCCCGGAGAACGGGACGGCCAGCCCGATGGCGATCCCCACGGCACCCCCGATGATCGCCAGGACGCCTCGGATGCTCCAGGCGGTGACCACCTTGCTGGGCTTCTCGCCGAACCAGCCGCGACTCACGACGAGGCCCTCGAGGGCTCGATCGAAGCCGGCGACCTTCTCGCCGAACTTCGGAAGCTCGTCCGGCTCGATGTACGAGCCGTCCGCCGTGGCCCCGAGCGAGCGAAGGTCGCCCAGCGCGAGCTCCTCCGCAGGCCCCATCGGTCGGCGCCCATTGCGGGCGCGCCCGGCCTCGATCTGGGCATCGCCACGCGCCGGGGCCACGTCGATCCCGACCTTCTTGCCGATCCCGAGAGGTCCGGCTTCCTCACGAAAGGCGATCAAGCCGCGACTGGCCAGATCCAGCATCGCCGTGGTGAGCGCCCGGCGGGACGTGCGTCCATCCATGACCACGGCACCCGCCGCCGCCGTGAGATCCGGTGGCGGCGCCGGCATCAGGACCGACGGATCGTCGAGGTAGACCGGGTCCTTGCCGAAGCGCCGCCAGTGGAAGAACGCCCAACCGAACAGGCCGAGGAACACGATCGGGGCGCCGACCAGGCCGACCACCGCGTTGACTTGCCGCGAGGTCTGCAGCTGGGCGGCGTGTTCCGGCGTGGCCGCGGCGTCCACCCTGGCCAGCGCGATGGCCAGGGCACCATCGAAGTCGGCCGATCGGAGGTACGGCAGCATGTCCTCGTCGAAGATGCGCTGGCGCTCCTCGTTCGAGAGGAAGGCCGCCTCGAACCCGGGCGCCGCGTAGAGCTGGACCTGGCCGTGCTGGAGGCTCGGATCCAGGTCGAAGAAGATCGCCAGGCCGTCGTCGAATCCGGCTCGCCCCACGCCCCACTGGTCGATCAGCGCCCGGGCCTTGGCCATCGTCCCGTCGCTCGACAGGTCGAACGACCCGGCGTTCTGGGTGTACACGACGATCTCGGCGCCCGTCCGTGCCTCGATCGTGTCGATCGTCGACTCGGCGCGGGCGATGGCGCCCGCCGACAGGACGCCGGCGAAGTCGTAGACCGCCTGGCCGTCGGTCGGCGTGGGGAACGGCGGGCCGGCCGGTGGCGCCGAGGGCGACGCAGCCGAGACAGGGCCGGCGGCGATGGCGAAGCCCCAGGCGAGGGCGGCGACGATCGAGAGCCCGTGTCGACGGCGAGTCATTGGCCATTCCCTTCGTTGTGCATCATCCGACGCCGGCCCCGCCGCCCGACCGGCGGCGCGCCAGCCGAAAGGTTCCGTCCACGTCGAGCAGGACCTGCGGTGGCTTGGGGCGGCCGTTGTAGGAGGAGGACTGGGAGGCCGCGTATGCCCCGGCATCGGCGATGGCCACGAGATCGCCGCGGCGCAGCGGTGGGAGATCGTGGACGCCGAGGGAATCGGTGGTCTCGCAGATCGGGCCTTCGACCGCGGTCGGTTCCGCGACAGCGAGCCGCGAGGTCAGCGCGTGGATCGGGTGGTACGCGCCGTAGAGCGCGGGCCGGATCAGCTCGGTCATGCCGGCGTCCAGGACGACCTGCGGCCCGCCGCGGTCTCGAACGTGCAGGACGGAGGCGACCAGCCAGCCGGAGCGGGCGACGAGGAACCGCCCCGGCTCGATCGCGAGGCGGCTTGGGCGGCGGTCGGCGGGAATTGCCTCGAGCAGAGCGGGCAGCTCCCGGGCGAAGCGGCTCGGCCCCGGCGCGGGCTCGCCTGCGGCGAAGACCGGGAACCCGCCGCCGACGTCGAGCGTGTCGAACGTTTCGATGGACCCGCGCCAGAGCGCCGTGACGGCCAGGGCCCGCCGGACGGCATCGCGCCAGGCATCCACCGCGCCGAGTTGCGAGCCGACGTGGAGGTGGATCCCGCGCGGTCTGAGCGGGCCGTCCGGGCCGCCGCCGGCGGCGATCGCGGCTGCCAGCTCTGCCTGGGTCATGCCGAACTTGGAGCTGCCGGCACCCACCGCCAGCCCGGGCAGGGTCTCGGGCATGACCTCCGGATTCAGCCGATAGAGGACGTCGAGGTGCGCGTCGCCGGCCGATCCGCGGGCCGAGCCACGGCTGACGATGTCGGCCAGCGCCGCGGCCTCGTCCGCCGATTCGACGGCGACCCAGCGCAGGGGTCGGCCGTCCCGTGCCGCCGACGCGGCGGCTCGCAGATCCGTGCCGGTCTTGCCGATCCCCTCCAGCGTGATCTCCCGGTTGGCCAGGCCTGCCCGCGCCGCGGCCGCCCACTCGCCGCGCGAGACGACGTTCGCGCCGAAGCCATGGCCGGCGACCGCGGCGATGATCGCGGGCACATCGTTGGCCTTGACCGAGTAGTGGCGCAGCCACGGATCGGGGAACGCGTCCCGAACCTCGGTCGCGGCGGCGGCCAGCGTCGCCAGGTCGGTGACGTAGAGCGGGGTCCCGAATCGCCGGGCGGCCCGGCGCAGGACGTCCGGGTCAGTCGGGGACGACAAGCCGCACGGCAGTCCCAACCAGGCTCAGCACGACCGAGCCGACGATCGCGGCGACGATCGTGTCGACGGTGAAGTCCGGCGGGAAGTCCCCGACCGTGAGGTCGAATCCGGTCGAATTGGCGATGGCCGCGGTCACCAGCAGCAGGGCCGCATTGATGGCGAATCCGATGAGGCCCATCGTCATGATGGTGAGTGGGAACGCGAGCGTCTTGATGACCGGTCCGATGAGCGCATTGACGACGCCGAAGATGACCGCGATCGCCAGCAGTCCGATGAGCTCGCCGTCGTAGCTCACGAACTGCGACAGGAACTTGGTCAGCACGAAGAAGGCGATGGCCGTAATGGCCGTACCGACGATGAAGCCTCTCACGGCGATCCCTCCGCTCCTGCGTCCCCCGCGTTTCCGGTGACCGTCACCACGAAGGGTACCGCGCCAGGCTCGCGACGAGGCGAGCTTTCACCCCGGGCCACTCCTCGGCGATGACGCTGAAGTAGGCCGAGTCGCGGAGGGACCCATCGGGCATGATCGTGTGGTTGCGGAAGACCCCTTCGAAGGTGGCGCCGATGCCCGCGAGAGCGGTCCGGGAGCGCTCATTTCGGGCGTGGGTCTTGAATTCCACCCGGTTCGCGCCGAGCACCTCGAAGGCATGGGTGAGCTGGAGGAGCTTGGCCTCGCGGTTGGCGCCGGTCCGCTGGAACGGTGTCCCCACCCAGGTCCAGCCGATCTCGAGCCGTCGATGCTCGGGCACGATGGACATGAACCGGCTGCTCCCGATCGCCCGGCCGGAGGCGCGGTCGATCGTCGCGAATGGCCGTTCCGTGCCGGCCTCGGCGTTGGCCAGGGCGGTCTCCAGCCAGCGGCGCAGGCCGGCTTCATCCTGAGGACCCATGATGGTCCAGCGCCACAGCGCCTGGTCGAAGGCGACGAGGAGGAGGTCGGGAAGGTGCCCTGCCCGGAGCGGCTCCAGGCGGACCCTCCTGCCCTCGAGGACGACCGGCTCGACCCAGGTCTGAGGCAGCAAATCTGGCATCCGGGCATCGTAGCGGGCGGCGACCCGGGAAACCGGGACGGCGAGCCGCGGCGTAGCTACGGGCAACAGGCGCAAGCCGCTGTCGTAATCGCATCGCGGAGAGACCACATGTCCGTTCCACGCATCCTGTCCGCCCTCATCCTCAGTGCGACGCTCATCGCGGCCTGCACCGCGAGTGGCGGGTCGTCCACGGCCAGTCCACTCCCCACCGGTCAGGCACCCGGATCGGGCGGCGGCGGCGCGGTCACCGTCGGGTCCGCGACCTCGCCCACCTTCGGGGCCTTCCTGACCGGCCCGAACGGCATGACGCTCTACACGCATGCCGGGGACAGCCCGGGCACGTCGACCTGCGCGGGCTCGTGCGCCACGACCTGGCCGCCCCTCACCGTGCCGGCGGGCGGGCAGCCCGCCGCCGGAACGGGCGTGACCGGAACGCTGACCACCCTGGTCCGCAGTGACGGCACGACCCAGGTCGCCTACGACGGCCTGCCGCTCTACTACTGGCAGGGCGACGCGAAGGCCGGCGACGCCACCGGTGACGGCGTGAGCGGGTTCTCCGTCGCGTTCGTCGCCGGAGCGGGACCCGCGCCGAGCACCGTGGGGGGCAAGCAGGGCTACTGAGCCCCCGGCCGGCGACCCAGTGCCCCCGGAGCGGCCCCGGCTAGACTGGCCGCCATGTCCGACTTCGCCGGCCGCATGGACGCCTTCCTCGCCGAGTTCTTCAGGCTCAACCCGACCGCCGCGACGGCCATCGGCGAGCACGCCCACGATGCCCGCTGGCCGGACCTGACCGCCGCCGGGCGAGCCGAGCAGCTCGCCTTCACCGAACGGTGGCTGGCCGAGCTCGGGGCGATGGCCGGCCTCACCGACGCGGAGGCGATCGACCGCGACCTGCTGATCGGCGAGCTGGAGGCGGCCCGCTTCAACGAGACGGTCCTTTGCGAGGATGCCTGGAACCCGCTCGAATGGGTCTACCTCGTTGGCAACGGGCTGTTCACCCTGACGGCCCGCGACTTCGCGCCGCTCGCCGCTCGACTCGAATCGGTGGCCGGCCGTCTCGAGGGCGTGGCGGCCGTCCTCGATGCCGCACGCGAGCGCCTCGTCGGCCACGAGGAGCGCCCGGTCGGGCGCTTCCAGACAGAGGCCGCCCTGCGCCAGATGCCCGGGATCGGCGAGCAGATCGACCAGGCGCTGGCGGCCGCCCGCGATGGTGTCGCCGACCCGGCGGTCGCGGCCATCACGCCGAGGCTGACGGCTGCCGCGCGTGTCGCGAACGAGGCGGTGGCCGGATTCGGGACCCACCTTCGGGAGGTGGTCCTGCCGGGCAGCGCCGGGGAAGGGCGGCTCGGGCGCGAGCTCTTCGTCGCCAGGATGCGCCACACGATGCGCTCCGAGACGCTCACGCCGGAGCGAATCCTGGCCGAAGCCGAGCGGGAGTACCTCGCGGTCCGAGCGGAGCTCGTGCGACTCGCCCGGGCGGCCTGGTCGACCTGGTGCCCGGGGGCGAGCGAGTCGTCAGACGAGGCGACGCTCGTACGAAGCGTCCTCGACGCCATCGCCGCCGAGCATCCGGCGGCCGGCGACCTCCTCGACTTCTGTCGCCTCGAGAACGACCGGATCGAGACGTTCTGCCGGGAACGGAACCTGCTGGGCCTGGCCGACGAACCGCTCGAGATCGAGTGGACGCCCGTCTTCCTGCGCGCCACCGGGGGTGCCATGCTCATCTCGCCGGGCCCGCTCGACAAGGGTCAGAAGGCGTTCTTCGCTATCACCCCGATGCCCGAGGACTGGACCGAGGAGCAGCGCGAGTCGAACCTGCGCGAGGACAACGACCGGATGCTTCGGTTGCTGACGATCCACGAGGCCGTCCCGGGCCACTATCTCCAGGGCGTCTACGCCAACCGCTCACCATCGGTCGTGCGGGCGATCTTCGGCAGTGGCGTGTTCGCCGAGGGCTGGGCCGTGTACGTGACCCAGGTGATGATGGACGCCGGCTACGGGGCCGAGGATCCGGCGCTCATGCTGACCCACTGGAAGTTCTACCTGCGCTCGATCACCAACGCGATCATCGACGCCCGGATTCACTGCGACGGCATGACCGGCGAGGAGGCCGTCGCCCTGATGGTCGACGGCGGGTTCCAGGAGGAGGCGGAGGCGCGAGCCAAGTTCGATCGCGCCCGCCTCTCGTCGACCCAGCTCTCGACGTATTTCGCCGGCTCGCTGGAGATGTGGGAGATCGAGCGGGAGGTCAGGCGCCGGGCCGCCAGCGCTTCCGGCGACCCGCGCGGCGCCGGAGCCGTGCCTCGACCGCACGTGGTTGGCGGGTTCGGCGAGACGCCCGGCTTCGACTACCGAACGCACCTGGAGTCCGTGCTGGCCCACGGGACGCCACCGACGTCGTTGTTGCGCCGGATCCTGCTCGGCTGAGGATGGAACGGCTCAGGAGTGCGTCCGGCGCCGGCCGCTGACCGGCTTCGGCCCTGGCGCTCGTACGGCCCGTGGCCGGGGCGCGGGACCGGCGCGCAGCGCATCCACCCGATAGCCGGCCTCCCCGGCCGCCGCCATGAGCCGGGTGACGAGCGCCGGCCGCTCCCGGGTGCCGGCACCGACGCCGCCGGGACGGGGCGTGGACGCCGCGCCGGACGCCGCCGTCGCGGCGGCCTCGATCGCGTCCAGCCGTACCGCCCAGCGGAGCATGGTCTCGAAGCGGTCGCGATCGATGTACTCCACGCCCTGCCACGTGTTCACACCGATCGCCGCGCGGACTGGATCGCGAGCCAGCCACTGCTCGAGGAGCCGCGCGTCGGTCGCGCGCGCCGATCCGCGCAAGCTCGACGGGCGGGGAAGCGCCAGGAGCACCCGAACGAGCTCCGCCGCGCTCCAGGCTTCGGCCTCGCCGACGGCGGCGTCGCGGAGGCCGACTGCAAAGGCGCCGGCCAGGCGCAGCTCGTCATACCAGGCCCGGCTGGTCGCCGCGACATCGGCACCGGGCGCCAGCTCGCCGGTCCGGGCGAGGAGGAGCCAGCCGAGCAGGGCCGCACGGTCGACTGGGCCGATGGCCTCGGGCCGGTCGATCAGGGCGGCCTGGAGCCGTAAGCGGACCGCCGTCGCCAGCGCTGGGGCGTCGCCCGGGACGCCGGTCGCCTCGGCGACGGCGCCGAGGAAACGCCCGACCCGGGCCTCGAGCTCGTCGAGCTGGGCCACGGTCGCGGCGCCGTCGAGGATCGCCCGGGCGAGCCCACCGCCGAAGATCTCCCGGAACGGGCGATGGACGGGTTCGAGCTGGAGCTCGCGCAGGGTCTCGTCGAGCGATAGGACGGCGGCGCCGCCGAGGCGGGCCGCGAGGCGTGCCCACTGGCCGGCGACCCCGTCACGGACCTCCCGGAGCTCCCAGAAGACGTGCGTCTCGTAGGCGTCCAGGGAGAGGTGGAGGCCATGTTCCCAGAGCTCCCGGCACGACCGGAGTGACTCGAGCCCGGTCCGGGAATCACGCAGGATGACGAAGGCGCCGGGCTCGTTCGGCAGGCCGAGCCCCTCGGCCAGCGAGCGCCTGACCTGCCGCTTCGAGCCGTCGAGCGACTTGACGGCATACGCGGCGGAATCGCGGATGGTCCCGCTGGTCGACGCGAACCGGTCGTGATAGACGACGAGCGATCGCTGCGGGCCCGCGCCATTGGAGTAGGCGAGCACGTGCTCGTCGACGGCACCGCGGTCGGTCCGGAAGTCGTAGAGCAGGAAGTCGTGCGCCTCGGCGAACCAGGCCCGCCGGTGGAGGAGCGGGAAGATCTCCCGCTCGTGGCGTTCGATGAAGCCCTGGTCCGGCTGTTCCTCCAGCGTCGCGCGGCGGAACTCCATCCCGTACTTCTCGCCGAATCCCTGGACCTGGCCGTGGCCGAGCATCGGCAGGCCGGGCAGCGTGGCGAGGACCGTCGCCACCCCGAAGTACTTGTCGCCCTTGCCGAACTGCTCGAGCGCGCTGTCCTCGTCCGGGTTGGTCATGAAGTTGACGTAGCGCTTGAGGATCTCGGGGTCGAACTCGATGGTCTCCTTGATGACCCTGCGGTAGCCGGCCCCGTCCTCGTCGCGGAGCATGTGCATGAACGCGCTGTTGTAAACCCGGTGCATCCCGAGCGTGCGCACGAAATAGCCCTCGAGCAACCAGAAGGCCTCGGCCAGCAGGAGCGTCCCCGGGATCTCCGCGGCGACCCGATCGACGACTTCGCGCCAGAACTCGGCCGGCATGCGAGCGTCGAACTCGGATCTGGGGATCGCCCGCTCGGCGCGTGACGGGATGCCCCCGCCGGTCCCGGGTTCCGGCCACCAGAGACGCTGGATGTGCTTCTTGGCGAGGACCATCGCTGCGTCGAAGCGGATGATCGGGAAGCGTCGGGCCACGTCGAGGATCGTGCGGATCACCTGCTCGCGAACGGCCGGATCGAGGTAGTTCAGCTGGGCCGTGTCGTTCCACGGGAAGCTCGTCCCGTCGTTGCCGTGGTAGACGTAGCGGACGTCGCCGCTGGCGCGGTCGAAGCGCTTGAATACGACCGCCGCGTCGCTGTCGTTCCAGTAGTGATCCTCGAGCACGATCCCGACCCGCTCGTCGGACGAGAGGTCGGCCCCGCCGTAGGAGTAGGCGGGGTAGGGAGGCTCCGGAAGGGAGAGGAACCACTCGGGATGCTCGATCAGCCAGCGCGAGTCGATGCCCATGTGGTTGGGGACCATGTCGCTGGCGAGGCGGATCCCGCGCGCCGCGGCTCGATCGCGCAGGTCCGCGTAGGCCGCCTCCCCGCCGAGGTCGCCGGCGATCCGGTAGTCATCGAGGGAGTAGGCCGACGCGACCGCCTCGTGATTCCCGCGCATCCGCTTGATCCGTTCAGAGGCGCGCGATCGTTCCCACAGCCCGATCAGCCAGAGCCCGGTCACCCCCCAGCGCGCGAGCGTGTCGAGCTCCTCGTCCGGGATCGCGTCGAGCCTGCTGATCGCACGGCCGTGGACGCGTGACAGCTGATCGAGCCAGACGTAGGTGCTCTTGGCCATGAGGACCACGCGCGGCATCCAGGCCGAGTCGGACGAGAACGCCTCGGGCTCGTCTGCCGCGCCGGCGAAGGACGGTGTCTCGACCGGCCTGCCCGGGCCCGGACCGCCTCCGAAGCGCATGTGCAGGGCGCGCTCCTCCTCGGCCATGATCCCGATGGCGAGATCCAGGCGGCGCATCAGGTCGTCCAATCCCGGCCCGAGAATCGGTCCCCAGTGCTCGCGGATGTAGCGAAGCTGACCGGCCAGGGAGGTCGGGGCGAGGCGAGCGGGGGTGCGCATCAGCTCGATCAGCGAGGTGCCCTGCGCGTCGCCGGGAGGACCGGCGGCGAAGACCGCCTCGAGGCCGGCGATCGCCTCGGCATAGCGGGTGCCCGTCGCCACCCCGCGATCGTCGACCAACTCGTGCAACGGACCGAGCGCCGGGTTCTCGTTGGCGATTCGGGTGAGCAGGAGCTCCTCCAGCCGAACGGCTGCCGGCTCCGGCTCCGGACCGCGACCCGGGAACTCGTGGGCGAATCGATCGAGCAGGCGGCCGCTGTCGGGCCCGAGCCGCACGTCGAGCTCGGCCACGGCCGCGCCCATCGCGCCCGGTCGACGGCTCGCCTCGTAGCGGGCGATCAGCAGGTGCCCGATCTCGTGGAGCAGGCCCAGCGCCCCGATCTCGCCGGCCTGCACGGACGGTGCCCCAGCGCGATCGGTGTTCATCCGGGCGGCCAGTCGGCGGATCCCCGCCGTATCCGCCACGACCAGGTCGCCCCGAGTGCCGATCAGCGTTCCGCCGACGGCATACCGTTGGCGCGGTTCTCGCCTGAGGTGGAAATCGCGTCGCACGAGCGCATGGTACCCGCGGCCCGGGAGGCCCGGGCCGGTATCCGGTCGTCCCGGCGCGCGGATCGTCAGGCCGTGGCAGACTCGCTGGGACGGGCGCTTGCGACGTGCTCGATGGCGCGCCGCAGCAGCTCCAGCCCGGACGGATCGAAGTCGTAGGTCCACGGTCGGATCCGCTCCGGCCGTGAGAACGAGCGGTCGAGCCCGGCGGCGAGCGCCTCGCGCGACAGCAGGATGATGTCCGCCGTCTTGTCCACCCGCTCGAGGTCTTCCGGGGCCGCGATCAGCGCGGACACGATGTCGACGCCGCGAGTGCCGGCGAGGGCGAGGGTCTCGAGGATGTTGTCGCTGCCCCGTTCCGAGACACAGACCAGGCCCACCCGCGATCCGTTGGGCAGGCCGGCGATCTCGTGGACCAGCTCCAGGTAGCCCGGCCCGACGAGCATGGCGACGACCGGGATCCGGCCGGCGACCAGGACCTGGGCCTCGTCGGCATGGAACGTCGTGGTCGCGACCAGGTCGTAGTGGAACCGCTCCAGACGATCCGGCAGATCGTCGAGCAGGCTGCCCTCGGCCTCGATCATGCCGGGGAAGGCATCGACCAGCCGCTCGGCGTCGTACCCGGCGTCGGCGCTGGTGCACTCGGCGAACAGGACCCGAACGAGCGGACCCGGCTGCTTCCGCTCGGCCGCCGCGGCGAACGTTGCGGCGGCCAACTCGTCGGCGGTGAAGCCCGCATGAGCCGCTCTCCGGGTCATCTCGGCCACGATTCCGGCGAGGGCCTCCGTCCCGCGGCGCTGCGGCGGTCGGTCGGCGACGTGCGTTCCGGCACCGTGCCGGCTCGTGACGTAGCCGGCGTCCGCGAGGCGCCGGTAGACCGCCCGGATCGTGTTCGGGTTGACACGCAGCGCGGCTCCCAGCTCGCGGACCGGGGCGAGCCTCGTCCCGGGCAGCATCCGTCCCGAATCGATCTGGTAGGTGATCTGCCAGAAGATCTGGGTCGAGATCGGAACGTCCGAATCACGCTCGACATCAAGGGAGCCGCCCGTTCCCTGTCCGCTGGCCGTATGCGCGGGCTGAACGTCACTTGACATAGTGTGGTAGTCCAACTATCTTCGACTTGGCCTAGTTCACTATAACAATGAAAGTTGGTGCCCGATGGTCGGGTTGATCATGATCGCGATTGTGCTGGCGGTCGGCGCGTTCTCCGTCATCGCCGGCGTCGACAGCCGCGAGGGCTTCACGGACGGTCGTGGCCCCACGACGCCCGTCGGCCTCAGCTGACCGTTCTTCTCGCCCCCTCCGTCCGTTCCGGCTCGCGGCGCGCAGGCCGCGGGCCGGCGACGGACCTCAGGGAGGCGGTTGCCCGACCTCGACGAGGGCGCGCCGGTAGATCTCCGCGCCGTCGATCTGATGGCCCGGTGAGCTGAGCAGCGCCAGGTCGGCGACCAGTCGCCGTTCCAGGCTCGAGCGGGACAGGCGATCCATGCGCCGTGCGGCCCAGGCGGCCGCCCGCAGCACCCCATACGCCTCCGGGCGAACAGGATCGTCCCAGTACCACGCATCGCTCGCGAACATCGCGAGCCGCCAGCGCTGGATCTCCATCAACGCCAGGAACGTCCCGGCCGACGAGTCGGCCGGTGGTTCGCCGAGCCACCGCTCCGCGAACGCCTCGGGCGATTCCGCTCCGACCACGACGTCGACGTAGCCGTCCCGGGCCGCCCACGGGTCGGGACCGCCGGGCAGCCCGGCGGCGAGATGCTCGGTCTGGCTGTCGATCCCGCCAGCGAGCCGCTCGAGCGCCGCCCGAAGCGGCGCCTTCCAGGTGGCGTCCCCGGCGCACGGGCACTCACCGCTCCACCGCAGGACGCCGTGATGGCAACTCCACGACGTCCGCTCGGCGACGCGAGTGGCTCGGAACGGACGTCCGGGCGGTTCGCGCAGGGCCTCGGACAATGGGCTGACGTCGAATCCGTGGCCGGAGCCGTCGGGTCGGGGTTGGACGAGCCGACGCAGGAAGAACTCGCGAAATGGCTGATGGTGGCCGTACAGCTCGCCGTCCGTCGCGATCAGGATCAGCGGTCGCTCGTCATCGGGAAGCGGATCGGCCAGGAACCTCGGCATCAGCCGCTCCCGGGCGAAGCGGTCGGCATCGGCCGTCTCGGCCGGGTCGAAGGAGACGGAGCCGGAGAGGCCGCCGTCATACAGGGCGACGATCAGGTGATGCCCGCCACCGAGCTCCACCCGGTACGGCCGGCGGGTCTCGGGGTGCGCCACCGCGACCTGCCAGGGGGCGAGGATCGTATGCCGGACGCCAGCCTCGGCCAGGAGCCGGAGGGTCGGCAGGTCCACGGCCGTTTCGGGCAGCCACATCCCGACCGCCGGCCGGCCGAACCGGAGCTCGAAGTCGCGCAGGCCCCAGCGGATCTCGGTTCGCCGGTCGTGCGCCGACGCGAGGGGCAGGATCGCGTGGTTGAACGGCTGCGCCATCCCGTGAACACCCGCGTCGCCGGCGACGAAGCCTGCGTACGCCGGCTGGTCGTGGTCCCGGAGCCAGCTGGCGAGTGTCGGACCAAGGTCCCACGAGATGTGGCCGAGGTTGCCCACGTCCGCGTTCGGGCGGTACGACTCCGCGCTGACACGGGCCGTCCAGTCGTGGGCCGGCGCGGAGGTTCCGTCGACCGGAACCGTGCCGCTGAACGGATCGACCCTCGACGGCTGATAGAAATGACCGTGGACGACCAGTCGGCCCCGGCTCACCTGCCGACGGGGGCCGGAAGTGCGGCGAAGGCCTCGTCGGCGGCACGGTCGCGCGTCGTCGTGACCGCGTGGCTGACCCGCACGCTGAACGACCCGCCCGGTGCGATCGACAGTGGCCAGCTCAGCAGCAACCCGGATCCCTGGTAGACGCGTTCGAATCCGCTCTCCGAGTTCGAGATGGTCTCGACGGGGGCCCACCAGGCCGTCGCCGGGGTCGACACGCTCGTCGCCACGGCGATCCCCACGTACTCGTTGCCCTGCCCCAATGAGGTGACGCCCTCCGCGATCCCGCGGGTGTCGTGGCCGGCCCGCACGCCGGCGACATCCCACCAGGCCGACGGGTTGCCGCCTCCGCCCAGCATCGTGAGCGTCCACTCGAGACCGAGCCGTGCCTCGACGCTTCTCGTGGAGCGGTTCACCACCGTAAGGGTGAGGTCGAGGGAAGGCGAGCGCCGGTCCCCGCCGAGGACGAGCTCCTTGGTGACCTCGACCTCGGCAGGCCTGACGGCCCCGACGCTGGTGACGGATGCCAGCCGTGAGGCGACCAAACGATCGAGCTCCAGCTGCTCGAGCCGGAACGCGCCGTCAACGGCGTCTCCGAGCTCGGCCGCGCGGGCGCTCGCCCAGTCGTCAGCCGTGCTGTCGGGGGCGAGGAAGCGGACCAGGCCCGAACGTCGTTCGTAGGCGTCGTAGTGGAGCTGCTCGGACAGCCCCGATTCCTTGACCAGCACGATGTCGTGGATCGACGCCGGCCCGGCACCGTCGTTGCCGTCGGCATCGGCCGTCGCCGCGTGCGCCGCCGCCGCCTCGTGGGCGCGCAGCGTCTCGTGATAGGCCTCGGGGCGTCGCCGCATGATCGCCGTCAGCGCGTGGCGCACCGGCCGGATGTCCCAGCCGCCGATTCCCGCGCCGGAGGTCAGGTCGACCGTCACGACCTGACCAGGGCCGGCGAGCCGGACGTCGTCCTGGCCGTCCATGTCGAGGTCCTGGCACCCGGCCGCGTGCAGGGACCCGGCCGCGGAATCGGCAAGGTCTTCCGCCGCGATCAGGTGCTCGTAGGTCGCCAGGCGCATGTGGCTGATGTAGATCCCGCCGAACAGGCCGTGCCAGTAGCAGTCGTTCGATTGGCCGCGGTAGAGATGGTCCAGGGCCAGCGCCCGGGCGGGACCCGCGACCATGGCATCCACCTTGGCCGAGGTCCGAAGCATCTGCTTGTGCAGGTCGTTGATCTCCCGGTACTTGACCTGGAAGTTGCGCCAGAAGGCGCCACGCAGCCAGCGCGCCTCGGGCCGCCCGGCGGCCTGGGCAGCGTGCAGGACGGCCGAGTAGACGCGGCTCTCGTTCGCCGGCAGGGCCCATTCGCCCATCTCCGCGTACGAACCGGTTGGCACGTACACGCGGCCGATCGGGCGATGGCGGGCCAGCCAGGCGGACGGCGTGGTCGTTGCCAGCCAGTCGGCATTCGCCTCGAGCGCCTCGAAGAAGCGGTCCACCCAGCGGCCCTCGCCCCAGCAGTGCTGCCAGGTCGTTGGCCATGCACCGAACTTCTCGCCGTCGTCACCCATCATCCCGACCCGCGTCCCGTCCGGGGTGCCGTGGTCGCGGAGGTAGCCGATGACGTCGTCGACGTCGCGGAACGGAATCCGGTACCGAAGACCCTGCTCGGTTCCGAACACCGTCAGGAGCTGGCCCTGGTCCTCGGTCGTATACGGGCCCCAGAGGTCCTCCTCGGGAATGGCGGCCGCCCGGAAATGGGCGTCATCGAGGATCGTCCAGGCGTAGCCGCCGGCGACGAGCGAGGTCGGCAGGTCCGGCTCCCAGACCCGCTCGGCCAGCCACGCACCGCTCGGACGCCTGCCGAACAGCGATTCCAGCTCGTCGCCCATCCGAAGGAGCTGGCCGATCCGGTCGCGCTCGGGGAGCGAGGCGAGGACGGGCTCGTAGTAGCCGCCGCCCAGGATCTCGATCTGCTCGCGTGCCACGAGGGTCGCGAGCCTGGCGATGAACTCCGGTCGCTCGGCGCGCAGCCATTCCAGCAGCGGCCCGGAGTAGTGGAGCGACAGGCGGACCGCCGGATGGCGCTCGAGGGCTTCGACCATCGGCAGGTACGCCTGCTCGTACACCTCCGCGAAGACCCAGCCGAAGTTGCCGACCGGCTGATGGTTGTGGATCGTCAACGCCAGGGAGATCCGAGGGGCCATGGCCTGCCTAGCCGGCTTCGGTGACGAGCGGGACCGCTTCGGCGCGCGGCACGGAAACGCCGGCTGCCGGCAGGTAGAGCCGCTCGGCGTACTCGTGGAGCATCCGGGTCGTCGAGAACCGCCACAGCGCGGTCGCCATCGCCCGGCGCATGACCGCGACCCAGCGCAGCGGCATCCCGGACGTGTCGCGCTCGTAGTAGCTCGGGATGATCTGATCCTCGAGGAGGTGATACAGGGCGAGGGCGTCCTCCCAGTCCTGGCTCGCCTCGTCCCCGGTGACGTCACGACCGCCGATCGCCCAGCCGTTGTCGCCCTCGTACCCCTCGTCCCACCAGCCGTCGAGCACGCTGACATTCGGGACCCCGTTCTGGGCCGCCTTCATGCCCGACGTTCCGGACGCCTCGAGCGGGCGGCGCGGGTTGTTCAGCCAGACGTCCACGCCCTGCACGAGGAAGCGCCCGACCCGCATGTCGTAGTCCTCGAGGATGAAGACCCGCCCGCGGAACTGGGGCGATCGAGAGCGCTGGAAGATCTCCTGGATGACCTTCTGGCCGGGGCGGTCGGCCGGATGGGCCTTGCCGGCGAAGACGATCTGGACGGGCTTCTGCTCGTCCCAGATCAGCCTGGCCAGCCGATCGATGTCGCTGAACAGGAGGCCGGCCCGCTTGTAGGTCGCGAAGCGCCGCGCAAATCCGATCGTCATGATCTCCGGATCGAGGGCGGTCTCCAGCTCGGCAAGGACCGCGGGAGCCTCGCCGTGCCTGGCGAACTGGCTGCGCAGCCGACCGCGGGCGAACAGCGCGAGCTCGAGCTTCTGCCGGAGGTGCGCGTCCCACAGGTCGCGTCCGGGAATCCGCTCCAGGCGCTCCCAGAAGCGGCCCGCCTCCATGCCCGCATCGAGGTCGTCGAGGTCTGCCCCGAGATCCTCGAGCAACGAAACGATCGGCGAACCGATCCAGCTGGGCCCGTGCACCCCGTTGGTCACGTCGAGGATCGGATGCTGGGTCACGCCCTGCCAGGTCGCATTGGCGGTCTGGCTGTGCAGCCGGCTGACGCCGTTGGCCCCGGACGTGAGCCGGAGCGAGAAGGCGGTCATGTCGAATTCGGCGGTGTCACCGTCCACTCCGAGCCCGAGCTCGAGGACCCGCTCCACCGGGACCCCGCCGCCGTCGAGGAGGGGACCGGCCACGCGACGGACCAGCTCCGCTTCGAACCGTTCATTGCCGGCCGAAACGGGTGTGTGGATGGTGAAGACGCTGTTGCTCCGGACCCTCGCCAGGGCGTCGTCGAGGGCGACGCCGTCGGCGACGTACTCGCGAGCTCGCTCGGCGAGCAGCAGCGCCGAATGCCCTTCGTTGAGGTGCCAGGCGGCCGGCGCAAGGCCGAGCGCCCGGAGCGCGCGGACGCCGCCGATGCCCAGCACAAGCTCCTGGTGGAGCCGCATCTCCCGACCCCGGACGTACAGGATGTTGGTGATCGGCCGGTCGTAGTCCGCGTTCGTCGGCGTGTCCGTGTCGAGCAGCAGGACAGGAACGCGGCCCACCTGGGCCAGCCAGACCGCCACGGTCAGGTCGCGCCCGGGGAGCTCGACGGTCACGGTCAGCGGAAGGCCGGAGGCGTCCTGGACCCGGCCGAGCGGCAGGCGGCTCAGGTCGTAGTCCGGGTAGTTGTGCTCCTGGTGGCC
>JBGPIH010000047.1:0-19752 GCA_041484785.1 Candidatus Limnocylindria bacterium
CCAACGTCCGGCTCGTCCGGCTCATGTGCTCGGGCCGCCTCGACCCAACGTTCGTGATGAAGGCGTTCGCCAGCGGAGCGGACGGCGTCGTGATGACCGGCTGCTGGCCGGCCGATTGCCACTACCGGATCCAGAACGTCAAGGCCCTCCGCCGCTTCGAGCTCCTGGGCCGGGTCCTCGAGAAGCTCGGCATCGAGCCCGAGCGGTTCCAGCGCTTCTACGCCAGCGCGGCCGAGGGCCCGCAGCTCGCCGCCGCGTTCACCCGGATCGTCGAGGACGTTCGGGCGCTCGGTCCGCTGGGCTGGGGACGGCTGCCCGAGGGGACCCCGGATTCGGAGACGCCGGCCGGCCCTGCCGAGGCTGAGGAAGAGGCGAGAACGCTCGTGGAGGCGAGGCCATGACTGCCAACGGCAAGCACCGCTTCGCCATGTACTGGGCGGCATCGTGCGGCGGCTGCGACATCAGCGTCCTCAACCTGCACGAGGCGATCCTCGACCTGGCCGAGCGCTTCGACATCGTCTTCTGGCCGGCGGTCATGGATGCCAAGTACGCCGACGTCGCGGCCATGCCCGACGGCTCGATCGACCTGACGCTGTTCTCCGGCGGGATCCGCAACACCGAGAACGCCGAGCTGGCCCGGCTGCTGCGCCGGAAGTCGGCGATCCTCGTCGCCTTCGGTTCGTGCGCCACGGAGGGCTGCATCCCCGGCCTGGCGAACCTGACCACGACCGGCGACCTGCTCGATCGCGTATACGAAGGGCCGACGATGGACAACCCGGACCACGTGCGGCCGGCCGGCCGCACGACCGTGCCCGAGGGCGAGCTCCACCTGCCGACCCTGTGCCCGCTGCTCCAGACGCTCGACCAGGTCGTGGAGATCGACTACCGCGTGCCGGGCTGCCCTCCGGAGACCGAGCAGGTCGCCGATGTCCTCGGGTTGCTCGGCGCCGCCCTCGACGGCAAGGCGACGCTGCCGATTCGAGGCTCGGTGCTGGGCGCCGGCCACTCCACCGTCTGCGACGAGTGCCGGCGCGACCGCGGCCTCAAGCACATCGCCCGGTTCGAGCGGCTCCATGAGCTGCCGACCCTCGACCCCAGCCTCTGCTTGCTGGAACAGGGCGTACCGTGCAACGGCCCCGCGACGCGCGACGGCTGCGGGGCGAAGTGCCCGCTGGCGGGTGCCCCGTGTATCGGCTGCTACGGCCCCGCCGACGGCGTCGTCGACTTCGGGGCCCGGCTCCTCTCGGCATTCGCCTCGGTCGTGGACGCCAGCGAGCCGACGGAGATCGACCGCATCCTCGACGGACTGCCCGACCCGGTTGGGCAGTTCTACCGCTTCAGCCTGGCCGGCTCGCTGCTGCGCGGGAGCCGGGCCGTGCGGACCGTGACCGCCACGCCCGGAGCCGCCCGATGACGCGCCTGACGATCGACCCGATCACCCGGCTCGAGGGCCACGGCAAGATCGAGATCTTCCTCGACGATCGTGGCGACGTCGAGCGGACCTACTTCCAGGTCCCCGAGCTGCGCGGCTTCGAGTCGTTCTGCGTCGGCCGGCCGGTCGAGGAGATGGCGACCCTCACCAACCGGATCTGCGGCGTCTGCCCGGAGGCCCACCACCTTGCCGCCGCCAAGGCGGCCGACGCGGTCTACGGGGTCGATCCGCCGCGGCCGGCAAAGCTCCTGCGCGAGCTCCTCTACTGCGCGTTCTTCGTGGCCGACCACACGACCCACTTCTACGCGCTGGGCGGACCGGACGTGCTCGTCGGGCCCGATGCCCCGGTCGCCGATCGCAACATCCTCGGCGTCATCCGCAAGGTCGGCCTCGAGTTCGGCAGCCGGGTGATCGAGACACGGCGCGGCGGCCACCGCGTGATCGAGCTGATCGGCGGCCGGCGGATCCACCCGTGCACGTCGGTGCCGGGTGGGCTGACCAAGGGGATCACGCCGGACGAGCGGGACGAGATCGAGACGATCGCCAGGTCGATGCTCGACTTCGCCGGCGTCAGCCTCGACCTGTTCGACCGGGTCATGACCGACGGCCCGACCCGGGACCTGGTGCTGGGCGACCTCTTCCGGCACGAGACCTACTACGCCGGGCTGGTCGACGACGCCGGCCGGGTCGCCCTCTACGACGGTCGGGTGAGCGTCGTCGCGCCCGACGCTGAATCGCTCGGCACGTACGCGCCAGCCGACTACCGCGACTGGATCGCCGAGCACGTCGAGCCGTGGACCTATCTGACCTTCCCGTACCTGCGCCGGATCGGCTGGAAGGGCTTCGTCGACGGCAAGGACTCCGGCGTCTACTGCGTCGGGCCACTCGGGCGGTTGAACGCGGCCACGGGCATGGCCACCCCGCGTGCCCAGGCGGCCTACGAGCGGTACTTCGCGACGCTGGCGCCTCAGGTCGACGGCCGCCGGCAGCTGGTGCACCAGCGAGGTGCCAGTCACTGGGCGCGCCTGATCGAGATGCTCTACGCGGCCGAGCGAATGCTCGAGCTGGTGGCCGATCCGGAGATCACCTCGGAGGAGGTCCGGACCGTCCCCACGCAGCCACCGAGCGAGGGTGTCGGGACCGTCGAGGCGCCGCGCGGGACGTTGACCCATCACTACTGGACCGACGAGCGGGGGATCGTCACCCGGGTCAACCTGATCGTCGGGACGACCAACAACCACGCCCCGATCGCGATGTCGATCGATCGGGCGGCACGGGGCCTTATCCGGGCCGGGGTCGTCGTCGACAACGGCCTCCTCGATCGGATCGAGATGGCCTTCCGCTCCTATGACCCCTGCTTCGGCTGTGCGACCCATTCCCTGCCCGGCCACATGCCTCTCGAGGTCACGATCCGCGACGTGCGGGGAGAGACGGTCGATGTCCTCCGCCGCGACGACTGAGCACGGCCCGGCGACGCTCGTCGTCGGGCTCGGCAACCCGATCCTGGGCGACGACGGGGTGGGCTGGCGGGTCGTGGAAGCACTCGAGCGTCGCCTGGCTCGAAACAACGAAGACGCGCGCTCCGACGGCGACGTCGAGTTCGACCGGCTCGCCGTCGGCGGGCTGAGCCTGATGGAGCGCCTCGTCGGCTACGACCGCGTCGTCCTGGTCGATGCGATCCTGGGTCCCGAGCCGCCCGGCATGGTGTTCGCCCGCCCCCTGTCCGAGGTCGCCAGTCGGCTGGCCGGGCATCTCGACTCTGCCCACGACGCGCCGCTGACCGAGGCGCTGTCGGCCGGTCGTGCGCTCGGGGCTCACCTCCCCGATGAGATCACGGTGGTCGGCGTGGCCGCCCGGCACGTGGACGAGTTCGACGAGCGGCTCTCGCCGCCGGTGGCCGCGGCTGTCGATCCGGCCGTCGACGCCATCATGGCGGTGCTGGCACGGCAGCCGGTCGGGGTCGCCTGATGCACGAGCTGGGGATCACGCAACGGATCCTGGAGGTGGCGCTCGAGCGAGCCGCGGCCGCCGGCGCGACGCGGATCACCGACGTGCACCTGGAGATCGGCGAGGAATCCGACGTCGCGCCGCCAGCCCTCGAGCACTACTGGCCGGAAGTCAGCCGGGCGACCCCAGCGGAAGGCGCTCGACTCGTCATGGGCGTCGCGAGCGACCCGTTCGCCTGCCGGGTCGTGGCCATCGACGTGCCCGATCCCGTCCCGGGACATAGCACGGTATAGTCTCGCCGATACGAGGCTATTCCTCGTGATTGCTGGTACGGGACATAGGGATGACCGAACATCACCTGCGGGTCGGCCAGGCTGCCGAAATGCTCGGCGTGACCGTGGATACGGTTCGCCGCTGGGAGATCGAGGGCCGGCTGCGCGTCGAGCGATCCGGCGGGGGCCAGCGGCTGGTCCCGATGGCCGAGGTCTCCCGCCTGCTCGCCGAGCGCCGCCGGACGACCTCGGACCGACCGATCGTTGCGGGGTCGGCGCGCAACCGCTTCCCGGGCATCGTGACGAGGATCGAGAAGGACGGGGTTGCGGCGATCGTCGAGATCATCGCCGGACCGCACCGGATCGTCAGCATGCTCACCGCGGAGGCCGTCGACGAGCTCGGTCTCGCCGTTGGGGATGAGGCGATCGGGGTGGTCAAGGCCACCAACGTCATCGTCGAGATCCCGTCATCGCGGGAATCGAGGGGATGACGGCCGGTCGGGCCCTCGGCCTGCTGGCGATCGTCGCGACGATCGCCGTCGCATGCACGCCGGCTCCGGCCAGCGGCAAGACGGCCGCGCTGACGATCTTCGGAGCCGCCTCGCTCAAGGACGCCCTGGCGGCGCTGGTCCCGGCCTACCACGCAGCGGTCCCCGGCGCGACGCTGACGGTCGCCACCGATTCGTCGGCGACGCTGCGCACCCAGATCGAGCAGGGCGCCCCGGCGGACGTCTTCCTGTCGGCCGATCGGACGAACCCGCGGACGCTCGTGGATGCCGGGTTGACCGACGGCCCGGCGGTCGACTTCGCCGGCAACACCCTGACGGTCATCGTGCCGACCGACAACCCGGCCGGGATCGAGAGTCCGGCGGACCTGGCCAGGCCCGGAATCAAGATCGTCGCGGCCGGCGATGACGTGCCGATCGCGACGTACACCGATCAGGCGATCGCGAGGCTTGCCGCCCTCCCCGGCTACCCGGCTGGCTTCGCCCGGTCCTGCACCGCCAACATCGTCTCCCGCGAGCAGAACGTGAACGCCGTGGTGGCCAAGATCGAGCTCGGTGAGGGCGACGCCGCCATCGTCTACATCACCGATGCCAGGGCGTCGACGGCCGTCGCCGCGGTCGCGATCCCGGACGCCGCCAACGTGGCGGCCGCCTATGCCGGGGTCGTGGTCGCCGCCTCGACCAACCATGACCAGGCGCATGCCTTCCTCGACTGGCTGGCCGGCCCGGCGGGCGCCTCGATCCTGGCCAGGTTTGGTTTCGTGCCGCCACCGTGAGCGCCGCGACGCACAGCCGGCGTGGCCTGACGGCGCTGGCCGCGCCGCTCGTCCTGTTCCTGGCCGCCCCGATCGTCGTCCTGATCGTTCGAGCCCTGCTCGGCGGGCGTCTTGCCGCGGCGCTCGGCAGCCCGGTCGTGCTCGACGCGCTGGTGCTCAGCCTGGTGACGACGGCGGTCAGCCTCGCCCTGACCCTCGCCTTCGGCGCGCCGCTCGCCTACCTGCTGGCGCGCCGATCGTTCCGCGGCGCTTCGATCGTCGAGACGGTGATCGATCTCCCGATCGTGCTCCCGCCGTCGGTGGCCGGCCTTGCGCTCCTGCTCGTGCTGGGACGGCGCGGCGTGCTCGGCGGGACGCTCGACGCGTTCGGGATCGCGATCCCGTTCACGACGCTGGCCGTGGTGCTCGCCCAGACCTTCGTGGCGGCGCCGTTCTTCGTACGCTCCGCTCGAGCCGGGATCGCGGCGGTCGACCGGGACACCGAGGATGCGGCGCGGGTCGACGGCGCCGCCGAGCTCGAGGTCTTTCGCTGGGTCACCGCGCCGCTCGCTGCGGCGGCCCTCGCGGCCGGCGCGGTGATGAGCTGGTCGCGGGCCCTGGGCGAATTCGGGGCGACGATCATGTTCGCCGGCAACATCGAGGGCCGGACCCAAACGCTCCCGCTCGTCGTCTACTCGGAGTTCGGCGGAGGCGACCTCGACGCGTCCATCGCCGCCGCCGCCATCCTGGTCCTTGCGGCGTTCGGCGTGCTCGTCTCGGTTCGCGTCCTGCGCTGGGGCCGTGCCCTCGATGTCCGAGGCGGCTGAGTCAACGCGGCATCGGCTCCCGGCCGTCAAGCCCGGCCGGCCGCCCTACGCCGAATCGGATTGCGGTCGATGCCGGTAGAACGCCACGCGATCCGGGGTCAGGGGCGTGTTGCCCAGGATCAGGTCGGCGGACTTCTCGGCCAGCATCATCACCGGCGCGTAGATGTTGCCATTGGTCACGTACGGCATGGACGATGCGTCGACGACCCGCAGCCCGCCCAGGCCGTGGACCCGCATGGTCGATGGATCCAGGACCGACCCCGCGTCGATCCCCATCCGGGTGGTGCACGACGGATGCAGCGCGGTCTCCGCATCGCGCCGCACCCAATCGAGGATCTCCTCGTCGGTCTCGACGGACGGACCCGGTGAGGACTCTCCCCCGTTGTACGGCGCGAGGGCAGGCTGATTGAGCAGCCGGCGCGCGACCCGCACGGCCTCCACCCATTCGCGCCGGTCCTGATCGGTCGACAGGTAGTTGAAGCGCAGGGCCGGGTGGACCCGCGGATCGGTCGACACGATCTTCACCGACCCGCGCGCGTCGCTGTACATCGGGCCGACGTGGACCTGGTACCCGTGGCCACCCTTCGGCCCCGAGCCGTCGTAGCGAACCGAGAGCGGCAGAAAGTGGAACATCAGGTTTGGGTACCGGACGTCGTCATTGCTCCTGACGAAGCCGCCCCCCTCGAAATGGTTGGTCGCGCCCGGTCCGCGCCGCAGGAAGAGCCACGCAGCCCCGATGAACGGCCGGCGCCACGTCGCCAGCGCCGGTTGCATGGAGACGGGCAGCCGGCACTTGTACTGGATGTAGACCTCCAGATGATCCTGGAGATGGTCGCCGACACCGGCGAGATTGGCCACGACCGGGATCCCGAGGGCCCCCAGCTCGGTCGCCGGGCCCACGCCCGAGAGCTGGAGCAACTGGGGGGAGGCGATCGAGCCGCCGCACAGGATCACCTCGCCCGCCTCGATCCGCTCGACGCCGGCGTGACCGCCAGCGACCTCCACCCCGACGGCACGTGTCCCTTCGAACACGACCCGGGTCACGAACGCTCGAGTGCGAACCTCCAGGTTCGGCCGCCGCATCACCGGGTGGAGATACGCCCGGGCGGCCGACAGCCGGCGGGCACGGTGGATGTTCCGGTCGAACGGCGCGAACCCTTCCTGGCGGTAGCCGTTGACATCCTCGGTCAGCCGGTAGCCGGCCTCCTGGACCGCGCTGAAGAAGGCGGTGAACAACGGGCTGGCCGCCGGTCCACGCTCGAGCACGAGCGGGCCGTCGTGGCCGCGGAACGGGTCGTCGGGCGCGGCGGCGAGGCACGTCTCCATCCGCTTGAAATACGGCAGGCAGTGGGCGTAATCCCAGGCTTCCATCCCGGGGTCCGCGGCCCAGCGCTCGTAGTCGAGCGGGTTGCCCCGCTGGAAGATCTGACCGTTGATGCTCGACGAGCCCCCGAGGACCTTGCCGCGAGCGTGGTAGATCCGCCGGCCGTTCATGAACGGCTCGGGCTCGGATTCGTAGCGCCAATCGTAGAATCGGTTGCCGATCGGGAACGCGAGTGCCGCCGGCATGTGGATGTACACGTCGAACGGGTAATCCGGCCGGCCGGCTTCGAGGACGAGTACCCGGGTTCCCGGATCGGCCGAGAGACGGTTCGCGAGGGCGCTGCCGGCCGATCCGCCACCGACGATGATGAAGTCGTACCGCGCCGCCATCGGTTGCGATGCTAGCAGGAGGATTGGGCCGCGTGACAGACGGTGAGCTGGACTTCGGGCGCTTCGATGCGCTGACCTTTGACTGCTACGGGACGCTGATCGACTGGGAGACCGGCATCCTCGCCCGGCTCCGTGGTTCGCTGACCCCTCTCGGCGTCCAGCCGTCCGACGACGAGCTGCTCGAGCGCTTCGGCCGCGCCGAGGCCGCCGCCGAAGCCGGTCCGTACCTGCCCTACCGCGAGGTCCTGGCGCGCTGCCTGCTCGAGGTGTGCCGGGGCTACGACGTCGCACCCACCGACGGGGCCGTCGCGGCATTCGGCGCCTCGGTCGCCGGCTGGCCGGCCTTTCCCGATTCGGCGGCGGCTCTGGCCCGGCTCAAGACCCGGTTCCGGCTGGGCGTGATCACCAACTGCGACGACGACCTCTTCGCGAGCTCGAACGCCCGGCTCGGCGTCGAGTTCGACTGGATCGTCACCGCCCAGTCGGTCGGCAGCTACAAGCCGGACCCGCGCAACTTCCACGTCGCGTTCGAGCGCCTGGGACTCCCCCGCGAGCGGATCCTGCACGTCGCCCAGAGCCTCTTCCACGACCACGTGCCGGCGAAGCGGCTGGGGCTGGCGACGGTCTGGATCGACCGTCGCCACGGTCGCCCTGGGTTCGGCGCCACGCCACCAGCCGACGTGCGGCCCGACGCCACCTTCCACGACATGGCGTCGTTTGCCGACGCGGCCACGAGGTCTGGCAGCGCTGGCCCGGCGGACTCGAGCTAGCGCGAGCCGGTACGGAAGGTCACCGCGAACGTCCGGCTGAGCGGCATGCCCTCACTGGCGGAGGTGATCCCGCTGATGATGATCCGGTAGGAATGGTTCGTGGCGAGCCGGACGGCCGGGATAATCGTGGCGGTGAGGCTCGAGGCGCTGGAGCTGATCCGAATCGAGACCCGCCGGCCGCGTGACAGATCGATCATCGTGATCGTCCGCGTCGAGATCCCCGTCACCGGCACGGAGAACGTCAGGCGCGGGCGGGTCGAGCGGAGGACATTCCGGGTCCCGTTCCGCGGCGTCGACCCGGTCAGCGTCGGGACGACGGGCTTCGGCGTGGCGACCGGTTGGGGCGCTGGGGTCACGTTGGGATCCGGGGTCGGGCTCGCGTTGGGATCCGGAGTCGGCGTCGGCGTGGGGATCGGGGTCGGCGTGGGGGTCGGGGTCGGCGCACCCTGGTCCAGCGGGGGTGTCGGGCTCGGCGTCACCGCCGGAGCGACTCCGGCCGCGAGATCGAGGGCCGCGCCCACCTGGAGCAGGCCGTACCCGGAATCCGGGTTGCGGCCGCCCGACGCCAGGGGCCTGGCCGTCTGGGTGAGGTCGGCGATGACCTGGTCGACGCTGATCGCGGAATCGAACGAACGCAACAGGGCGACCGCGCCCGTGACGTGCGGCGTGGCCATCGAGGTGCCCGTCCCCCACCCGTAGTCGTTGCCGGGAAAGGCCGACACGATGTGCTCGCCGGGTGCGACCAGCAAGAGCCCGGCAGTCCGGGTCGAGAAGCTGCTCACCGCGCTGCCGTCGTTGGTCGTCGATCCAACGCAGATGACGTGAACGAAGTTGCACGGGTACTCGTCAATGGTGCCGGCGTCGTTGCCGGACGCGGCGACCATTACCACCCCGGCGCTGTACGCGGCATCGAATGCCGGTTGCAGGCTCGCGATCTCGGCCGGTTCGAGCGCGCCGCCCAGGCTCATCGTGACGATCCGCGCGCCGTGGTCGACTGCCCAGCTCAGCCCGCTGACCAGGCCCCCGAAATCGCCGTTGCCGTCGGCGTCGAGGACCTTGACCGGCATGATCGACACGTTCGGTGCGATCCCGGCGATCCCGACGCTGTTGTTGGCGGCTGCCGCGATGGTGCCCGAAACATGGGTGCCGTGGTCGTTGTCGTCGTTCGTGGGGCCGAAGTCACCGGCGCCGTCGGCCTGGCCGGTCAGGGCGTCGAAACCGGGCACGACGCGGCCCGCGAACTCCGGGTGCCGGGCGTCGATTCCGGTGTCGAGGACCGCCACCACCACGGCGGGGCTGCCGGTCGTCCGCAACCACGCGGCAGGCACGCCGATGGCGGTGAGGTCGGACTGGGCGTCGAAGTACGGGTCGTTGGGCGCCGTCGCCGGCCAGTCGAACGCGTGGATGGCGGCGTCCAGGCCTGACGCGACCGGCGCTGCGGAGGCGGCTGCCGCGCCACTGGCGGCGAGGAGGATGGACAGCAGCAGCGACGCCATGGCGCGCGCCGCGCGGGAGCTGGGTCGAATGGCGGAACGGCTGGTCACGTTCGGATCTGGGTCCCGGTGGTGGCGTGGTGCGCTCGAAACGCTCTGGCCATCGTCGGACATTCGGGTCGGCCCGTCACTGCTCCATTGGTCATGAGCCGGCCGGAACTTGGGTTCGGGCGGATCAAACGGTGGCGGCCACGTGGAGTGGGCCTCGCCGGGCTACGAGACCTCCACACGACGACAGCGCCTGCCAGGGTGTTGAAAGCGACCTCCTCGGGACGCGAGCGATCCTGCCTACACCGTACGCCGCGGAGGCAAGGCCGGGTCCCCTGGCGATCACCGTCCGTCGGTGACCAGCCACGCGGTCTCCGCCATCGGCGTATAACTGCCGACGTGGGCTTCCCCTCCGTCACGGACGGTGGAACGCAACGAGCAGACCTCATTGTCGACTGAATCGGGCGACGCTGCCTCGATTGAGCGACCCGCTCGACGAGGAGGTCAGACGGAGGAACTCATGAACGGATCCTCGCCGGCCGGTCACCAGGTCGCCACGCCCATCGACTCCGGCCGCCAGAGACGGGGGACCTCCATCCGCACGTTCGCGATCGTGGCCGTCACGCTGGCGCTCCTCACGCTGTCGGCCTCGCCGAGCGCGGCTACCGTTGACGCCGGGCGGTCGGCGGGTGTCTCCGCCGCCGCCAGCAGCCCGCATCCGATCGATCTCCCCGGGACGGATCGCACCTGGCTGCCATCCGTGCTCGACCCGGCTCGCCAGGTCACGGTGGTCCTCGAACTCGGCGGATCGCCGGTCGCGCTTCGCGAGGCCGCCAGCCTCCGAGCGGGCCTCCGGTTGTCCGACCTGGACCAGACGATCGTCCGCGCCGGCCTTCGGGCGCGGCAGAACGCCATCCTCCCGTCGCTCACCGCGATGGGCGCGCGGATCCTGGGCCAGTACCAGGACGCCTTCGACGGGATCAAGGTCCGGGTCGCGGCGCGAGAGCTGGCCCGGATCGGCGCGCTCCCGGGCGTTCAACGGATCGCGACGGTGCCCGTCTATCACCTCGCAAACGTGACCAGCGACGCCTACACGGGCGTGCCCACGGCGTGGGCGGGCGCAGGCGGCCTGACCGGTCGCGGCATGAAGATCGGTATCGTCGACGCCGGGATCGACTACTACCACGCCGACTTCGGTGGCTCCGGCATCCCGGCCGACTTCACCGCCGACGACGGAACGACCATCGGCACGCCGGCCTTCCCGAACCAGAAGGTGGCGGGTGGGTTCGATTTCGTCGGCGACGAATACGACCCGGGCGGTGTCGGAGACGCGCTCATCCCGCACCCCGATCCCGATCCGCTCGATTGTGAGGGCCACGGGACCCACGTCGCGGCGACGGCCGCGGGCCTCGGCGTCAATGCGGAGGGCACGACCTTCCACGGTCCGTACAACGCCTCGACCCTGTCCGCGCAGCACTTCCTGATCGGGCCCGGTGTGGCACCCGAGGCGCAGCTCTACGCGCTCCGGATCTTCGGCTGCAGCGGCACGACGGACATGGTCGTCGACGCCATCGACTGGGCGGTCAAGAACCACCTGGATGTCATCAGCCTGTCGCTCGGCTCGGTGTTCGGCGATCCGCGGTCGGCCGACTCCGTGGCGGCCGACAACGCGGCGAAGGCCGGCGTTGTCGTCGTGGCCGCCGCCGGCAACGACGGCCCGGGTGCCTACACGAACAGCGTTCCGGGAGCATCGTCGCGAACGATCGAGGTCGCCGCGGTCGACGCCATCCCGAGCTTCCCGGGCGCCACGATCGGTGTGGGCACCGGGTTGCCCGCGATCGTCGCGAACGAGGCCGCCGGGTTCCCGGTCACCGGTCGCATGGACGTCCCGACCGACGCGTCAGGGGAGATCGTCCTCGGCTGCGCCGATTCTGACTATGCCGGCGTGGCAGCCGGAGACATCGTCGTCACCCGCCGGGGCAGCTGTCCACGGACCGACCGGGCGGCGCTCGGCCAGGCAGCCGGCGCCGCGGCCGTGATCATGGTCAACAACACCGACAAGGATCTCTACCCACCACTCGAAGGGGCGATCGCCGACGTGACCATCCCGTTTCTCGGGGTGAAGCCGTCCGGGGCGGCCGCGCTGATTGCGGCGGCCAGCTCGACGATCACCATCACCGCCGCCAGCACCCTGGTCAATCCGGCCTATCGGGCGATCGCCGACTTCTCCTCGGGCGGTCCCGCAGCGGACGGGAGCCTCAAGCCCGACGTCGCGGCACCCGGCCTGTCGGTCTTCTCGGCGGCGGTCGGTACCGGTACGGACGGGATCCGGGAGTCCGGCACGTCGATGTCGACCCCACACGTGGCCGGCGTTGCCGCCCTCGTGCTCCAGGCCCATCCGCGCTGGACGCCCGAACAGGTGAAGGCCGCGATCATGAACACGGCCTCGGCCAAGGCGGTGGCCGGCTACGACCCGCGAACCGGCGGAGCGGGGCTCGTCCAGCCCGCCTCGGCGGTAAGCACCCTCGCCCTCGCCACGACTGGCGCAGGGATCGCCAGCCTGTCGTTCGGCGCCCCCGCACTCGACCGCGCCTACGCGAACAGCCGGACCATCCGGATCCAGAACACGGGTCGAACGGCGATCGCCTACCGCCTGACGTCGAGCTTCGTCGGCTCGACGCTCGGCGCCCGGATCACGATTGCGCCGGCAACCGTGACCGTGCCTGCCGGCAGGACCGTGTCGGTCTCGGTCAGGCTCACGCTCAGCGCCAGCGCAGTCGCGTCCCTGCCCGCCGCAGACGCGCCGTCCGATGCGGTCGCGGGACTCACGGCGATCCGCGGAGCCGTGGTCGCCACGCCCAGGACCAGGGGAACGGGCATCGTCGCCTTGCGCGTGCCGTTCCTGCTCCTGCCCCGGGCCCTGTCCCGGATCGTGGGTCCGGCAACGGTCAGCCTCAGCACGGATCCGACCGGCGCGCACGACATCGGAGCCGCCACGTTCGTCAACAGCGGCATCCGGGCGGGCACCGCGGATGTCTTCGCCTGGGGCCTCCGGGCTGGCTCGGTGAATGCCGGGTCGGCCGACATTCGGGCCGTGGGCGTCCAATCGCTCCCGACCGGGCTGGATGGCCAACCCCTGCCCTCGACCGACCGGCTGCTCGTCTTCGCGATCAACACGTGGCAACCGTGGACCTCCCCGTCGGCCAACGAGTTCGACATCCTCATCAACCCGGACAGCACCGGCGAGCCGACCTACGTCGTCGGCGCTCTTGATCACGGGCTCGTGACCAGCGGCACGCCCGACGGCAAGGAAGGCTGCTTCACCTTGCGCGTCTCCGACATGACGGTCACCGACGCGGTCTTCGTCAAGGCGCCGGCGAACAGCAGCACGGTGCGCTGCGGCGTGCTGGCGAGCGCCATCGGTGACGCCAGCGGCGCGTTCACCTATGGCGTGGCGACCGCGTCGATGCTGTCACCGACGTCCTACCAGTTGCCTGAGCTTGCGTCGTTCGATCCGTTCCAGCCTGCGGTTTCCCAGGGCGAGCACCTTGCCCTCGGACCCGGCGAGAGCGGGGCGCTGTCGTTCTCGACCGATCGAGGCGCCTTCGCCGCATCGCCGACGCTCGGCTGGATGATCGTCAGCGCGGACAACGCAGCGGGTCCGGAGCAGGCCGCCACGATCCCCGCGGTGGCTGTGGCTCCGTGACCCCCCCCCGGTCAAGCGGCCGGCCGTTCGTAGAGCGCGATCTGCCAGATCGGCGTCGTCCGGTGGAGCACCTTGACCAGGCCGTGGGCAACGAGGATGGCATCGACCTCGGCGGTGCGGTGGACGTACGTCCGGAAGGGCGACCGTGTCAGGCGGAGCTGGGCGTTCAGGACCGCGACGCCGACCCGGCCGAGCCACGAGTCACGCGGGTAGACGAGGCCGTACCGGCGACGCGCCAGGGTCGCGGATCGGCCGACCAGCGCGGCCATGTCCGCGTAGCAGCAGATGACCCGGTCAAGCGCGACGAGGTCGGCGGGCTCGACGTCAGCCGCGAGCGCGACGAAGTCACCGGCGAGATAGCGGACGCGGCCGGCATGGCCCTGCCGTTCGGCCTCTTCCCGAGCAGCCGCGATGTAGGCGCGCGATGCGTCCACGTCGACCGCGGCGGCGGCCCCGGACCGCAAGAGCTCGTGGTGGACCGCACCCACCCCACCACCGATCTCGAGGACCGTCTGTCCGTCGACGCCACCCGCGCCGAGCGCCTCGATCAGCGCGCGAGTCGTGCCCACGGGACCCTTCTGACGATACCTGCGCAGGTGGTCGGCCGCGTGACGCGCGTCGAACTGGTGATCGAATGGGGAGTCGCCGGGTGAGCAGCAGTCCACGGCGCTGATCCTAGCAGCGGCCGTCGCCACGGCCGCCCGCCGCCGTGGCGTCCGTCGCTCACCGGGTGGTCGAGGCGCCTCGCTCGACGCTGTCAATGAAGTCGACGAGGCCGCCGAAGTACGTGACCTGGTCGTCGTACATCGCCATGTGGCTGCCGTCGGGGCAGTACAGGTACGTTCCGCGCTGCAGCTTTCCCGCCATCAGCTCCATGTACCGGGGATCCATCGTGTCGTGGCGGGCACCGATCACGAGCGTGGGCACCGAGATCTTCGGGAGATCGTCGGTTCGATCCCAGTGCAGGAGCTTGCCGCTCGCGCCCAGCTCACTCGGACCCTGCAGCGGCACGTAGATCGCCTGGTTGATGTGGGCGAAGGCGCGGTTCACTGGATCCGGCCATTCGTCGGGCGGCATGCGCAGGACGTGGTGCACGTAGTGGTGCGGCAGCAGCAGGTCCATGTAGCGTGGATCGTCGAAGGCCTTCGCGGCCTCGAGGCGCTTGATCTCGGCGAGAGCCCCCTGATCCATGGCCGGCATCAGGACTCCCTCGGCGTAGGCGTTGTACGCCGGGATGCTGCTCATCATGTTGGAGATCACGAGCGCCTTGAGGTGCCGCTGGTACCTGAGCGCGTACTCGATCGCCAGGACGCCGCCCCAGGAGTGCCCGAGGAGGTAGAAGTTGCCGCGATCGAGCCCGAGCGCCTGGCGCACCTGCTCGACCTCATCGACGAAGCGAGGGATCTCCCAGAGATCGGGATCGTCGGGTTGATCGCTGTAGGCCGAGCCGAGCTGATCGTAGTAGTAGTACTCGATCCCGGCGCCCGGGAAGTAGGAGTCACACGCCTCGAAGTACTCGTGCGACGCCCCGGGTCCTCCGTGCAGCAGGAGGACCTTCACCTTCGGGTTGTTTCCGGTGCGCTTGGTCCATACGCGGAAGTCGCCCTTCGGCGTGGTGATCGGGACCAGCTTCACACCGCCCGACAGAACATCGTCCCTGCCGGCGTGATCGAAGTAGCTCTCCGCTGCCTGCATCCTGATTCCTGCCCTTCACGGAACCGATGCTGGTCGTGGAAGCCATCGCGGCACGACCTGTCGTTGGCCGCGAGAGCTGCCCAGGAAGGATAGGCCTCCGCTCCGGGCCGTGCGCCGTTCGGGCCGCCGGCGGACCCGGGCCGGCTGGGGACGGGGTGCCGAACGGCCCACGTCGCGCGGGCCGGGTGGCCCCTCGTAACGGTAGGGACGGGTTCTGACGGCCACCCGGCCTGGGGAATACCGTCGACTGACCTTCCCGAACGGGCAGCGATCTTGCGGGAGAAACAGGTGACCGGTTACGTGTCGATGGCCCTCCAGGGGCACAAATGGCTGGATACGTGGCGGTCGCTCTCCTGACGACTTCGTCCATGTGCTCAGGCGTGCCGTCCTAGCTGACACCCGTTGGCCTACGATGACGGCATGGCACGTCCCGCCGATCCCGAGCGCATCCACCAGGCGCGCCGCGCCGCCATCCGCAATCGCCTCATCAGCTCGGGCAAGGATCCCGAGATCGCCGAGCGCTGGTGCGATGCCTGGGAGGCCGAGGCGGCCCTCCGCGATCTCAAGCGCGACGGCGACTACTGGGAAACCGGCAAGCTGTGGATCGACGCGCAATGCGCGGCCAGGAAGCGGCCGCCGTCCTGAACCGCCAGGCGCCGCGGGCCGGATCCGCCCATCGCCAGGCGGTGGCCCCGGCGACGCCAGAGGCCACCTGATCGCTGGCCAGCGAACGAGGTAGTGGAGCGTGACGTTTCCGACGCCGTCGATGACGCTGACGAGGCTGCTCGTCGTTTCCGATCTCGAACGGGCGAGAGCCTGGTACGAAGGCGTGCTCGGCGCCGAGGTCCAGGGCGAGTACGGCGGGACCTCGTGTGTGCTGCGCTTCGTGGACGCCTGGCTCCTGCTCGTGACCGGCGGGCCACCGACGGCCGACAAGCCGGGTGTGACGTTCGTGCCGCCGGCCGACCCGGACGGAGTGGACGCCGAGCTCATCATCGGCGTCCCCGACTGTCGCGCGGCGTACGCGCTCCTTTCGGCGCGCGGGGCATCGTTCCTCGCCCCACCCGTCGAGTACCCCTCGGAGGTTCGGGCGTTCTTCCGCGACCCTGACGGGCACCTGTTCGAAATCAGCGAGCACCGCCGCAGCGCCTAGGGCGACGAGGCGCGGCCTTGGCGTCGGTGGCAGCTCGCCGGGCCTACAGTTCCCGGGATGCACGCCACATCGCGCCGTCGGGCACTCCTGCTGATCTGTGCGGTCGCCGTCGCGTCGGCCACGAACTACACGATCCAGGGCCCCGTGCTCGGATTGATCAGGGCCGAGTTCGCGCTGTCGTCGGCGGATGCGGGCGCGATCGCCACCGCGTTCTTCGTTGGCGCCGCGTCCACGATGCTGGCCGGCGGCGCCATCGCCGATCGGATCGGTACGCGGCCCGCGGTCACCCTGGGCTTCCTGCTCGTCGCGATCGGCAACCTCGGCACCGGCCTGCTGGCACCGAGCTTCACTGCCCTGCTCGGATGGCGCGTCCTGGGTGGCCTCGGCTCGGGCTTCGGCTTCGCCGCCGGTGCTTCGTACACGAGATCGATCTTCGACGATCGTGGTCGCCATCTCGCCCAGGGTCTGTATGGCGCGTCGTTCCTGCTGGGGTCGGGGATCACCCTGGCCTACGTTCCGATCCTGGCGGGTCCGTCCGGCGACTGGCGGCTCGCGTTCACGCTCTCCGCCCTCGCCGTGACCACCATCTGGGTGGTCTGGACGCTTCTCGCCCCAAGCGAAGCCGAGGCGCCGGCCACGACCGGAGCGCGGGTCGCGCTGGCCCTCGCGCTGCGTGAGCGCAACACCTGGCTGCTGGCGCTCTGCCACATGTGCGGCTTCGGGATGGCCATCGTCATCGGCACGTGGGTCACCCTCTACCTGGCCGACAGCTTCGGGTTGCCCATCGCGGCCGCCGGGCTGATCGGCTCCCTGACCCTCGTCACCGGCATCGCCGCCCGCGCCACGGGCGGCGTCATCCTCGAGGGCGGGGTTCGACCGGTCTGGCTCATCCGGGCGGGGCTCGGCCTTGCCGTTCTCGGCCTCACGACGATGGCCCTTGCACCAGCGCTGCCGCTGGCCATCCTTGGGCTCGTCGTCACGGGTCTCGGTATCGGATTCCCGTACGCGGCCGTGTTCAACGGGGCCGCGGCCAGCGTGCGCACGAGCCCCGCGTCGGCCCAGGCGATGGTGGGCTGGGGCGGACTGCTCACGGCAATCTTCGGCCCACCACTGCTAGGGATCCTGCTCGACGCGACCGGCAACTTCGCGGCCGGCTTCCTGGCCCTCGCCGCGATCGTCGTCGGCGTGCTGGTCCTGACGTCGCTGATCCTCCCGTTCGACCTGGCGGCGACGGATTAGGTGCAATTCAACCAGGCCGCGACGATCGCCGGCGCCCCGGGCCATCCGGACGGCTCCGCCGAATGCGTTGGCCAAACGAATTGGGAACGAATCCCGGGCCTCGCTTCCCTTGGGTGTAGCGGCGGCGCATGCTGCATCGAAGGAGCGGTCGTGGACCGGGATCTTGTGGAGCGGGCACAGCAAGGAGATCGCGAGGCATTCGCGCTCCTCGCCGGATCGTGGATCGCTCGACTCCACAACATCGCCCAGTTGATGCTGAACGACGGCGATCTCGCAGACGACGCCGTCCAGGAAGCGCTGGTGCTCGCCTGGCGCGATCTTCGGGGCCTGCGCGACCCGGATCGCTTCGGCGCCTGGCTCCACCGCATCCTCGTCCGGTCGGTCTTTCGGGAGGCGAGGCGGGAACGGCGGGCGGCCGGCGTGCGGCTGACCGCCGACCACGACAGGCTAGTGGCGCCGGTCCGTTCCGACGGCACCGCCGACCGCGACGAGATCGATCGTGGCTTCCGTCGGTTGAAGGCAGAGCACCGCGCCGTCCTCGTCCTCCACCACTACCTCGGCTTCTCGGACGACGAAGCAGCTGAAGCCCTGGGCGTTCCTCGGGGAACGGTCAAGTCGCGCCTCAACCGCGCGACGGCCGCGATGCGCGCCGTGCTGGATGCCGACGCCCGGAAGATGGCCAGCGCCGAGATCGGAGCCGTCCAATGACCGTGCAGCGCGACGACGACCGGGCGCTTCGGTCCTATCTCGAGGGCCGGAGCACACGCCATGTGCCGGAGGGTCTGCTCGAGGCGACGCTGGCTCGTGTCGAGCAGACCGGGCAGCGTCCCGGCTGGCTGCTCCTCGATCGCTGGGCGTCGCCTGCGACGCAGGGCCGAATGCAGGCGACGGGCCGCCAGATGGCGTTCCTCGCCATCGTCGTCGCGATCGTCCTGGTTGCCGCGATCCTGATCGTTGCGGTCGGCTCGCGCCCGAGGCTGCCCAAGCCGTTTGGTCCCGCCGGGAATGGCATCCTCGCGTTCGACGCGAACGGCGCCATCGTCGTCGCGAATCCCGACGGGAGTGGGCGGCACCCGCTCACCCTCGGGTCCTCGATCGCCACGGACCCGAGCTGGTCCCTTGACGGCACCCGAATCGCGTACTTCGAGCAGCCGGCTCCCCACGCACCCGGAGCACTCTTCGTCGCCGAGGCCGACGGCAGCCATGCGCTCGACGTGACGAGCGCGCTCCGCGGCAGCACGCCGCTGCTCGACCAACCGGCGGCATGGTCCCCGGATGGGCGACAGCTCGCGTTTACCGCCCTGACCACCGGCAGCGCCGACGGTGACCCGCACATCGTCGTCGTTGGAGCTGACGGCAACGGCCTCGCACGCATCGGGCCTTCGTCGATCGAGGCGTGGGACCCGGCCTGGTCGCCCGACGGAACACGGATTGCGTTCAAGGGCCAATCCAACGGAGTCGATGCCATCTACGTCATGGACGCATTGGGCGGCAACGCTCGACGGATCACGAGCGTGACCATCGACACCCGTTCCTACGGCGATCCGATGGCCTTCCGCGACCCGCAATGGTCGCCCGACGGCACCCGCATCGTATTCTTCGTCACGGTTCAGAGCGGGAACCAGGACATCTTCGTCGTCAACGCCGACGGCTCGGGCGAGCTCGACCTCACGAACAGTCTCGAGGACGAGGCGTGGCCCATATGGTCGCCGGACGGAACGCGCATCGCGTTGGACCGTCAATACGACGTCGTCGTGATGAAGCCCGATGGCAGCGACCAGCACGTCCTCGTCTCGGATCCCCTGGCACCCGAAGGGTCACGGCCCAGGTGGGCACCCGACGGCTCCAGGATCTTCGTCTTCACGTCCGCCGTGGCCGACACGATGGAGGTGCTCGACGTCGCCGGAGGCCCGCCGGTCAAGATCCCCGCTCCCGGTGGCCCGACAGGCAAGGTCAGCTGGCAACGAGTCGCCGCGCCCTGAGCGATCCACCCATGGCGCGCAGGATCGAACGGCGGCTGGACGCAGGCGACCGGCACTGCCATCGTCAACACCGCGGGCAGCCTTGCTCGTCGATCGATGTCCGCCCGGGAGGATCTTCGCCGATGACCTACGTTGAGGAGAACGCGGCCGCCCGCGACCGCATCCTGTCCCTGGTGACCCAATTGACCGACGCCCAGATGTCGGTCCCCCTCGAGAATGGCTGGACCATCGGCGCCGAACTCGCTCACCTGGCGTTCTGGGACCGCGTCCACAC
>JBGPIH010000048.1:0-19668 GCA_041484785.1 Candidatus Limnocylindria bacterium
ACGAAGACCGGCCCGGCGCTCTTCGACTTCATCCTGACGGACCTCCAGGAGCTGAGGCGACTCCTGACCGATCCGGAGAGCCACCGAGTCTTCATGTCGGCGATGGAGGCCGCCTGGTGGCTCAACGAACGGCTGCAGGCGTGGCTCGGCGAGACGAACGCCGCCGACATCCTCACGCAGTCCGTCCCCGACAATGTCACCTCGGAGATGGGGCTCGCGCTCCTCGATGTGGCGGACGTGATCCGCCCGCATCCGGACGTGGTGGCGTTTCTGGAGGACGTCGAGGACGACGGCTTCCTGGACGAGCTGCCCGAGCTCGAGGGCGGGCGGGAAGCGCGAGGCGCCATCCGAGCCTGGCTCGACAAGTACGGTATGCGCTGTGTCGGCGAGATCGACATCACGAGGCCGCGCTGGAGCGAACGCCCGACCACGCTCGTGCCCATGATCCTCGGCAACATCAGGAACTTCGAGCCGGGCGCCGGCGCGCGGCGCTTCGAGCGAGGGCGGCAGGAAGCCTGGAACAAGGAGCAGGAGCTGCTGGGGCGCTTGCGGGCCTTGCCGGACGGCGAGCGGAAGGCCGACGAGACCAGGCGCATGATCGACCGGGTCCGGACCTTCATCGGGTATCGGGAGTATCCGAAGTACGGCATGGTCAGCCGCTACTTCGAATACAAGCAGGCCTTGCTGGAGGAAGCCGAGCGCCTCGTCCGGGCCCGCGTCATTCGTGAGAAGGAAGACATCTTCTATCTCAGCTTCGAGGAGCTTCACGACCTCGTGCGCGCGAACCGCGTGGATGAGCAGCTCCTTCGCGAGCGGAAAGAAGCGTTCAGGTCGTATCAAGCGCTCACGCCGCCCCGGGTGCTCACGTCCGACGGTGAGGTCGTCGCCGGGGCGTACCGACGCGACGATCTACCGGCCGGCGCGCTCGTCGGCCTGGCGGTCTCCGCCGGGACCATCGAGGGGCGGGCCCGCGTCATCCTGGACATGGCCGAGGCTGATCTCGAACCAGGCGACATCCTGGTCACCGCCTACACGGACCCGAGCTGGACGCCGCTGTTCGTCGCGATCAAGGGCCTCGTGACGGAGGTGGGAGGCCTCATGACGCACGGCGCGGTGATCGCACGGGAGTACGGGTTGCCGGCCGTCGTGGGGGTGGAGCATGCCACCCGGCTGATCCAGGATGGGCAGCGGATCCGCGTGCATGGAACTGACGGGTATGTCGAGATCCTGCCCTAGCTCTGCCACGACGATGCGCGGAGCATATCCACGCCACCGCCGCAGGTCGGGTACCGTCGCGGCATGTACCAACCGGCGCATCGGAAGTTCGAGGTCGAGGATCCAGCGGCCCTGCTCGCCGAGCTGTGCGCCGTCGTGCCGGCGACCCTGGTCACCCACGGGCCTGGCGGCTTCCGCGCATCGATCCTGCCGATGCTGTTCGACCCCGACGACGGCCCGCACGGCACGCTCCGCGGGCACCTGGCGCGCGCGAACCCGCAGTGGCGCGAGATCGAAGCCGGCGGCGATGGGGCAGGGGAGGCCCTCGCGATCTTCGACGGCCCCGACGCCTACATCTCGCCGGCGTGGTACGAGGAGAAGCGCCTGACCGGCAAGGTCGTCCCGACCTGGAACTACGTCACCGTCCAGGCGCACGGCACGATCACGACCGTCCATGATCCCGAATGGCTGATCCCGCACGTCGGCCGGCTCGTCGCGCGCCACGAGGCCGGGCGACCCGATCCCTGGGCGCTCAGCGACGCGCCCGACGACTACGTCCGCAGCCAGGCCCGCGCCATCGTCGGCCTCGAGCTCCGGATCGCGCGCCTCGAGGCCAAGACCAAGCTCAGCCAGAATCGAAGCGACATGGACGTCGAAGGCGCGATCAGCGGCCTCAACGCCGGCACGCCGATGGAACGTGCGGTCGCGGAGCGGATGGTGCGCGACCGCAACGCCCCGGAGGCGCTCAAGGCTATGAGGGACGGTCTCGAACGGCTCCGGACGAAGGAGCGCGAATGATCCTCCCCAAGATCCGGGATCCGCGGTTCATCACCGTGCGTCGCGGCGGGACCCTCCAAGACGACGATCACCGCCTTCTGGCGATCTGGGCGGCTGACTGCGCCGAGCACGTGCTGCACCACTTCGAGCAGGCTCGGCCGGCGGACGACCGTCCACGTCGGGCGATCGACCTCGGGCGTGCCTGGTCGCGGGGCGAGATCCCGTGGGCAGAGGCCCGCACGGCGGCCGGCCATGCCAACGCCGCGGCCAGCGACCTGCGTGGGGCAGCACGGCATGCCGCGTACGCCGCCGGTCAGGCCGCCGCGGTGGGGCACGTGGCAGCCCACGAGCTGGGTGCGGCGGCCTACGCGGTCAAGGCTGCCCGGGCGGCAGCGCCTGAAGACGAGCGCGAGGCGTCCGGCCGCCTGGAGTGCCAGTGGCAGCGTGCCCAACTCCCGCACGAGATCCGAGAACTTGTGCTCGATGACCAGCGGCTGCGCAACGAGTTGTGCTGGTTTGCGTTCGACTGCTGACACGCATAGGTAGGCGACGCACGCGTCGACGGCCGATACAGTCACTGCACATCGCGTGCAGAGTTGTGTCGACTTGGCCGATGCCACGACCGACCAATCGAGTGAACGTCGTCCTCGACGACGAACGGGCGACCAAGCTCCGTCGGCTCGCCGAGCGAACGCACACGAACCCCGGGACAATCGCACGGTCGCTCCTCGCGACCGCGCTGGATGAGGCGGACCCCGACCCCCGCCACATCACCGACCTGCTCGACTCGATCCCGGGAGCGTTCGAGCGAGCAGAGCAGGGGAGAGCAGAAGCGCTCCACGGAGCGGGCATCCCAGTCGAGGATCTCTGATCGATGGCGGATGTCGTCGTCACGCCGACGGCGGTCGCCGACCTGGCGCGGTTGATCACGACGCACAGCCTGTCGCCCGACACCCGAGCAAGGTTCCGTCGGTCCGTCGAATCGCTCGCGCAACTTCCGTCGATCGGCGCGCCGTTGCACGGCCGCTGGGCGGGCTACCGGTTCCTGCTCGGACCGTGGCGCTGGATGATCGTTGTGTACATCTACGATGAGGCCACCGATCGAGTTGCCATCGTCACGATCCAGGACGCGCGATCGGGTCGGGGACCAGGGTCCGAGTAGGCAGGCATAGCGAGCCTTCGGCCACCGCGACCACCAGGTCGAATACGGCGGTTGGGTCCGCAACAAGATCGCGGCCGTTCATCCGATAAGAGAGTCGCGTCTTCGACTCGAGTTCGCTCGATCGCCTCGCGGGGTTCCCCAGCAGGTCACGCCGTCAGATGTGGATGACCTCGAGCCCCGGGACGTCGGCGTAGTCGTCGTCGTGCGTCACGAGCGGGACGCGATGGGCGATCGCCGTTGCGGCGATCCACGAGTCGTTGACGGGCATCCGCAGCGCGCGGTCGCGGAGATCCTGCCGGAGCCGCGCCCACGCTTCGGCGACGGTCCCATCGACCGGGATCGCCGCGAGCTCGAGGGTGTCGAGCAGGGTGGCAAGGCGCCGATCCCGGGTCGCAACATCGACCGCCGCGAGGACACCGGCGCGAAGCTCGCCGATCGTGATGATCGACACGGCGAGACGGTCCGGGAGCCGGGCAACGCGGATAGGTCGACCGGTTTCCCGAGCGATGAGCACCGACGTGTCCACGATCGCATCGTTCACCGGATCGGGATGTCGTCCGTCGTGTCCGGCATCATCTCGCGCAGCAGATCGGTCAGGCCGGGATCCGCCTGGTGGCGGAGGACGGCGCGGACGAACTCGTCGCGTGGCATCCACCGCCGTTTCCGGCCGACCGGAGCGAGAACCGCGACAGCACGACCATCGACCGTGATCTCGATCTCCTCGCCCGCTTCCACCCGCTCGAGGAGTGCGCGGGTGTTGTTCCGGAGCTCACGGGACGCAACCTCGACCATGAAGAGCACCGTAGCACGTGTGCTACGCATGTCGCAACTGGTCGATGGACCGGCTAAAGGGCACGCCGCTCCCATCGATAAGTACCGACTGCTCGCCGGCATTCGCAAACCGACGCCTACCGTCGACCGTACAGCGTGCGTGGCGATCGGCGGACGAGAATCCAGTGACCGGTCTCGCCAGACGAACGCAGTTGGACTACCATCGCTTCGTGGCAATGAAAGCGGTCCCTCAGCAAACCACACGGGCCATCGTGGCCTCGACGACTTACTGGGCGCTCTGGGGCGGCCCGGATCTTGACGAGGTCCGCACGGTCTTCCGCGTGAAGCGCGGTCAGCAGGGCGCCCACGTCGAGCGATTCGATCCCGTGTCGAAGCTCTGGCTTGAGGGTCCCAGATCGCTCCTCCGGTACGTTGTCGGAGGCGAGGTCGGTGCGGATCGGATCTCGCAGTCGAAGGCCGAACGCCTCGCGGAGGGCCTTACCGCCGCCCTACGGTAGGTTCGGGATCTGGACCGAGTTGGGCGGGGCCTGCCGACAGACCGGCCTCCACGTTGCGATCGTCTGCTCGAGGAGGTGGTCCAGTTCGAGGGGATCCGTGGCTGGATCTCGAATCTGCTCATACAGACCGTGTGCGGCGTTTCTGCACGCACGACTCTCGGGTGTGTGGAACTGGACTTCGAACGGGGTTCCGTCCGGAGCTCGGAAGACGGCGTTGATGGCCTGGTACCCGTCGTGATCCCACGAGTTCTTCGATCGGACGAGCGCAATGCCCCGACTGCGGAGGGAGTCCACTACGGCGAAGAACGTGCTGCGATAGTCATCGGCAACCACGAGCGTGTAACGGAGGGCATCGAAGAATTCCGACTCGGCCGCCTCGAGTGAGCCCTTCTCGTCGAGGCCGTCGAGGATCTTCTCTTCGATCCGGTCGAGCTTCTTCAAACGGGTCCCGAGGTCTGCCAGCTCCGCGGCCTTCTGGCTTGCAGCGATCGCCGTGAGGATGCGCGTGATCTCGGGCTCATGGATCCTCGCCCGCTGCGCTATCCGCTCGGCGGCCTGTCGCTCGGCGACGCCCATCCTCACTCCTACATGGCCGATCGGCCGACTCGAAGTCGCCCCGGTGACCCAGTGACGTTCGCACCAGTGTACGGGCGGAGAAGCAGCTCGCGTAGACTCGCAGATGAATCGCCATTGATCACTTGGGAAGGGGAGCGTGACTACCCAGCCGACACTCACGCCCGCCGCCTTCGCCGCCAAGTGGAAGGGCGTTGAGACCACCGAGAAGGCGTCCGCCCAGTCTCACTTCATCGACCTGTGCCGAATGCTCGGCGAGCCGACGCCGCACGAGGCGGACCCGACCGGCTCGCAGTACGCCTTCGAGAAGCGCGTCGTCAAGGCCGATGGGGGAGAGGGCTTCGCCGACGTCTGGAAGCGCGACTTCTTCGCCTGGGAGTACAAGGGCAAGTACAAGGACCTGAGGGCCGCGTACGTCCAGCTGCTCGGCTACAAGGACGACCTCGGCAATCCGAAGCTCCTCGTCACGAGCGACCTCGATCGAATCGAGATCCACACCAACTTCGAGAACCTCTCACCGGTCGTGAAGGTCATCACGCTCGACGACCTTGCCGCGGACGACCCCTCGACCGCGCTGGCAATGCTCCGCGACCTGTTCGTCGCGCCCGAGGAGTTCCGCCCCCGGATCGAGCCCGCCCAGATCACCGAGAAGGCCGCCAAGCACTTCGCCGAGATCGCCCAGAGTCTCCGCTCACGCGGCCACGACCCCGAGGCGGTCGCGCATTTCCTGGATCGGATCCTGTTCTGCCTGTTCGCCGAGGACGCGGGCCTCCTGCCCAAGAACATCCTGTCGCGCCTGTCACAGGCCTCCCACGGCCGCTCGGACGTCTTCACGCGCTCGCTCGGCGAGCTGTTCGCAAAGATGAGCCAGGAGGGCGGCCTGTTCGGTACCGAAGAGATCGACTGGTTCAACGGCGGGCTCTTCGACTCGAGCGACGTCTTCACGCTGACCGGCACGGAGATCAACACGCTCCTCGAGGTCGGCAAGCTCAACTGGGCCAAGATCGAGCCGGCGATCTTCGGCACGCTCTTCGAGCGCGGGCTCGACCCGAACCAGCGAGCCCAGCTCGGCGCCCACTATACGGATCGCGACGCCATCTGGGGCCTGGTCGAGCCGGTCATACTTCGCCCCCTCCGACGCGAGTACGCGGAGATGCAGTCACGCGTGACCCAGCTGATCCTGTCGGGCAAGAAGGTCACGAAGGCCACTCCGCGCGATCAGAACCCGAACGCCGTCTTCGAGGCCTTCCTCGATCGACTCCGGCGCGTTCGCGTGCTCGATCCAGCGTGTGGCTCCGGGAACTTCCTGATCGTCTCGCTATGGGCGCTCAAGGACCTGGAGTTCGAGGCCATCCAGTGGGGCTCGCTCGTGCTGGAGCAACCGATGCAGCTGCCGCAGATCGGCCCGGAGGCTGTCCTCGGCATCGAGCTCAACGCCTACGCCGCCGAGCTCGCCCGGGTGACGATCTGGATCGGCGAGATCCAGTGGATGATCCGCCACGGCCTGGGATATCGACGCAACCCGATCCTCAAGTCCCTCCACCACATCGAGAACCGCGACGCCTTGCTCGACCTGACCGACCCATCGAAGCCGCAGGAGGCCCGGTGGCCAGAGGCTGAGTTCATCGTCGGGAATCCGCCGTTCCTAGGCGGCAAGCTGTTGCGCCGGAACCTAGGCGACGCCAATGTCGAGGCACTATTCGAGGTCTACGACGGGCGCGTGCCGCGCGAGGCCGATCTGTCGGCGTACTGGCACGCGAAAGCGCGAACTCAGATCGAACGAGGTCGGACCCGACGCGCCGGCCTACTCGCGACGCAAGGAATTCGTGGAGGGGCCAACCGTCGAGTGCTTGAACACATCAAGCACACCGGAGACCTCTTCTTCGCTCGTTCCGACGAGCCGTGGGTGCTGTCAGGAGCGGCCGTCCACATCAGCTTCATCGGCCAGGACGACGGGTCTGAGAGGGAGCGGGAACTTGACGGACGACTGGTCACGTCGATCAATGCCAACCTCACAACAGGCGTTGATCTGGGGCGTGCCAAACCTCTCGACGGTAACCGCGGGATCTCCTTCATGGGCGATACGAAGGGAGGCCCGTTCGACATCGACGCCGCGACCGCGGCTAGGCTCATCGCCCAGCCGAACCCCGATGGCCGATCGAATGCCGACGTCGTCCGTCCATGGGTCAACGGTCTGGACCTCACGCGCCGGCATCGCAACATGTGGATCGTCGACTTCGGAGTCGACATGACCGAGTCGGAAGCCGCCCTGTACGAGGCGCCGTTCGAGTACGTGCGTCAGCACGTGCGGCCCGAGCGCCTGCGAAATTCGCGAGCGGCGTATGCGGAGCGGTGGTGGCTCCACGTCGAACCTCGATCCGGGATGCGAGCCAGGCTTGCTGGACTCCCTCGCTTCATCGGGACGCCGAGGCTGACGAAGCACCGCCTGTTCATCTGGCTCGACGCAGCGACATTGCCCGACAGCCAGGTGATCGTGATCGCCCGCGACGATGACTACACGTTTGGCGTTCTTCATTCGCGCCCGCACGAACTGTGGGGCCTCGCCCAAGGGACGCGACTAGAAACGCGCCCAAGGTACACGCCGACGACCACTTTCGAGAACTTCCCGTTCCCGCATCCCACCGACGACCAACGCGAGAGAGTAGGGGAGGCCGCTCGCCGCCTCGTCGGCCTTCGCGATGGCTGGCTCAACCCGCCGGGTCTCGCTTCCGCCGACCTCGAGAAGCGCACCCTCACCAACCTCTACAACCAGCGCCCCACCTGGCTCGCCAACGCCCACGCCGACTTGGATGCAGCTGTGCTTACGGCCTACGGATGGCCGCTTGACGCTGCAGATGACGACTTGCTTGCGCGCCTCCTGTCCCTGAACCTGGAACGCGCCGCCGCGCCACGATCAGCTAGCCAGCCTGAGGCGATGCCGGCATGAGCGCACGAACGAGAACCCAGCGCATCACAGCCGTGGACATCGCGCATGGGAGCATCCGGATCCCGATCGGCCATAAGGGCCCCTTTCCACCCGAGAAGTCGAGGATCTCGATACGCGTGAATGGCGTCCGACTCGACGATGTCGCGTGGGATCCCCGACTGGGACCTGATCGAGAGAGATCCGGCGTTCTCTTCATCGGTGCGCGCCTAGCAGGTTTCGTCGACCTGGACGAACGTCTCGACGTCGTGAACACCGGTTTGGAAATCCATATCGGCATGGGGAGCTGAGGTATGGCCAGGCGCGATCGATATCCATACCGTCCTGACATCCATCGACGGCTCATCGAGGCGGCGAGAGCAGGTCGGACCGTCGCCTATAGCGAGCTGGGCACCGGCCGGGGATGGGTGGGCACCTATCTGTTCCGGATCGCACACGAGGAGGATGCGGCCGGGCGACCACCATTGACGTCGATCGTCGTGCACAAGACGGATAGGCAACCCGGGCCAGGCATGCTTCGGGCGATGCAGGAGATCAAGTACGCGAGGGCCGGCGAAAGCGAGAGCGTCGTGTGGAGGCGAGCGGTCTCGGATGTCTTCGGCTACTGGCGCGGCAGATCGGTGGACGAAGTCTTGGCGATCTGGAGTCCGAGGCTCAGCGACGATCGCGCCACGTGGCCTCGATTCCGATGAAGCGGCTGTCGAGGGACGAAGAGGAGAGGGCGCGGGATCGGAGCGTGCCAGATCTGATAGGCCGGCGCGTCCAGCTGCTCCTGGTCGGGATCAACCCGAGCCTTTCCTCCGGTGCCACCGGGTTTCACTTCGCGACGCCAGGCAACAGGCTCTGGCCAGCTTTGTATGGCGCGGGCCTGACGACGCGGCTGCTCCAGCCGAGCGACACCGCTGATCTCATTCGGTCAGGGATCGGAATCACCAATTTGGCTAACCGCGCGACTCGAAACGCGACCGAAGTTCTTGATTGGGAACTGCTGAATGGGGCCGAGACGGTTCGGGCGACGGTGGAACGCCACGAGCCCAAGGTAGTCGCTGTCCTAGGGATCGGAGCGTTCCGTCGCGCTTTTCAAAGCCCTGCCGCAAAGCTCGGCCGGCAACCGGTCCGGTTGGCCATGAGTGAGTTGTGGGTCGCCCCGAACCCAAGCGGGGTGAACGCCTACTACACCGTGCCACGGCTGATAGAGCTGTTTCGCCCGATACGTGAACTGCTCGAGGGTTCGCGGCATGGCGAGTAGACCTCCTTCGCCCGGCGAGCCCCCGACCGCGCGGCTGGTCGTCGGTTTCTGCCGGCCGTTGTCCGATCCGGACGATGCGGGTCAGCTCGTTCCGGACGTCAGGGTAGGGGACTGGACGATGCCCTGGAACACTCGGGGCGGCGTTGGCCGGCTCGGACCCGGCATCCCGAAGTCCGACTTCTGGGCGAGAACGAATGAGGGGATCGATCAGGTCGGCTGCGTCTACACGGCGCAAGGCTTCGAGTTCGACTACGTCGGCGTGATCTTCGGCCCCGACCTCGTCTACCGCCCGATGGATGGGGGATGGGTCGGCCAGCGCGACGAGTCGCACGACCGCGTCGTGCGACGCGGCGTCACCGAGGCCGAGTTCGCCCGTTACGTCAAGAGCACCCACCGGGTCCTGCTGACCCGCGGCCTTCGTGGCTGCTACGTCTACTTCATGGACGCCCCAACACGCGATTTCGTCCTCAGCCGGACTGAGACAGGCCGCTCTTCCGCGCGTCGCGCTGCCGAAATCGTGGGTCGGTACGACGACTTTGGAGAAGTAGGCTTATGAGCCTGGATCGAATCAACGAAGGGATCCAGCGAGCATCCACCGAACTTTGGTGGGCCTGGGCCGAGATTGCCGGCGAACAGGAGCGAGCCGCCGCCAACTGGCGTGATCGAGCGCTGGCGGCCCTGTCGGCTGCAGAGAACCCTTCCAAGTCAATCGCCCAAGAAACGAAGGCGACCATGGCGGCGATAGTTGCGTCGGCCGCATCCTTGGAAACGCTAGGTAGGTCGCTTAGGGAGTTCGCCACGTCTCCGCGCGGCGGAGGTGCAGCGCAACGGTTGCTCGGGACCGTCTCGGCCGTGTTTCCGGACTCTCAGATCGGGCCGACCCTACAGGAGAGCGTAAAAGAGGTCTTCGAGCGTCGGAACCGCACGGTCCACTACACGGCTGCGTATGAAGAGATGGGCACACACCCGTTAGGCATTCGCACAGCATGGGTGGCGCGTACGTTCACTTTTGAAACGGCGGCCGATTGCGTCAACACGCTTGCTGACCTTGTCACTGCCATCACGCACCCTGGTAGGAGCAACGTGGACCGGGCCGAGTGGTGGGCACAGCGGAACCGATTCTTCGGCAAACAACTCCGAGCACGTGCGGGCGCAACACTCCCGTTGGACCTCGTGCCATGAAGGGCCACGCGATCGGCGCAACCGGATCACTCAAGCACCGGAAACGACGGCGGGTCGACGGATGAGAGATAGCCGCCGGCGTCACGGAAACAGCGACCCTTCCAAACACGAGCAGCTTCAGCTTCCGCAGGTCATCAACCAGCAACCGCTGGAGGACGCGGGTGCGCTCACTCACGCGCGATACCGATTCCAGTGGGAAGTCGGTGCTCGCATCTGCCTCGGCATGCTCACCGACGATCAGGTCGTCGCGATCCTATGTGAGTGGCACGAAGACCACATCGTGATCTACGCGGACGAGTCTCTCCAACTCGTGTCGGTCAAGCATCGGGAACCCTCCGAAGGTCCATGGACACTCCGAGCCCTTTGCGTTGACGGTGGCGTCGCTCACCTCTATCAACGGTGGATTGGGTTCGAGCGAACACCGAGTTGTCGGGTGACTACAAATGCCGGCCTAAGGAGCGGCGTAATGCAGGCCGGCGAGTTCGCAGCGGCGTGCCACTCCCGAGCCGAGGTGCGTATTCGTCCGTATGCTGCTCGCATCCTCCGATACCTCGGGGCGAGTGACCTCGACGACGTGATTGCATTCTGCATGGGACTCTCAATCGAGGCGAACGTACCTGGCCGCGCGCACATAACTGCTTCGAATATCCAGGACCTAACGGTGCCTGCCCTCCGCGCCCTCAGGCTCGACGCCAGCACCCCTGCCATTCCATACGAGGCGGTAGTCTCCGTGGTCGAAAGGGCGAGTCGCGACAGGGCCGATCGCGTGACTCCTCATTCGATCGCCGAAGTCGCACGTTTTGAGACGGACACCGCTAGGCCCGCATTGATTCGGTCCCGGCTCGTGACGAGGTCTGCCGTTCGAGCCGCAGTACTGGCCGCCCTGATTCCTGGGGGCATCCCACTAGTCCCTGTGGGGAGTCCGTCTGCCCGATCGAATCTGGTCAAGAAGCTGGAACGCGGCGGCATAGGTCCAACGGCGATCCGGTCAGCGCAGCGGCTTCGTGCTATTTGGTCGGAGCTCGAGGCGCGGTACCGCGCGGATCTTCCGGGTTCGAACACCGAGATCGAGGACGTTCGCACACGGGTCATGGATCTTGTGGCGGCAGCGGAGGGGCAAGTACCCAGACGCAGCCCTGGCGAGCCATACGGCCAGGAACTAATGACCCGCGTTAGGGACCTGGTTCATGTCTACAGCCTGGGACGTGTGCCCGTACTGCCAATCGAGGATCGCCACTTGCTCGGCCTGGTCTACCAACTTACCGATGAATGCGAAGTCTGGTGGTCGGAGGAGTTCGATCTCGAGGCTGTCTCATGACATCTCCGCTCGGTTCCATTCCGTACCACGCGGCACGAGTCCTCGTCCTAGTCGACGCCATGACGAGTACGGGAGGAAAGGTCGACGGGCTCACGAAGATAGCGAAGCTCGACTTCCTCCTCCGATATCCGACTTTCCTGGAGCAGCTTGCCAGCGCCAGAGGAGTCAACGTTCCGATTGATATTGCGTCAAGTCTCTCCGAACAAAGAGCCGTGGAAAGCAGGATGGTCCGCTACAAATACGGGCCGTGGGACGACAGTTACTACCCGGTCCTGGGCCGGCTCATCGGCGTTGGATTGATAGATGCGCTACCCGGAGAAGGCCGCCTGGCGGTGCGCGTCACTGATGCAGGTCGTGCTGCTGCTGACGAATTGCGGACGCTTGGCTGGGAGCAGACATGGCAGCGAGCCCGGTTCTTGAAGCGCCACTTCAATCGATCGGGTTCGGCGCTTAAGGCGATGATCTACGACGAGCTGCCTGAAGTCGTGGATCGCCCTGTCAGGTCGGTGATCAGATGAGCACCCGCTTTCAGTATCGAGAATTGACGCTGTATGGCAGCCACGAACGCCACACGTACAGCTTTGAGCCCGGAGTGAACCTGATCGTTGGCCCAGTCGGCAGTGGCAAGACCTCGCTCCTAGAGCTGCTGAAATACACGCTCGGCGGAGACGCCACACTCTCGCCGGCTGTACGAGAGTCTGTTGTATCCACCGCGGTCAGAGCCGAGTTGGGTGCTCAGACGCTTGTCTTTACCCGACGGCTGGGATTGTCTGCCGTCGAGGTGTTCACCACAGATGGCATGCCTGTCGGGACCTATGCGACGGTCGCTGGACGCACGGCAGACCCGATATCGGACCTGCTGCTCGACGCACTCGGGATTCCCGCGCTTCGGGTTCCACGTTCCCGACAGCGTCCGACAGGCGCTTCGTCTCGACTAACGTTCTTCGACGTCTATACCTACATCTATCTCAACCAGACCGAGATCGATCGCTCAGTCGTCGCGCACCTCGACTCCTACCGTGATCCAAAGCGACGGGCGACATTCGAACTGCTGTATGGCCTCAGTGACGCCACGCTTATGGACCTGCAGGTTCAGCGTGGGGAGCTTCGGGAAGCCCTCTCGAACGAGCAGCGACGCGCCACCGAGATCCGAAGCTTCCTCGTTGCCGCCGAACAGCCGGGCCTCGACGCGACGCTGCGGGAGCGCGACCGAGTTGCTGCCGCCCTAGAGGCGGCTTCCGTGCGCCTCCGCGCGCTTCAGACCGACTCACGTGCGGCGACGTCCGGAGCTGACCCTCTTCGCGAACGGCTAACGGCACTGGAAGATGCTCGTGCGTCCGTGCAGCAGCACGCAGCGGACTTGACGGCCAGTTACGAAGGGCTCCGTTCCCTTGTGGCGCAACTCGAACTTGATGCGCAGAGGATCGAGAAGTCGCTGGCTGCCGACACCGTTCTCTCAGGGCTCGAATTCACCATCTGTCCGAGATGCCTGCAGTCCCTGGCGACCCGGCGCGCGGAGGAAGGGGACTGCTACGTTTGCCTGCAGGGTGAGAATCCAGGTGATGCCCGAGAGAGGCTCGGACTGGAGAAGCACCGGATCGACGGGCAACGTCGCGAGACAGTCGACCTGCTGCGCGAGGATCAGGAGGAACTGGCTCGGGCGCGGGCGCGTATTGAGGAACTGGACCAACAAATAGGTAGCACACGAGCGGAACTAGATCGGGCCACGTCTCAATATGTCTCGCCCAGGTTTACTGAGGTCCAAGAGGCGGGGGGTGAGATCGGACGTCTCGAGTCTCGCTTAGGGGCGCTGGAGTCGGTGATGCGACTCTGGGGTCAGTACGGAGCACTCGAGGCCGAAAGCCGCCGCCGCCAGCTCCTTCTCTCCGAGGTCGAAGGCCACATCGCCGACGCCCGAGCTTCACTGTCCGCAGGACACGAGCGAGTCAATACGCTCGCTGGGCTCTTCTCGGAGACCCTCGAACAGTTCCAACTTCCATGGCTTGAGACTGCCGCGATCGACCACGAAACGTACCTTCCAGTCGTGAACGGTCGATCATTTGAAGAGTTGTCTTCAGGCGGGATGAAAACGCTTGTGAACGACGCATACCACTTGGCGGCCCTTCGGTATGCGCTCGTCTTCGCAGACTCGTTGATGCCACTCATGCAGATCATCGACAGTCCACGAAAGAACCTAGGATCCGGCCCGGAGGATCGATTGCTGGCGGAAAACCTCTACAGGCGCATCCGAATAGTGGCAGATTCCTTCGGCCATACCTTCCAACTGATCGTCGCGGACAACGATCTCCCCGGCATCGCGAGCGAGTTCCGTTCCATCACACTCGGATACGAACGTCCCGGGGTGCCTTTCGCCCGACATCCCGGCCCCGAACACGTGCAGTCTATCGGCGCTCAGCCTGAACAGACATAACTCACCTTATCGGAAGTAGGCGAGCGCGTCGCGACCGGGCAGCCGGATTCTTGCGGGAGTTGACGTGGTCAGGGGCTGCCGCTAGTCTGTGCGTACATTGTTGTAACAGGAGTCAGGTCGCTTGATGGCCGAGGTGCAAACCCAGACCGCGCCCCCGAGCCGCCCGGCCAAGGGTGAGCGCATCGCGCTGCGTGCCTCGCGCGAACAGCGAGAGCTGATCGCGAGGGCCAGTGACCTAACATCGAGCTCCCTGAGTGACTTTGTCCTGCGGGCGTCGATCGCTCGCGCTGAGGAGGTCCTGGCCGACCGCCTGGAGTTCCGACTCCCGCCTGATCAATGGAATGCGTTCGTCGAGTTGCTCGACCGACCGCCGGTCGACAAACCACGCCTCCGCCGATTCCTTACTGAGCCCTCGATCTTCGAACGCTAGCCCGTCGAGCGACACATATGGACGTCCAGGCGCCCGTCCCGTATGAGCCTGCAACCCACGATGTTTCCGGCTTCGACTGCGGCTCGGATGCACAGACGCGCTGGCTCAGACAAATCGCGCAAACTGCCCAGGCGGCGGGAACCGCGCGAGTGTACGTAGTAGCCACGCTGGCGCAGAACACTGTCTTGGGCTACCACGCACTCGCTGCGGCATCAGTGATGCACGATGACGCGCCACAGGCACTCCTGAAGTCGGCCGGCCGGAGCCCAGTCCCGGTCATCCTTCTCGCGCGTCTTGGTGTCGACCTCACCGCGCAGGGCCACCATATTGGCGCTGCCCTCGTGAAGGACGCGATGCTCCGTGCATATCAAGCGTCCCAGATTGTCGGTGCCCGTGCGCTTGTCATCCACGCGGAATCGGCACGCGCCCGCGACTTCTACCTTCACCTCGCCGAATTCGACACGTCTCCGACGGATCCCATGCACCTGGTCGTCCTCATGAGTGAGATCGAGCAGATCACCGCCTCATGACCAAGGCGGAGTCTGGTGGACAGATATAACTCAGTTCCAGCCGGAAGTACCTACGACAGCCAGAACGGCCCATAGGGACTTATGCGGCTGCGTCGGCCGGCAGGATGCGGAACGGTCGGCCACGGGAATCGCGCACCGCGCGAAAGTGACGCTCGTCGAGCGTGAGGATGTCGCGCGTCTCGTTTCGTTCGGCCAGGACCAGGAGGGATGCATCAGCAAGGCCCAGACCCAGGTCCTGGTATCGGTCCAGGATGCCAACTGCCTGGGCCACGTCGGCCGCGCTGAAGTCCTCGAGCCGGTAGGTACCGCCCGCGACTTCGTCGAGGAGGCGGCGCGCCGCGACTCCTGAGACTCGGGTGGTCAACAGGTAGTCGAGCTCAGCGAGTACGAATGGCGACAGGCACCTCGGTGGCTCGGCCGCCCTGAGGGCTGCCGCCGCCGCCTTGTGCGTCCGCTCGGCGGCATCTATGGCCGCCAGGAGGCCGCTCGTATCGAGGATGATCATTCCTCGCCGAAGCCGCCCAGGAGCTCGTCGACTCGCTCGGCAAGATCTGGCTGCCCGCTGTCGAAGAGCGGCAATGTAGGCTCCGACACCGCGTGCTTCGAGGTCACGGTCTCGATCCCCTCGCGGATGAGCTCAGCCTCGCTGCGGCCGGACAATCTCGCCGCGCGCGCGAGGGCACGCTTCTGGGCCTCGGTCAGGTAAACAGTCGTCTTCTCCATGCCACCCACTGTACCATACGTCGACCGGGACCCTCGGCCGCGCGTTCGCGGAGAACCCGGTCCGATCGGGTCAGTCGCGGCCGAGGACGATGTCGACCCCGCTGAGGATCAGGACCACCTTCGACCGGGACAGCTTGCCGACCCGTTCCGTGAGGACCGACCTGTGTAGCGTCACGATCTGCGACACGTTGGCCACAGAGTCCCGAGGCAGTCCTGTCGATCTGGCCGACAAGCGGACGTTGCCCGGAGCATCCGCCCAGCGCAACGTACTGGTGAGCGGGATCGACACGACCGTACCGATGGCGCTGCGATTGAACGCATCGCCCTGGACCAGCACCACGGGCCGGCGGTACCGAGCCTCAGAACCTGCCGGATCAGGTAGATCGGCCAACCAGACCTCGCCCTGCGAGAACTTGGGACGCTCGTTTCGATGTCGAACCCTCCCCGAACCTCCTACGGATTGTAGTCAGCGAGCGTGCAGACGCGGATCCTCGATTCGAGGCCGGCGAGCTTGCGTGCCCACGCTCGGTCATTGGTGACGAGGTGCCCGACCTGCGCGGCCAGGCCGGTGCCGACGATGAGCGCATCGGGCGGAGAAAAACGATGCGCGGCCCGCAGGAACGCGGCGTCCTGGGCGACCTGCAGATCCACCGGAACGGCCGTGAGGTTCGGCTGTGCACGGATGAATGCCAGGATGGTGTGGTGACCGTGGGGCGTCGCCCGCAATGGGCGCACGAGAAGCTCCATGACCGTGATCATCGAGACGATCGCAGGGTTGCGGCCCGGCGCGACCAGTCCATCGACCACATGTCTCGCCAGATCATGTGTCGACTCCGAGGCATCGAGGTAGGCGGCCAGCGCGGTGGTGTCCAGCAGGATGCGCTCGCCCTCCGGCAGAGCCTGCTCGAGGGACGCGGTGGTCATGGCTCCCCTACTCCGCCCAGGCCGCGTGCTCCTCGCGGATGAATGCCTTGACGTCCTCGGTGGTCCCATACGTGCCGGTCATGGCCCCCGCGAAACCGGCACGGACGAGGTGCACGAGCGCGACCTCCGGATGGGCCGGGTCGATCTCGAACACCAGGACGTCGTTCAACTCGGCTCCCAGGGCCTCGACAATCGGCTCCGGCAACGTCAGCTGGTTCTTGGCCCTCAGTCGAGCATCGGCTTCGATCGGACGCTGCGCGACGGTCATGGGAGCACCTATCCTCGTGCGTGGTACGACAGAGTAGCGATCAGTCCGACCTGCTGTCAAGCCTCCGACGACCATGCGAATGTCGCACGCCTGGTCCGAAGTCGGACGGTGCCCTGACGGCTCAGGCTCGACAGGCCAGGTAGGCGTACAGCGGCAGGTCGAGTGCGACGTGCCAGGCGATCGGAACCAGCAGCGATCGGGTTCGTAGCGCGATCAACCCGGCCACGAAACCGCCGACGCCGAGCGCCACCATCAGCAGAAGCGGCGAGCCCCCGACGTCCGCGCCACCGTGCGCCACCCCGAACACGACGGCCTGGCCGAGCACGGCCAGCCAGGTCCCGGTGATGCGCGACGTCCAGCCGAGCAGGGCGCCCCGATAGGCCAGCTCCTCGGTCACGCCGTTGGCCACCGCGAAGACGAGGGCCGGCAGCAGGAAGGCCTGCCGGCCGAGGTCGAGCCCGATCGCGCCGAAGAACGGCCGCGCCAGGGCCGGGCCCGCCAGCAGCCCGATCGGTCCCAGGACCACGGCGCCGGCGATCGCCGCGCGCACGACGGGCCGCGCCGGCCAGCGCAGGCCCAGGTCGGCCGGCCGCGCCCCCAGGACGACCGCCAGGACCGCCAGGCTGGCCAGGACAATCCCCGCTTCGAGGGCACGCCAGGCCGCCGGCGGCGAGTCGAGCCTGGTGCAGTCTGCGCCCAGCAGATCGGCCGTCGGTGCGCCAAGGAGGCCCCAGCACAGGCTGACGGCAACCGGGACTGCCGCGGCCCAGCTCCAGCGCACGGGGGCGTTCCGGCGGCTGGCCACGATGAAGCCGGCCACCAGGGCGATGAGCACGATCGGGCGCGCCACCGACAGCGCAGCGGCGAGGATCAGGAGGCCGATCGGCACCGCCGAGCGGGCGGCATCGGCCACGTCGGTCGGCAGCGGCCGCCGGGTCCGTATCACACGGCGATCATGGCACGCGCGGCGGCAGCGGGGCACACAGAAACGCCCGAAGGAACTACCGGTCCGTAGTCGACGCCGCTGATTTGCATCCGCGACACCGCTTTCGGTCCAGAGCCCCTTCGAGCAATGCTTACGTTAGCCCTCCGTCAACCGGCTGGCTACGGACTTATCAACGACTTTCGCCGATGTCACGTGCTCCGGAGGAGGCTTCTCCACAGCGTCTCCACCATCGCCGGGGCGATGCGCTCAGTCCAGCTCGAGCGGCCACTCCTCGGGCTCCAGGAGACCCACGGGAATGCCCCGCTCATCGAGCCTCAGGATGGCGGCGTGGGTCGGTCCCTGCGCGCCCTCGATCCGCCATTCGCTCTCGCCCAGCCGGACGAACCGGCGGATGGCCTCGGCAACCGACAGGTCGGCGGCGATGGTCACGACCGGGAGCTCCCTCCCCTCCCCGATCGCCAGCGAGCCGGCGAGACGATGTGCCGTGACCGCGCTCGCGATCGGGCGGCCGTCGACCTCCAGGTCGTGCTCGTCGCTCCAGGGCAGGCTCAGGTGACGGACGCCCTCGGCGGTCACGACGTTGCCGTGGAGCGAGCGGCGGGTCTCGTCGGGATGCAGCGTGAGCATGCCGGCGCCGGTGGTCAGCTCCAGGCGGCTCGGCCGCCCGTCGACGCCCACCTCGAGGAGCAGGGCGTGGGTGATCGCCCCGTCCAGGCTGGCAGCGGCCCGCCAGCGCCGGCCGCGCCGCCCGTCGGCGACGGACCAGACGAGCCGCGAGCCGTCGGCCAGCGTGCCCCGCCCGGCCTGGCGGACGAACCCGCTCATCGGCCCGGCGCGGAGCCGATCGCCTCGGGTGAATCGCCGGCCGCTTCCGCCCAGCGGGACGCGCTCGCCTCCAGCTCGCCGGCCAGCGCGGGAGCGACGCGCCCGCGGACCCGGACGTCACGCTCGCGGTACTCGAGCTCGATCGTGCCTCGCTCGCGGACGCGGGCCAGCAGCTCCCCGGCCGCGTACGGCAACGACACGTCGACGTCGACCCAGAGCGACGCGAGGAGTGCCGCGATCTCCGCCCGCAGCGTCTCCATCCCGAACCCGGTCAGCGCCGAGACGAACACGGAGCCGGCAATGGCCGGCGCCGGGACGGCCGGGTCACGCGCGGCGGGATCGAGCAGGTCCGCCTTGTTGAACGCGACCACCCGCGGCTTGGCCCCGGCACCGAGCTCGTCGAGGACCGTCTGGACCGTCGTTCGGTGCTCATCGGCGTGGGAATCGGACGCGTCGATCACCTCGATCAGGACGTCCGCCCGGTTGACCTCGTCGAGGGTTGCCCGGAAGGCGTCCACGAGCTGGTGCGGGAGCTTGTGGATGAACCCGACGGTGTCGGTCACGATCGCGACCTGGCCGTCGCCGAGCTTGACCTGCCGGCTCGTCGGGTCGAGCGTGGCGAAGAGCTTGTCCTCGGCGAGCGTCACCTCGCTGCCGACGAGGGAGTTGAGCAGCGTCGACTTCCCGGAGTTCGTGTAGCCGACGATGCCGACCGTCGGCACCAGGCGCCGGTCCCGGCCCCGCGCAGCCGTCGCGCGCGCCCGGCGGACGTCGTCGACCCGCTCCTTCATCTTCTTGATCCGGTCGCGAATGATCCGGCGGTCCGTCTCGAGCTGGCTCTCGCCCGGCCCGCGGGAGCCGATGCCGCCCTGGGTGCGCGAC
>JBGPIH010000049.1:0-19588 GCA_041484785.1 Candidatus Limnocylindria bacterium
CGGTTGTGATCGCCGGTCTTCGGGTCGCGACCGGCGCTGACGATGCCGCGCTCCATCGAGCGGATCCCGGAGTCGAGATAGAGCTCCGCGGCGAGCGTCTGGGCCGGGAACTCGTCCTGGGGGATGTGCGGATAGAAGCGCCGTGCATCGAGGAAGACCGCGTGACCGCCGACGGGCTGGACGATCGGGATCCCCCAGTCGGTCAGCAGCTCGCCGAGATAGCGGACCTGGCCGATCCGGCTTCGGACGTGATCGTCCTGGACGGATTCCTCGATCCCGATCGCGAGCGCTTCCATGTCCCGCCCGGCCAGGCCACCGTACGTGTGGAGGCCCTCGTAGACGATGACGAGGTTGCGCAGCTCCTCGAACAGCTCGTCCTCGTTGACCGCCAGCCAGCCCCCGATGTTGACGAGGTTGTCCTTCTTGGCGCTCATCCAGGCGCCGTCGGCGTACGAGCAGAACTCGAGCACGATCTCGGCGATCGACCGCTCGGCGAAGCCGGGCTCCCGCTCCTGGATGAAGAACGCGTTCTCGACCAGGCGAGTGGCGTCGAGGAAGAGCCGGATCCCGTGGCGGGTGCACAGCTCGCGGACGGCCCGGACGTTGGCCATGCTGACAGGTTGGCCGCCCGCCATGTTCACGGTCCCGGCCAGGCTGACGTAGGCGATCTGTCCGGCGCCGACATGCTCGACCAGCGCTCCGAGCTTGTCGAGGTCCACGTTGCCCTTGAACGGGTGCAGCTCCTCCGGGTCGTGGGCTTCGTCGATGATCACGTCGACGAAGTGGCCGCCGGCCAGCTCCTGGTGGAGACGGGTCGTGGTGAAGTACATGTTGCCGGGCACGAACTGGCCGGGCTTGATCGCGACCTGGCTGATGAGGTGCTCGGCGCCGCGCCCCTGGTGGGTCGGCAGGACGTGGCCGAAGGCGTAGCGGCGCCGGACCGCATCCTCGAGGTGGTAGAAGTTGCGGCTGCCCGCGTAGGCCTCGTCGCCGAGCATCATCCCGGCCCACTGGCGGTCGCTCATCGCGGAGGTGCCGCTGTCCGTGAGCAAGTCGATGTAGACGTCGTCCGAGCGGAGCAGGAACGTGTTGAAGCCGGCCTCGACGAGCGCGCGCTCGCGCTCCTCCCGGCTGATCATTCGGAGTGGCTCGACCATCTTGATCTTCCATGGTTCGGCCCAGGAGCGTCGGCCGAACTGCTGCCCCATGGTCTGGGGCTTCGGGCCTGTCATCGGACGCCCGCGGTCAGCACTACGTCGGTCATTCGGTGCTACCTCATGAGGGGGGAGGGGGGGTCGGTGCGACATCGTAGAGTCCGAGTCTACGCATCGAAAGGCGCTTGTCAGTGGAAGGACATGCCGTGAGCGACGATGACCGGCCGGGCGGCTGGACCGAGACCGATCTGGCCATGCTGGCGGCGCTCGCGGAGACCTTCGTTCCGGGCGACGCGCCGCGCCGGGCGAGGCTGGCCGGCGCGGCCCTGACCGCGTCCGCCGATCCGTCCCAGGTCCGCCAGCTCCGTCTCGCGCTTCGGCTGATGGGCTCGGGGGCCGCGAACCTGCTCCTGGCCGGTCGACCGCGCTCGTTCCTGGCCATGTCGCCCCCGGCTCGTGAGCGCTACCTGCTGGGTTGGGCCAATGCCCGGCTCGGGACGCGCCGGTCGGCCTTCGCGGCCTTGCGCAAGCTGCTCACCTTCCTGGCCTACGCGGACCCCGGGGCCGATGCTCCGAACCCGCGCCTGGTCGGGATGGGCTACCGGCCGGACGATCCGCCGGTGACGCCCGACCGATGCGCGATCCAGCCCGTCGTGTTGCCACCCGCCGGAGACGTTGGCCACGGGCCGGCGATCATGGAGGCCGACGTGGTCGTCGCCGGCGCCGGCGCCGGTGGCGGCGTGATCGCGGCGTCCCTGGCGTCTGCCGGCCGGTCGGTCGTGGTCCTCGAGGCCGGGCCCTTCGTCGATGAGGCGTCGATGCCGCGCGACGAGCTCAGCGCGTTCGACCGGCTCTACCTGAACCACGGCCTGCTCACGACCTGGGATGGGTCGGTGACGATGCTGGCCGGGACGGGGGTCGGCGGGGGCACCCTGGTCAACTGGACGACCTGCATCCCGGCCACCGAGTCGGTGCGCAGCGAGTGGGAGCGCGAGCACGGGATCGAGGACCTGACCGGGGCGACCTGGGCGAGTGACGTCGGGGCGATCGAGCGGGAGCTCGGCGTCGCGCAAGCGACGCACATTCCGCCCAAGGACGCCGTCATCCTGCGCGGCGCGCGCGAGCTCGGCTGGGAGGCCGCCCCGACCCGGCGGAACGCGAGCGACTGCGGCGACTGTGGGAGCTGCCCGTTCGGTTGCCGGCGTGGTACCAAGCGCTCGGGGATCCGCGCCCACCTGGCGGACGCGGCCGCCGGCGGCGCTCGCATCGTGGCGAACGCCGGGGTCGACCGCGTCCTCGTCGAGGCGGGTCGCGTCGTCGGTGTGGAGGCCGAGGTGGCCGGCGAGCGCGAGGCGCGCCCGCTCGTCGTTCGGGCGCGAACGGTCGTCCTGGCCGCCGGCGCCCTGCGGACGCCCGCGATCCTGCAGCGCTCCGGCCTGGAGCACCCGGCCATCGGGCGCCACCTGCGGCTCCATCCGGTTGCCGTGGTGGCCGGACGCTTCGACGAGTCGATCGAGATGTGGCGAGGGACCATGCAGGGCGCCCGCACCCTGCAGTTCGTCGAACCCGAGGCGGGCCGGAACGGCTACGTGATCGAAGCGGCGCCGGGCCATCCGGGCCTGGTCGCGCTGGCGCTGCCGTGGGAGGGCACGAACATCCACGCCGAGCTCATGGCGGGGGCCGCGCGCCTTGCGCCGCTCATCGCGATCACCCGCGACGGAGGCTCGGGTCGAACGACGATCACGGCATCCGGGCGGGTGCGGATCGACTACCGCCTGGACCGACGCGGCATCGCCACGCTGCGCCACGGCCTGGTGTCGATGGCGCGCCTGGCGCGGGCCGCCGGCGCAGTGGAGGCCGTCGCCGCCGGGACGCCACCCGCCTGGTTTCGCCCGGACGGCCGGGGCGGTCCAGCGGGCGGCGCCGCCTTCGCCCGGTTCGAGGCAGACCTCGCCGCCTTCGACTTCGGGCCGAACCGCGGGGCGGTCTTCTCGGCCCACCAGATGGGGTCGGTGCGGATGGGCGCCGATCCGCGGACGCATCCGTGCGATCCGTGGGGCCGGATCCGCGCCAGCGCCGTGGGAGACGCGCCGGTCGTCGGGCTCTATGTCGCTGACGGCTCGCTGTTTCCGACGGGGATCGGCGTGAACCCGATGGTCACGATCATGGTCCTCGCCAGGCGCGTCGCCCGGACGGTGCTCGCGGAGACCTGAGGCCGGGCTCGCTCAGCGCGTGATGGCGGGGACCGCCCCCGAGCCCGTCGGCGGTGCGGCCGGCTCCGTGGCCTGGGCGCCTCTCGGTGCGTGCATCCGGCCTCGAGCGGTCACGATCAGGGCAACGGCAACGACGATGACCACACCGGCGACCAGGGTCCGCGGATCGATCGGCTCGTGGCGGACGAGCGCGCCCAGGACGACGGCAACCACCGGGTTGACGTACGCATAGGTGGCGATCAACGGGAGTGGCGCCACGCGCAGGAGCCAGCCGTAGGCGGTGAACGCCAGGAGGCTGCCGATCACGGTGAGGTAGGCGAGTGCGCCGAGCGAGGCCGTCGAGACGGCCTCGAGATGCAGCCCCGAGAGCTCGCCGCTCACGAGGCTCATCGCCGCGAGGACGGCTCCGCCGCAGACCATCTGGATTCCCGTCGCCAGCAACGGTCGGCTGGGCAGGACCGCGCGGTGCGACGCAAACAGCGACCCGCTCGACCACGAGATCGGCGAGACGATGATGGCCGCCAGGCCGAGCGCATCGAGGGCGCCGGGCCCGCCGATCGCGGACGGGCCGATCAGGATCGCCACGCCGCCGAATCCGACGACGATGCCGACCACCGCCAGGCGCGGCAGGCGCTGGCCCAGGAAGATCCGCCCCAGGATGGCCACCCAGACCGGCATCATCGCAACGAGCAGGGCGGTGATCCCCGACGGCACGGTCCGCTCACCGAACGCGACCATGCCCATCCCGCCGCCGAGCAGCAGCGCGCCGACGATCGCGCTGTCGCGCCACTCGCGCCGTGTCGGAAGCGCGATCGAGCGGCCGCCGCGTGCGACCGACCATCCGATGAGCACGAATCCGGCGATCAGGAAACGGATCGCCGCCATCACGAACGGTGGAATCGTGTCGACGGCGATCGCGATCCCGAGGTAGGTCGAGCCCCACACGACATACAGGATCAGCAAGCCGATCCAGATCGGCGGTGGCGGTGCAGCGACCGGGGTGGGCGCTGTTGGCATAGGTGAATGGTCCAAGGTCGGAGTGTATGCGGCGATCGGTCGTGCCGTCCAGTGGCTGGACTCGTTCAGGCGGCCATGGCTCCCGACGCCGGCCGGCAGTCCCGGCAAGGCCGGTAGCCCGCACCGGCGGCCGCGGTGAGCGACCGGAACGGCACCCGGTGGGCGGCGGTGATGCGCTTCGCGTGGTAGCACGTGGGGAGGCAGACGACGTGGGTCGTGTCCGAGCCCAGGTAGCGCATCCCGGTCCTGGCGGCCTGCTCCATCGCCTCCGGATCCAACCCTTCCGCCGCCAGGATCGTCCGTTTGTTGGCGGGTCCGCCGAGCGAGTACTGGCCGATCGTCCCGTCCGTCCGGACGACCCGGTGGCAGGGCACGATCAGCGGCACGGGATTGTGCCCGAGCGCCGTGCCGACGGCCCGGACCGCCCTGGGTCGCCCGATCTCCGCGGCGATCCAGCCGTACGGCCGGACCTCACCACGTGGGATTTCCAGCGCCTTCTGCCAGACATCGCGCTCGAAGTCCGAGTGACCACGCAGGTCGAGGTCGATCCGGGCTCGTCGGTCGCCGACAAGGCGTCGACCGATCGCCCGCGCCAGCCCGTCCGGCAGGCGGTCGGCGTGGATGGCCCGACGGCCCGTCCGTGCCCGATGCGCGGCCTCGAAGGCGCCGTCGTCGGGAGCGGCTTCCACGGCCGAGACGCCGAGCCCGTTCCAGGCGACGACCAGCGGTCCGATGGGAGAGTCGAAGCGGGCGTAGCGATCGGCCAGCCCGAGCTCGACCAGGACCCCGGACGCCAGGGTCGGCGGGGCAGTGGTCAGCAGGTCGGCCATGGCAGTCTCCACGTCCCGGTCGTTGACGGTCATGCGGTCATCTCCTCGCGCTCGTGCTGCTGGGCAGCCTCGAACGCCGTGCGCAACAGGGCGAGGCCCCGATGGACCTGTGCCTTGATCGTGCCCTCCGGTCGACCGAGAACGGCGGCGACCTCGGGATAGCTCAGGCCGTCGACGTGGCGGAGCACGACGGCCGTCCGGTAGGCCAACGGCAGCGCGATCAGCAGGTGGGCCCAGGTCTCCCGGGCGTCGCGCCTTAGGACGGCCGCGGCGGGGCCGGATGCTTCGTCGGCCCGTGGCTCGAGGGTCCCGGGCTCCGCGGCATCGAGCGACAGCGCGGGCCGGACGACGGCCGCCCGCGCGGCGCGGCGACCCGCCCGCGACCGGCACAGGTTGAGCACGATGGTCGCCAGCCACGGCCGGAGACGTAGCTCGCGGATTCGCCCTGGCTCGTACTCGGCCAGCGCGCGATAGGCGCGAACCATCGCGTCCTGGGCCGCCTCCTCGGCGTCGCGCGGATCCCCCAGCATGCGCATGGCGATCGAGTAGAGCCGGTCCTGGTGGGCCAGGACGAGCGCCTCGAAGGAGTCGTCGAGGTCCCTGGCGAGCGCCGCGGTGAGCGTGTCGTCGTTGTCCATCTTCATCCAGAACCATGGATCCACGGGAATCGTTGCAGCGGTCGCGCTAACGGTAGCGGTGACCGGGCGGCGACGGGCGGCAGGCCCGATCGCCATGCGACAATCGGCCCGGGATGCACTTCGACGACCGGTTTGACAGTCTCATCGGCGACGTCAGCCGGCCCGGCCCCGCCGGCGAGCACGACCTGGCCTATTTCCAGTACGCCCTGCACCAGCTGGCCGACTCGCCGGCCGCGGTGCGGGCGGCCTGGTCGGCGGTCCGCGGCGCCGGACGGCTGGTCGTCCTGGAGTGGGCCCTGCCGTCGGGCCTCGACGAGTTCAGGACGCGCCAGGGCGAGTTGATCGCGGGCGTGCAGCTCGACGAGCTCTACCAGGGCACCTCGCTGGCCACGCGCGAGCGGTTCCTCGGCTGGTTCGCCGAGGCCGGCCTGCCCGTCCCCAGCTCGATCGACCTGCCGTCAGGCGCGTCGCTGTTCGTGGCGGAGCGCGCCTGACGATCGCCGAACGAACGGCCGTTAGCTGACCGTGATCGTGCCGTGCATGCTCGAGTGGATCTTGCAGTGGAAGGCGTAGGTCCCGGCGACGGTGAAGACGAGTCCGTCAGAAGCGTTGGGACTGATCGATCCGGTCGAGCACGAGCCATCGTCGAGCGTGGCCGTGTGCGGGGCGGAATCGCCGTTGGTGAAGGCGATGACCTGGCCGACCTTCGCCGTGATGCTCCCACTTCCAAATTTGAATCCCTTGATCGCAACCGCGACCTGGCCGGCGTCGGAGCTCTGGCTGCACGGGGCACCAGCGGCCGCGGGCGCACTCGCGGCGGCGACGGATGGGGCGGGTGCCGCCGCCGAGGGGGCCGTCGTGGCGGCGCTCGACGAGCAGCCGGCGAGGACCAGGATGGCGGTGGCGGCCAGGACGGCCAGGGCTCGACGGCGCATGAACGTTCTCCTTGTCGGTTGGGGATGGGTGTCAGGGCAGAGTACGTTCGGTCGGTCGTCCCGGTTTTGGCCCCGGCTATCGTGTGCCCAGCATGACCACCGTCGATGCGGCCACGATGCGCCGCCTGACCCTCCACGAAGCTCAGGTTCACGCGACGCCGGGACGTGACGTGCGCGACCTCGGTGACGCGATCCTGCTGCACGACCCGCTCGATCCCGAGCCGTTCTGGAACCGGTTGGCCGCCGTCCGCTGGCCGGCCGCGGCGCACGCGTTCGACCGCCGGCTGACCGAGGTGCTCGTGCTCTTCGCCTCGCTCGGACGCCAGCCGCACATCTGGACCTCGCCGCTCCACGACTCGCCCGCGGACCTCCACATGCGGCTGAGCGCGAACGGGTTCCGCGATACCGGGGCCGGCTGCGTCATGGTCCTGTCCGATCCCGAGCCGACCCGACGGGTGGCGTCGTCGCCGTTGGCGCCGGGGGTCGAGATCGAGCGGCTGGGCGGGATCGACGGGGCGGCGGCCGTGCGGGCGGCGCGGTCGATCGTGGAGGTCCTGGTCGATGCGTTCGACGTCGGTGCCGATCGCCGGCCGGGGGTGATCGCCGAGACCGTGGCGTCGCTCGGGCGGTCCTCGTTCACCCACTACCTGGCCCGCCTGGACGGCCGGCCCGTCGCCGTGGCCCGTCGCGCGACATTCGACGGCGCCAGCTACCTGTCGTCGATCGGGACCGCCACCTGGGCTCGCGGTCGTGGGTTCGCTCGCCTCGTGACCTCGGCCGCCTCCGCCGATGCCGTCGCGAACGGGAGTGCCTGGACGTACCTGGGGGTCTTCGTGGACAACCGCGAAGCGATCCGGCTCTACCGGGGCCTTGGCTTCGAGCGGGTCGGCGAGCCATGCCCGGATCTCCTCCTGATTTGAGGCTCTCGATGGCCGTGCCGCCGCGTGAACGGGTTGAGGCCGCGTTGCTGGCGGCCGGCGCGACGCCGGCCGCGCGGGTCGCGGGTACCCGGCCGCTGGCCATCGGCTGGGCGACCGTCGAGCTCGATCGGGCCGCGGCGGAGCTGGGGGAGGCGCTCGGCCTGAGTCCGGACGCCTTCCAACCGGCGCCTCGCAGCGCGGTCCTCGGGTGCGTCTGCCGGGTGGCCACGGGCGTACTTCCCGGTGAGGGGTCGCTGGCAATCCTCGAGCCAGACACCGAGGGGCGGTTGGCCGCCTCGCTCGCCCGCCTCGGCGAGGGTCCCACGGTTGCCTGGCTTGAAGCCGATGAGCCGGCCACGGCCGCCGCCGCCCTGCGCGCCGCGGGAATCGTCTCGTCGGCCGAACGGGACGGACCCTTCGGGCCGGAGCGTCTCATCGTCGACGCCCCGCCGCACGGGCCGCACCGGCTCCTCGCGGGGCGCTCTCCGGGTACCATCCGTACATGACCGATCCATCGGCGATCTCGTTCCGTCGAGCCGGCGCCGCGGACGCTCCGGCCATCGCGGCGCTCTTCACGGACGAGGGATATCCGGCCGGGCCGAGCGACATCCGGAACCGGCTGACCCAGTTCGACTCGCCCACCTCGCGCGTGGTGATTGCCGAGCACGACGGGGCCATCCTGGGATTCATCGCGGTGCACCTGATGCCTCGCTTCGAGCACGACGACTCGATCCTGCGCATCCTCGCCCTGGTGGTGGATGCCGGTGCACGCGAGCGTGGCGTCGGGCGTGCCTTGATGGGCGAGGCCGAACGGATCGGCGCGGAGGCCGGCGCCGCGTTCATCGAGCTGACCGCAGGTCACCACCGACCCGAGGCGCGCCAGATGTACGAGTCGCTCGGCTACGACTCGACGGTGACGGCCTACCTCCGCAAGAAGCTCTGACGGATACCGTCGGTCCGGCCGGCTTCCCGCGGCTGCGGCTGCGCGATCGCGGCTCGAAGCTCCTCGAGCTGCCCTGGGAATCTCCGCTGGCGGACTGGCCTTCGACCTCGCTCAACTTCCGCGACCTGCCGGTCGGGCCATCCCGTCATCTCGTCCGGTTCATCGTCGTCGACGGCCTGACCTTCGCCCTCAAGGAGGAGCCGCTGGGCGTCGCGACCGCGGAGTTCGACGTGCTGCGCCTCCTGGAGGACGCCGCGCTGCCAGCCGTCCTGGCCGTCGGATTGGCAGCGGTGCCGGAGCGTGACAGCGCCATCCTGATCACCGAATACCTGGCCTATTCCATCCAGTACCGACGCCTCCTAATGCGCTTCCCGCTCGGACCGGGGCCGTACCGCGATCGCCTGCTGGACGCGATGGCCTCGCTCCTGGTCGACCTCCACCGGGCCGGCGTCTACTGGGGCGACTGCTCGCTGGCCAACACGCTGTTCCGGCGCGATGGCGACAAGATCCAGGCCTACCTGGTCGACGCGGAGACGAGCGAGATCCACCCGTCGCTCTCCGACGGGCAGCGAGCGTACGACCTCGACATCCTGGTCGAGAATGTCGCCTTCGGGCTGGCCGACCTGGCGGCGATGCAGGGTCGCCACGAGGGATTCGAGGACGCCGTGGCCGCGGCCGAGACCGTCCGAACCCGGTACTGCGCCGTCTGGGACGAGCTGCACCTGGAACCCGAGCTGTCACCCGGCGACCGGCACGCCATCCGGGCCAGGATCCGGCGGTTGAACGACCTCGGCTTCGCGATCGACGAGCTCGTCCTCGAGCCCACGTCGCCGACCTCGGAGATCGTCCGACTCCGGGTGGCCGTCGCCAACCGGCGCTTCCACAGCCACGAGCTACAGAAGCTCACGGGGCTGGTCGCCCTGGAGGGCCAGGCCCGGTTGCTGCTCAACGACATCCGTGAATACCAGGCCTGGCTGGAGTCATCGGCGCGCACGCCGGTCGCGATCGAGACGGCCGTGGGGCGCTGGCTGGCCGAGGTCCTGGGACCGGCCGTCGCCAGCCTGATGCCCGCCATCGGGCCGCTGCGGGATCCGCTCCAGGCGTACTGCGACGTGCTCGAGCAGAAGTGGCTCCTGTCGGAGGCAGCGGGCCACGACGTCGGGCTCGAAGCCGCGATGGCCGCCTACCTCGAGCTCGGTGCCCCGGCGCCCGAGGCCGGTGCGACCCTCGCGGACAGCTCGATCGCCCTCGACATCGACTGGTCGGGTGGGTTGGAGGGGGACGACGCCGGCTGAGGGCCTGCGGCACCCCCTCGGGACAGGCGCTCGGCCTCCATGGCACCATTCGGCCATGCAGACCCAGGGGGCCGTGACCACCGCGCCCGTCATCAGCGTTCGCGGACTGATCAAGCGCTACGGCGACGTCAAGGCCGTGGACGGCATCGACTTCGACGTGATGGCCGGCGAGGTCTTCGGCCTGCTCGGACCGAACGGTGCCGGAAAGACGACCACGGTGGAGATCCTCGAGGGGCTTCGGTCGCCCGACGGCGGTCAGGCGACCGTGCTCGGTGTCGATGTCGCGAACGGCGCCGATTCGCTCAAGCCGAGGATCGGGGTCAGCCTCCAGACGGCGTCGCTCTACCCGAAGCTGACCGTGGTCGAGGTGATCGATCTCTTCCGCAGCTTCTATGCCAGGCCTCGCCCGACCGAGGAGCTGATCAACGCCCTCGAGCTGGGCGAGCGGCGGAACGCACAGACCCGCGAGCTGTCGGGCGGCCAGCGCCAGCGCCTGGCGGTCGCGCTCGCGCTGGTCAACGACCCGGAGCTGATCTTCCTTGACGAGCCCACGACCGGCCTCGACCCCGCGGCGCGGCGATCGCTCTGGGACCTGATCCGGTCGCTCAAGGCGGCAGGCCGCACGATCCTGCTGACCACGCACTACATGGATGAGGCGGAGATCCTGTGCAACCGCCTCGCGATCATGGATCACGGCCACATCCTGGAGATGGGCACGGTCGGTGAGCTCATCTCGAAGCGCTTCCGCGAACGTGCGGTGCATTTCGATCGCATCGAGGCCTTGAGCGAGGCGGAGCTGTCGAGGCTCCCGGCGGTCACGACGGTCAAGCACGATTCCGATGAGACCCTGCTGTACACGCGCGACGTGGCGGACACCATCGGCGCACTGCTGGACCTCACGGAGGCGCGCGGCCTCGAGCCGCAGAACCTGGGCGTCCGCCGGGCGACGCTCGAAGACGTGTTCCTCGACCTGACCGGTCGGGCGCTGCGCGACTGACCCGAAGGAGCCCGACCGGATGCACGCCCTCCTCACGCTGACCCTCGCCAACATCCGGAGCTACGTTCGCGATCGGGCGGCCCTGTTCTGGACGCTCGCCTTCCCGCTCGTCTTCATCGTCATGTTCGGGCTCATCTTCCAGGGCGGTGGCTCGCGCCTGACCCTGGGCTGGGCCGACGCCGACAGCAGTCCGGCGTCGGCCCAGCTGCGGGACGGGTTTGCGGCGCAGTCCGGCTTGACCCTCGTCGAGACCTCCCGCGACGACGCCCTCGACCAGATGAAAGTGGGCAAGGTGGATGCCGTCATCGTGGTCCCGAAGGGGTACGGCGAGACCCTGGCCGCGACCGCGGCCGCCGGCGGCGGAACGCCGACCTCGATCACGGTCTACACGGATCCGTCCCGATCGGCACTCGTGGGCGAGGTCTACCAGGCGGTCGGAACCGTCCTCGGCGTGGTCAACCTGGGTGGGCGGGCGCCGCTCGTGGTCCCCGATGGCCAGACGTTCCAGACCGAGAACCTGAACGCGATCAGCTACTTCGTCCCGAGCATGCTGGGCCTGTCGGTCATGCAGGTCGGGATCTTCGCCGCCATCCCGCTGGTGGGTGACCGGGAGAAGCTGATCCTGAAGCGACTGGCCGCGACGCCGCTTCGGCGATGGCAGCTGGTCGGCAGCAACGTCCTGATGCGGCTCCTCATCGCGCTCGCCCAGGCGGTCATCATCGTGGTCGTCGGGACCGCCGCCTTCGGGGTCCAGATCACCGGCAACCTGCTGCTCGTGGCCGGGTTCGTGATGCTCGGCGCGGTCACCTTCCTGTCGCTCGGTTACGTGATCGCGTCCTTCGCCAACACGGAGGACTCGGCGAACGGGATGACCAGCATGATCCAGTTCCCGATGATGTTCCTCTCCGGGGCGTTCTTCCAGATCGACCAGATGCCCCAGTTCCTGCAGGTCGTTGCCCGGGCCATCCCGCTCACGTACCTGGCCGACGCGTTGCGCCAGGTCATGGTCGGCGGCGCCGCGTTCGCGCCACTGTGGACGTGCTTCCTCGTGTTGGCGGCCTGGCTGGTCGTCTGCTTCACCATCGCCGCGCGCAAGTTCCGCTGGGCGTAGGGAGCCCGTTCCGCTGGGCATAGGAGCCCGCCGGAGGGCCCCGGACAGTCCGCTACCAACGCTCCTGGCGGACCACCTCGTCGAGCGCTCGACGGCCGCCACGAGTCGGCGGTCGGGTGAGCGAGCTGGGGTCGGCCGGGTAGCCGAACGAGAGCAGGAACTCGCAATGCTGGCCGGCCGGGTAGCCCAGCAGCCGGTGCCCCAGCTCCTGCTCGTAGACCGTTGCCGGGACGCTGCCGATCCCGAGCTCCCAGGCCGCCAGCATCATGTTCTCGGCGGCCTGGCCAAGATCGAACATGATCGAGAGCGGCGCGCCCGGCGCGCGCGGGTCGGGCGTCACGAGCGCGATCGCGACGGCCGCCCCGGCGAGATGCCCGGCCCACGGCCCAAGCTCCGAGAGCTCTCGCAGGTGGGCACGATCCCGGCACACGATGAAGGTCCAGCGTTGCCGGTTCTTGCTGCTCCCGGAGCGCCGGCCGGCACGCACGATCCGTTCGAGGTGCTCTGGCGCCAGCGGCTGGGACGTGAACTCCCTGACGGCGCGCTTCGTCGCGATCGCCTGCCAGACGGCATCGCGGTCCTCGGCACTCACCGTGCGCCGCTCACGGCTCGACCGCGAAGTGCACGGCTTCCGCGACCGCCTCGGCCGACGGAGGATCGGCGTCTGCGGGCCGGGGACCGGGGCCCGAGCCGATAGGACCCGCGCCATCGGCCGGTGGACGCCTCGGCCCGCTCGGACCGGTCGCGGGCCGTTCGCGGAGCGCGCCGGGGAGCGCCACCTGGGCGAGCGTCCGCAGGCCACCGGGCGTCTGGGCGATCGCCTCGAACCGCATCTCCCCGTCTGGGATTCGCTCGGCGACCGTGGCCGCGCCGACCGTCCCGGCGAGCTCGGGTTCCAGCGGTCCGCCGCAGGCCTTGGCCAGGAAGCGCGCGACCGCACGGCGATATTCCGGGTTCTCGTAGAGCCACGAATGCTGGCCGTCGCCGATACGCAGGATTTCGACCGGCGCCGCGGCGGGATCGCCCTCGCGGGAGGCGCGCACGGCCCGCTCGAGTCGAGCGAGGTGATTGAATGGCACGACCGAGTCGTCATCGCCGTGGGCGAGCAGGATCGGCCCGCGGTAGCGCGCGATCGCGGCGGTCGCGCTGATCGCCAGGACGCGGTGTCCCCGGGGCCGCAGGTAGACCCGGGTCGTGAGCCAGGCAAGCGGGTAGGCGATCGGATCGGGGATCGGCAGGTGGGCGAGACGGAACGTCTGGCGGGTGAGGCGGTACGGGTCCGCCGGGCTGGACGTGGCGACGATTGCCGCGACGCGCGGGTCCGCGGCGCCGGCCAGGATCGCCCCGATCGCTCCCATGGAGTGGCCGGAGATCGCCCCGACCGTGACCTCGGGCCGGGCCATCAGGGTCCCGAAGGCGGCGCCGGCGTCCAGCCCGAATTCCCCGGCGCTGAGTGGCAACCGCTCCGCCGGGTTGGCGCCGTGCCCCCGAACGTCGAAGGCCAGGCAATGGAACCCCGCCGCGTGGAGGAAGACCGCCATCGGCAGCGTCCGGTCGCGGGCGGACTCCCATCCGTGGACCAGTACGACACCCGGACCCGGCGCACCGTCCCGGGCCGGAATGAACCAGGCCGGCAGCTCCAGCCCGTCAGACGACACGGTGGTCGTCTCGAACCCCAGCCCGAGGTCCGCCGGCGTGATGCGCGGCGGGTTGCGGCGCGGTGACCCGGCACGTAGGCGGTAGGCGAGCGCGAAGCGGTAGGCGAGACCGATCTGCGTCGCGGCGATGGCCGTTGCGACCCCGATCCGGCGAGCGATTCCCATCTCCGTAGGGGACGGCACCCGGTCAACGCTGTCAAGTGTCCGACGGCCGGATCGCCCGGCGGGAGCCGGGCGCGGGCCGGTCGTCCCGAGTGCCCTACACTCCAAGGGATGGTCAAACGAGACCCGCGTGACGTTCTCTCCGTAGAGGCCGGCGCATCGCCCGCCCAGATCAAGGCAGCGTGGCGGCGCCTCGCGCGGACGAACCACCCGGACCTGACCGGCGATGACCCCGCCGCCTCACGAGCCGCCACCCGGCGGATGGCCGAGATCAACGACGCCTATGCCGCGCTCATCCGGGACTCGACGCGTAGTGGGAGCACTCGCGGTGCGGGTCGAGAGGCCTCGCCTCCCTTCGAAGCCGGCCGGCCGGCGCGGCGCGGCGGCCCGCCACCCCCGCGCCCCACCCGACCGGTGACCGGCCGCGTGGACATGAGTGGCACGTATCGGGCGCGCAACCAGGCGCTGGGGAACGCCGCGCGGCGCACGACCCTGCCCGGCCAGCCACCACTGCGCAACAATCCGGTGCGCCGCGAGCCGCCCCGTGCCTCCACTCCCACGGGACCGCTCGTCCGCGACCGGCTGCGCCACTTCCGGCGGCCCCCGGCTCCCGCCCTTCACGAGGCGGAGGCGATGGTGATCGAATTCGGCAAGTTCCACGGCCACACGCTCGGTCAGATCGCGGCCTTCGAGCCGTCATACCTGGATTGGGTGGCGGGGACGGTCAGCCACGACCCGGACCTGGTCTCGGCGGCGCGGGTGATCCAGGCGGACCTCGATCGACGTGGGGTCCCTCGACGTGTCCACGCCAACGGCGAGCGCCGCGGCCGCTCTGCCTGACGGTGCGCTCGCCGGTCGCCGGCCCGGCTGGCTGAGCCGCAGAATCGCGCAATCGCCCTCCGATACCGGAGGGCGATCAAGGCGCTGATGAATGCCGCGATGAGTGCTGCCGCCCCGACGGTCCAACCAGGCCTGTTGGCCGATGTCCAGTTACTCGGCTCGTGATCCAGGTCCGAGATCCATCGACTCGAGTCAGCCTCGAATTCGATCGTCCGTGCCTGGTTCCGTGACCGACACCCCAGGTGTCTCCCGGTCTGATCGCGGGTCGGCGTGAGAGGAACGGTACGCGCCGAATCGGCGCCGTGGCAATGGCACGCTCGTCCGGGTCCGGACGCACTCGATGGTCGGGCGCACCGGCGCAACGAACTGGGACGGCCGTACCAGGTGCCGTGGTGCAACGGGCGCGGAAGGTGCCGTCGATGACGCTCTCGTGGCGCTGCGGCTACGCTGGCTTCGTGTCCCGATCCGCCCGCGCCGGTCTCGTCCTGCTCGCGATCGCCCTTGGTCTCGCGGGCTGCTCGAGCAACTCGGCGTCGTCGTTCGACCCGAGCGGCCCGTGCACGACCGACGGGTCGCAGCCGGGTGCCTACCCGGTGCTCGAGGCACGCATCCCGGCCACGTACCTCGGCGCGGCACCGGGCCGCCTCGACTCGGGTCGCCACTGCACCCCGGCCACGCTCGGTTCGCTTGCCGCCGCCGGCATCACCGAGATCCGTTTCGCCGGCGGGACCTGGTCCTTCGGCGCCGAGCGTGCGGCGGCCCTCGCCGTCTTCAGCGCACCCGGCTTGACCGCCGACGAGATGGCCGAGTTCTACCTGGCCGGGGCGAGCGCCGCGGACCGAACCGAGCTGATCGCCGGAACCGCCGTCACCCTGGCGGGGCGGCCCGGGCATCGGCTCGACACGCAGACCGGCGAACGTCTCCAGACGGTCGAGGTCTGGCCGGCGGACGAGCCGGACATGGTCAACGTGGTCATCACGAACGACCTGCCGGACGCCCGGATCGCCGACGCAGTCGACGCCTTCGGCGGCCACTGACCAGGCATCACACCCAACTGCTAGAGTCGCGCACATGACCGACCGATCGGCCGACGACTGGGCCGCTCGTCGACGCGCCTGGCAAGCCGAGCGACTCGAACCCGCGCTCGACCGGGCGCCGGAGCGCCGGGAGCGGTTCTCGACGATCGGAGACACGACGATCGAGCGCCTGTACGGCCCGTGGGCGTCCCCGGCGGATCCGCTGTCCGACATTGGCTTCCCCGGAGAGCCGCCTTTCACCCGGGGCATCCACCCGACCGGCTACCGGGGCCGCCTCTGGACGATGCGCATGTTCGCCGGCTTCGGCGCCGCCGAGGACACCAACGCCAGGTTCCGTCAGCTGCTCGCGGCTGGCCAAACCGGACTGTCGATTGCCTACGACATGCCGACCCTCTATGGCTACGACACCGACGATCCCGAGGCCGAAGGCGAATTCGGGACCTGCGGCGTGGCGGTGTCGAGCCTCGCCGACATGGAGGTCCTCCTGGCCGGCCTGCCGCTCGACCGGATCTCCACGTCGATGACGATCAACTCGCCGGCCGCCCCGATCTGGGCGATGTACATCGCCGCCGCGGAGAAGGCGGGCATCCCGCGCGCCCGGCTCGAGGGGACGACCCAGAACGACATCCTCAAGGAGTTCGTCGCCCAGAAGGAGTACCTCTTCCCGCCGACCCCGTCGATGCGCCTGGTCACCGACACCATCGAGTTCGGGACGCGCGAGCTGCCGCGCTGGAACACGGTCTCGATCTCCGGCTACCACATCCGCGAAGCCGGCTCGACCGCGATCCAGGAGCTGGCCTTCACCATCGCCGACGGGATGGCCTACGTGGAGGGCGCCCTCGCCCGCGGCCTGCGGATCGACGACTTCGCGCCGCGGCTCTCGTTCTTCTTCAACAGCCACAGCGACTTCTTCGAGGAGATCGCGAAGTTCCGGGCGTCCCGGCGGATCTGGGGGCGCCTGATGTCGGAGCGCTACGGCGCCGAGAACGAGCGGTCGACCTGGATGCGGTTCCATACCCAGACGGCGGGGGTCTCGCTGGCACCGCAGCAGCCGCTCAACAACCTCACCCGGGTCGCGCTCCAGGCGCTGGCCGCCGTCCTCGGCGGCACCCAGTCGCTGCACACCGACGCCTACGACGAGGCGCTCGCGGTCCCGACCGCCGAGGCCGCCCTGCTCGCCCTTCGTCAGCAGCAGATCATCGCCGAGGAGACAGGGGTTGACGCGACCGTGGACCCCCTGGGTGGATCATGGTTCGTGGAGGCGCTCACGAACGAGACGGAGGCCGCCGTCCTGCGCTACCTCGACGAGATCGATCGGCGCGGCGGGATGGTCGCGGCGATCACCGAGGGCTATCCGCAGCGCGAGATCGCCGACGCGGCCTACCGCTACCAGCGCGAGTTCGACGCGGGCGAGCGGCACATCGTGGGGATCAACGCCTACGTCGACGAAACCGAACGAACCTCGATCCCGGTCCTCGACGTGCCGCCCGGGTCGATCGAGCGCCAACTCGAGCGACTGTCGCGAACGCGGCGCGAGCGCGATGCGTCGGCCGTCGAGGCGGCCCTCCGCGGATTGCGCGAGGACGCCGCGCGTCCCGAGTCGAGCGAGACCAACCTGATGCCGCACTTCCTGCGCTGCGCCGAGGCCTACGTGACGCTCGGCGAGCAGTGCCGGGTCCTGCGCGAGGTGTTCGGGGAGTATCGCGAGCCCGTCGCGGTCTGAGCCGACCCGGCGGGAGCACCCGGACCGCCGCCTCCCCGCTAGCTCTGGCGGACCAGCAGGGCAACGAGGGCGACCCCCACGATCCAGCCGACCAGGATGCCGATCTGCGCACCGCTCGAGGCGATCAACAGGCCGAGCTGCCCGCCCGCCAGGAGGACGGCCTCCGATCGGGCCCAGGCCTGCCCGGCCGGCCCGAAGCGCTCGCGACGGATCTGCTGGCGTTCCGACGCGTCGGCGGCTTGCCAGCTCCCGACGCCGCGCGAGTAGAGCGCGAACACCGCAAGGATCGGCACCAGTGCGCCCAGCGCGTACGGACCGAGCCATTCCAGCCACGCGCTGATCCCGTGCAGGCCGATCGCGTCGAGCCCGAGCGCGACCGTCCCCCCGAATCCGTCGATCGAGCCGCTGACCAGCTCGTGCCCCGGGATCCGCGACCAGACCGTGGCCACGGCGTCGCCACTCGTCGCCAGCGAGACGCCGGGCGTCACCGGCGGGAGCAGCGCCAGGGCGACGGCCAGGACTCCCGCCCCAAACGACAGCCAGCGCCAGCCGAGGAGCAACCCGACCCGTCGCCTTCGCCGCTCGATCCGGACGGCCCGTCCGAGACGCGACGTGAAGAAGCGCGATCCGGAGCCATCGCCGCGCGGATCGTCGAGATGGCGGATCAGGGGGACGAGGAATCCCTCGTCGTTCTTCCAGTACCCATCGTGGTCGAGGCCCATGTGCATGAAGTTGGTGACCGGCCGGCTCTCGACCTGGATGGGCGACGGCGGCCGGCCGTCGACGACCGTTTCCACCGCGACCAGCGGACAACCGTCGACGGCGGTCAGCTCGCCGGCCGGGGCCGGGTCGTACGACGCCCAGAAGTCCACCCAGCGTAGGCCGGGCCGGGCGGCCCCGAGGTCGCCACGGATCGGGTTGCCGGCCACGAACGGACCCGTCGTGTGCTCGAGGCGCCATCCGAGCGCCAGCCCCTGGCCGAGGGTCACGAGCTTGGTGACGGGCAGGTCCCGGTAGGACTCGTCGAGGAGCGTCCCGTAGCTGACGATCGCGCCGCCGGAGTGGGCGATCAGGATCACGTCCTCGCAGCCCCGATCGCGGACCCAGCGAATCGCGTCGGCGAGGCGCTGGCGGACGATCGCCGCCTGGACTGGATCGTCGAGCAGGACCGGCAGGTCGCCGAACGCACTGACAAGCTGGGCGTCCAGGCTGGCCAGCTCGGCCCGATCGCGGATCGCCTTGATCGGGACGGCACGCAATGGCGCGTAGATCGCCAGTGCAGCGACGCTCATGGCTGTCGCCACCCAGCTCAGCCAGGTCCGAACCGGCCGGAATTGCCAGATCATGTCCAGCCAGTCGATCCAGCGCCAGCCAGCGCTAGCCGAGCGTTCGAGATCGGCGATCTCCAGCGCCACGCGCTCGTCCCACGGTTTCGGTTGCGCCGCCACGATCGCCGCGAGGCGCTTCACCCGGGCCTTCTCGCGAAGTCCATAGCCATTCGCGATGCCCTTGACGATCGTCCCGACGTGGCTCTGGAGGTAGCGCAGTGCCTGTCCGAAGGCCGGGGCTCGGACCTGTGCGGCCCAGTACGCCTCGGTCAACAGCCAGCTCGCCGCCGGATGGGTGTCGTCCGTGCGAGGAATCCCGATCCGAACCCACGCTCGCTCGTCGCAGCCGTCCTCGTACTCGACGGCCGCCGTCTCGACGGGGTCCTCGCCGATCGGTTGATCGGGCGTCGTGCGCTCGTCGTACTCGCGCCGCCATGCCGTGAGCACTTCCACGATCGGGTTGGCCCAGTTCAGCAGGGTCTCGCGCGCCGGCTGGTTCCCGATGCCGTGGACGAAGATCACGCCGACGGACCGGGCGACACCGTCGGCGACCGCCGGCGTCTCGGGGTCCGGACGACCCGCGACCGATCGCGCCAACCGGACCACCGACAAGCGGCTGGGCATGGGCCAGTGTAGCCCGCCGTTCCGCGCCAACGCCAGGCCGCGACCCGTGTGCGACTACCATGCGGCCATGTACCTCGATTCGCTGGAGTTCCTCGAGGAAGAGCGCGAGGCGTGGGCGCCGTTCGAGGCCCTCGCGGCATTGACGGACGAGCAGCTGTCCGTC
>JBGPIH010000050.1:0-19350 GCA_041484785.1 Candidatus Limnocylindria bacterium
GAACAGGCCGGGCCCCGGCAGGTTGCCGACCAGCGACGAGCGATATCCGTCTCCGAGGTTCTGGAAGCCGCCACAGACCGCGAGCAAGGCTGCGCCGTCGGAAATGGCGATCGCCAGCGCTCCTTCCATCTTCGCAAGGGCGCGGGCCACTCCGATCTGCATGTGGTCCGGGCCGCCTCCGATGAAGATGATGTCCGCGGCGATGGGAGTGCCGGCAGCAGTCGCGTCGATCGGGCGGATGTCGACCTCAAACCCTCGCCAGCGCGCCCGCTGGGCGAGCGACGCGATATTGCCACGGTCGCCGTAGAGGTTGAGCAGGTCCGGGAACAGATGCACGATCCGCAGCCGCCCGCGGACTGGCGACAGGCTCACCGCGGATGTTCAGGCAGGAGCGCTCGTGCCACGAGGTCGTGGCGGAGCCTGAGCAGGGCGGTGTAGGTGGCAATCACGAAGACACTGTTCCCGGGCGGGGTTGCTGCGACGAGCCGGTCCAATCCCGCGGTCGGATCCTCGGCGATCCCGACGAATCCTGGCGGAACCCCCTTGGCCCCATCGGCGGCGGCGCCGTACTTCAGACGCAGCAGGAAATCGGGTGCTCGAGTGCCGCAGATGCCATACGGGCGCCCATCGAACAGGGGATCGATGTCGACGTCCCAGTACCAGGACACGTCCCGTCCGTCGGCGAAGTCATCGTTGAAGGCAAGCAGGACTGCCGAAATCCCCGACTCCATGGCGATGCTGGCCAACTCGGCCAGACTGGCGGGATTCTTGCCGAGCGCCAGCACGACCCGACGCCCGTCAATCTCGACCTCCTCGTAGCGTCCGAAGGCCGGAGTCGCGTCCGCGAGAGCTTCGACCGCCTGCTCTGGCGCGATACCGATGGACATCGCCGCCGCCACCGCTGCCGCGGCGTTGTAGGCATTGGACAGACCGGGTAGCTGGACGACCACTGTCAGCTCCTCGGGGCGGAGTGGGGTACGAAATGCGAGTGTCTGGCCATCGACCCCGCGGCTCGCAAGCACTCGGACGCCGACGCTCGGCTGACGTCGGCAGAAGCCGCATTCCCGGCAGCTGAAACCGCCGAGATGTCCGACGCCCCTCCAGCGATAGGCGAGGCTCCCGTCGCATCGGGGGCACCTCGTGGCGTCAGGGGTCAGGGACACCTCGGGCGACCGGGCCGGCGGCTCGCTGAGACCGAACTCGATGGAGGCTCCCGATCGCTTCGATACGAGGTGTGCCAGTCGAGGGTCGTCGGCACAGGAGACGACAACGGCGGTGACGGGGAGACCGGCGCACACCTTCTCCCAGCTGCGAATGATCGCGTCCGTCTCGCCGAAGCGGTCAAGCTGGTCCCTGAACAGATTGAGCAGGATCAGCTGCGAGACCGAGACGGCACCCGTGACGGAGCTGAGAGCCGCCTCGTCGATCTCGAACACGCCGACGGCGTCTCGTGGACGAAGCCGTCCATTGAGTCCCGCTTCAGCCACGAGTGACGTCGTCAGTGCCTGATGGAGGTTTGCCCCGGAACGGTTCGACACGACCCGCATTCCGGCTCGCTCCACGATGTGGACAAGAAGATGGCTGGTCGTCGTCTTGCCGTTCGTGCCGGACACGAGGGCCACAGCGTTGAGGTCGTCCGCAATCCTGGCGGCAAGTCCAGGCGCGATCCGCTCGGCCACGAGACCGGGAATCGCCGTGCCAGCATGGCCAGCCTGGCGCGACAGTGCCGATGCGGCGCGCGAAGCGGCGACCGCGAATCCGTCACGCCCTCGCGACTGGACTCCCGAGCCCCGCCTACGCGGGCGCATGGATGAGCACGTTGCACCGCCGTCATGACCGTCGCGACCCGCACGAGCCCAACGCAGCGCCAGGCACGGGTGCGCCCCGTCACCCAAGTCTGGCCAGGTCAGATGAATCCAGGCTGAAGGCCGGTCGAGTACAGCCGTGGTGGCCTAGCGGAGCGGCACCTCGAGCCGTGCCCGGAGGCCCGGCCTGGCCGCTCCCGCCATGACCGCATCGAGATCGAGCCGACCGCCGTGGGCGGCCGCGATGGAGCGGGCAATGGCCAGGCCGAGTCCGCTCCCATTGCCCGATCGGGCAGACTCGCCCCGCGCGAACCGCTCGACAACACGCTCCCTCTCCTGCGGCTGGATTCCCGGCCCGTCGTCGCGGACCTCGAGGATCGCCGACCCTTCGGCGCGCCATGCCCCGACCTCGATGTGGATCCCCGGCCCGCCGTGCTCGATGGCGTTATGGACAAGAGCCCCGAGGGCCTGGGCGAGGCGACCCGAGTCCGCACGGACGGTGCCGCCTTCCCGCCGCCCGACGAGCACCGTGGCCGCACGCTCGATCGCCAGCGGCTCGAACGATCGGACCGTCGCATCCACGAGCCCATCCAGGTCCACCTCGTCATAGGTCAGCGCGGCATGGCCTGCGTCCGCCCCGGCGAGGGTCAACAGATCGGCCACCAGCCGTTTCATCCGGGCGGTCTGCGCACCCATCGCCGCAAGGGTCCCGGCCTGCGTCGCCACGGACCGGTCCGGGTGTCGCGAGAGGACCTGGATCCCGGCGTCGACGACGGCGAGCGGAGTGCGCAGCTCGTGTGAGGCGTCTGCGGTGAATTCGCGCTGTCGGCGGAACGCGGCTTGCACGGGTTCGAGCGATCGGCCGGCCAGGAACCAGCCAGCGACTGCGGCCAGGACGACTCCCGCGCCGGCCGCAGCGAGCAACAGGACCGTGACCTGGCCTTCAGCCTCGCGGATCGGCTTCAGGCTGCGGGCTGCCTGGATGACCCCGACGAAGGTGAGGGATCGGACAGGCTCGCTCGCCACGAGGAACACCGAGCCGCCGCCCGTCCCGGACACGGTCACCTGGCTGGTGCCGCCCGTCCCTCCCAGCGCACCCTGTGCCGCGGAGGTGAAGGAGCTCGCGCTCGCAGGCTCGCTTGCGAACAGGAGCTTGCCGCCCGGGCCCCAGACGAGGAAGAGGGTACCGGCCTCGTCGGGGTCGGTGCGCAGACGGACACCAGTCGCGTCGAAGCGGAGCTCGTCCTGGCTCGCGAGTGCCGACGTACGGAGGGTTTCCGCCTGCTGGCCGACCAGGACCTGGTCCATGAGGAGCAGGATCCCGCCGACGAGGAGCGCGAGGATCGCCGCGATGACGAGGGCGATGACGAGCGCGAGTCGGCGCCGGAGCCGTCCGAAGAGCGCAGCCTCGGGATCTCCGGCCATCAGGCTCGGAGCGTGTAGCCGAGCGAGCGAATCGTGTGGATCAACGGTCGCCCGAAGCCCTGGTCCACCTTGCGGCGCAGGTAGTGGACGTAGACGTCGACCACGTTCGAGCTCGGGTCGGCGTCGAACCCCCACACGCGCTCGAGGAGCGTCTCCCGCGAGAGCACCTGGCCCGCGTTGCGCATGAGCGTTTCAAGCAGCCGAAATTCCGTCGGCGAGAGGACCAGCGGCTGTCCCGCGCGGCTGGCTCGATGCGCACTGGGTTCGAGCACGAGATCAGCGACCTCCATCCGGGGACCGGCCACGCCTTGACGCCGGAGGTGAGCGCGGATTCGGGCGATGAGCTCCTCGAAGGCGAATGGCTTGGCGACGTAATCGTCCGCGCCCGCCTCGAGCCCGGCCACGCGGTCGGGGACGGCGTCGCGTGCGGTGAGCAAGATCACCGGCATCCGCATCCCGCGGGCGCGCAGCTCGCGGCACACGGCCAGGCCGTCGAGCCCGGGCAGCAGCACGTCGAGGATGACGAGGTCCGGCGGCAGCCTCGCCGCCTCCTCGAGAGCACGGCGGCCGTCGCCGGTCACGCGTGTTGCGAACCCCTCTTCATCCAGCACCTGGCCAAGCATGGTCGCGAGGTCCGCCTGGTCCTCGACCACCAGCAGGGACGGCCGGCGGCGTGCGCCTGCGCGGGGCCTCGGGTCGTTGGCCGCAGCCCGGATCACCGGAACATGGTAGCGCCCGGAAGCGCCCGGCTGCTCCAATGGTCTTCTAATGGACGCTGGCTACCGTTCGGGCATGGGCACAGCGACGCAACCAGCCCGCGCTTCGCAAACGAAGATTGCAGACGGCCATCGCATGCCGCGACCGCCCGTGCCTCCCCCGAAGACGACGCCGCCGGCGGACCCGCGAACGTTCCTTACCCGGCTCAGACGCCGGGCGGCGGCGGTGGCCGTGCTCGCCTTCGGCGCGTTCTTCGGATTGGCCGCCGTCAACATCGTGGGCGTCACCGCGCATGACACGGGCGCGGGCAAGCAGATTGCCGCGCGCCCCACCGCAACCGCGGCCCCCACGCTTGCCCCGGGTGATTTCTTCGGCCGGCCAGGCGACGTGGTCTCAGCCAACGCACCCGGGGCTGGCCAGGCGGGGTTCCCGCCCGTCGCGCAGCCGCCGCTGCTCGTCGGTGGCGGCGCACCGATGCTCTCGAGCAGCGGTTCCTGAGCCATGATTGCGCCGGCCGAACCGGGCCCGGCGATCGAGGGCCTGGTCACACCCGACGGCATGTCTCGGCATGTCTTCGAGGCGATGGGCACCGCCGTCTCGCTGCTCCTGCCGGCCGATCGCAACGAGGAGGCCGCGGGAGTCAAGGCTCTGGTCGGGGAGTGGGATGCAATCTGTACCCGCTTCAATCCGCAAAGCGAGCTGAGCCGGCTGAACGCGGCCGCCGGCAGGCCCCGGGTCGTGAGCGCATTCCTCTTCGAGGTCCTGTGGGCCGCTCGATGGGCGGCCGAGGCGACCGATGGACTGTTCGACCCGACGCTGCTCCGCTCGCTCGAGGCGATTGGCTACGATCGGGACTTCGCGTCGCTGATCGATGCGCCCCCGACACGAAGACCGGGCGGCGCACCTCCATCGACCGGTGGCTGGCGTCGCCTCGAGCTCGATCGGGGGCGCCGCACCGTTCGGTTGCCGCCCGGCGTCGGTCTCGATCTTGGCGGGCTGGCCAAGGGCATGGCAGTGGACGCCGCAATCGCGCACCTGGCGGCTCGCGACAATGGTCCGGCGGCAGTCGATGCGGGCGGCGACCTGGCCGTCCTCGGACGTCCGCCGGGCCTGGACGCGTGGACGATCGCGATCGAGACACCGGACGGAGCGCGGACCGTGTCGCTCCCTTCAGGGGCGCTGGCGACCTCGAGCATTGCTCGGCGGCGCTGGCTCCAGGCGGGTTCCGTGCGCCATCACCTGATCGATCCCCGCACGGGCTTGTCTTCGACGGTCTCGCTCTGGTCGGTTTCCGTGGCGGCGGCGACGTGCGCGCAGGCGGAGGTCGCAGCCAAGGCAGCCTTCCTGCTCGGCCCGGAAGCCGGGTCACGGTTTCTGGCTGGACACGGCCTGACCGGCCTCTTCCTGCTGCCTGACGGCAGCGAGCAACGGGCCGGACGATGGTTGGAGTCATGACCGGCTCGGCCCTCACCTGGGAGGTTGCCCGGGCCGGCGGCTTCGTGGCCTACGGCCTGCTGACTGCCTCGGTCGCGATCGGGTTGGCGGTCAGCCTGAAGTGGCGGTCGCCGCGCTGGACGCGGTTCATCACCACCGAGCTCCATCGCTTCGTCACCCTCCTCGCACTCGTGTTCATCGGCCTGCACACGGTTGCCGTGGTGCTCGATCCGTTCATCCGCTTCGCGCCGGCCGAAGTGCTGGTGCCATTCGTCAGCCACTATCGGCCGCTCTGGATCGCGCTGGGCATCGTGGGCGCGTACCTCGTGATGGCCGTCTATGCCAGCGAATGGATCCGCCCACACATCGGGTACGCATGGTGGCGCCGCTTCCACTACCTCGCCTTCGTGGCCTTCGTGCTCGCGCTCATCCACGGTCTGGGCACCGGGAGCGACGCCCGCACCTCCTGGGCGATCGTGGTGTACGCGGCCAGCGCGGTGTTGGTCGGGGCGCTCATCGGGGTCCGGGCGCTGCCGCCGACCGGCGAGCGAGGTCACCCAATCGTGGCCTTACTGGCGGCCAGCGCCCTCATCGTGGGCGCCTACTGGACCTGGCAGGGTCCGCTGCAGCCGGGCTGGAATGCAATCGCGAATAACGGGAATGGATCGGGTGGCACACTCGCCGCCGTCGCAAACGCCGATCGTCCGATCGTCACGTCCACGCAGCCGTCAGCCACGCCGACCCCTTCCCCGGGACCACCGCAGGCGTTCTCAGATACGCTTTCCGGCCAACTCGCTCAGGTGGACGACGGCTCGGTCGTGCTCAGCGCGACGCTGCAGTCGAGCAACGACAAGCTGGCCCTCCAATTCCGACCGACCGATGACGGCCGACTGCGCCTGGACGGTGCCACCGTCACGCTCTCTGCGCCGGACGGGAACACGTGCGCCGGCCTGGTCCAGGGCGCCGATAACAACGCGCTGTTCGCCGCCTGCCGGAGTGCGAGCAACGGCTCGACGTGGCTGCTTCGGATGGCACTCACGGCGGACGCGAGCGGCGCGGTCCGGGGTTCGATCAGGGCCACTCCGAGGTGATCTGCCCGTCGGACGGCGGGACGATCGCCACCAGCCGCTCGCCGCGGTGGTCGGCGCGCCCTCACTGGGGTTCTCGTCTGCGCCCACCAAGTGACGCACACTGAGTTTCGGTGAAGGTTCGTTCAGGGTCGGACCCGAGACGCCAACGGCGGTCTAGGGTGCGGCCATGCAGATGAGAGTCAGGCTACGCGCCGCGGGACGTCCCGTGATCGCAGCCGCCGCGTTCGCGATCGCCTTCGCGGCTTGCGCGGCTTCCACGATTCCGCGAGCACCCTCCTCAACCGCCCGGACAACGCCGGCGGTGCCAATCGCCGATCCCGTGACACCGAGCCGCGCGGCGCCCCCAAGGGACGAGCTGAATGCATCGGCTGCCTTGCCCGGGAGCCTGTTGCCTGCGACCGTCGGCCGCTTTCCGGGCGGCCTCCTGATCGCGGATCGCGGCAATGGGCGACTCCTCGTGGTGACGTCGTCGGGCCGGCCGGTGTGGCGCTTCCCGACGACCGGCAGCCTTCCGCCGGGCCAGGGCTTCGCCGCCGACGACGCCTTCATCGCGCCTGACGGGAAGACGATCGTCGCCAACGACGAGGGCCATCACGTCATCGACCGAATCGATATCTCGACCCGAAGGGTGGTCTGGCAGTACGGCCACTACGGGGTCCCCGGGCGAGGCACGGGCTATCTCAACACGCCCGACGACGCCTACCCGCTCGCGAACGGCGACGTCGTCGTCGCCGATATCAAGAACTGCCGCGTCATCGAGATCGCGCCGACCAAGCGGATCGTCCGGCAATGGGGGAAGACGGGCGTCTGCGTTGCCGCCGCGCCGCTCGACTACGGCGCGCCGAACGGAGACACCCCGCTGCCCGACGGAGGCCTGCTCATCACCGAGATCCGTGGGTCGCGCATCGTCCGGCTCTCGGCGGCAGGGAAGGTCATCTTCGACATCCATGTCCCGGTCCACTACCCATCCGACGCGCATCTCGACGCTCATGGCAACGTGATCGTCGCGGACTACAGCAGCATCGGGGCGGTCGTGGCGCTGACGCCCCAGGGCCACGTCCTCTGGCGCTACGCACCGACGAGCGGCAACGGACGACTCAATCACCCGAGCCTGGCCGTCCCGCTGCCCGACGGCACGGTCGTTGTCAACGACGACTTCCGGGCGCGAGTCGTGGTCATCGATCCGAAGTCGATGCGAATCGTCTGGCAGTACGGGCAGACCGGAGTGCCTGGACGAGGGCCAGGGCAGCTGTCCGATCCCGACGGAGTCGACCCGCTGCCGGTCGGTACCTTCTAGCCCGTGCCACGCTCAAGGTCGATGGCGCGCGCGTCGCGCCCGCTCGCGGCGATCGTGTGCCTGGTCGTCATCACCGCCGGCTGGGGGTCCGTGCTTTCCGCGAACCCGGCGGTCGCCGTTGGGTCGACCTCGGTCGCGCTCTCGGCTGGACCAGCCGCACCGGTCGCGACGTCGACAGGCGGTCAAGGCGGGCCCTCGGCAGCGAGCTCCACCCAGCTGCTCGTCCGAACCAGCCGCCTCCGCCTTCCGACACCCGTGACCCGCGCCGTCGCCTTCGCCGCTGGATCGAGCATCATCGTGGCAGGCGGCCTGACCGGCATCGGGACCACTGATGCCGTCGTTCGGATCCCGATCTCCGGCGGACCGATCGCGACCGTTGGCCGTCTTCGGTATCGCGTCCACGACGCGGCAGGCGTGACCCTCGGCCAGTCGATGCTCGTCCTCGGTGGCGGCGCAACCAGTCAGGACGCCTGGGTACAGCAGCTTGTCGCCGGCAGGACGAGCACGCTCCAGGGTCGGCTCCCGGTACCTCGTGCCGATCTCGGGGCCGTGGTTGTCGGGTCGGAGGCGATCGTCGTCGGCGGTGGTGCAGGCGGTCGGGCGGATTCGCGGGTCCTGGCGACGAGCGACGGCGTCCATTTCCGGCTCATCGCCCGGTTGCCTGTCGCCGTGCGGTATGCGACCGTCGCCGCGGTCGGCGGCACCGTGTTCGTCATCGGCGGCGTGGCATCGAACGGAGAGAGCAGCGCAATCCAGGCCGTTGACGTGGCGGCCGGCACCGCAGTGGTAGCCGCTCGATTGCCGATGGTCCTGTCCCACGCCACCGCATTGACGATTGGCGGCTCGATCCTTGTCGCTGGCGGTCGACATGCCGGCCGGGCGCTCGACTCGATCCTCGCGATCGACCCCACGACCTTGGGCGTCCGAACCGTCGCTCGGCTGCCGCAGCCGATGTCGGACGCCGCCGGGGTAGTTGTGGCCGGAGTGGGCTACCTGATTGGTGGGGAAGCGGCTCGCCCGCTCTCGACGGTCGTCACGATCAAACCGTCGTGACGACGTGTGCCGGGCCGTCGCCCCGGGCGAAGCCGTGGCCTCGACCGAGAGCACGCTCGCAGAGACCCCGGGCGTCGCAGCCTGACGCCGCCTGAATTCCAAGCCGTCCTCGCCCAGATCAACATGGCAGGGAGACCGCACTGAACCGCCGGGAATTCCTCATCACCTCAGGTCGCGTCGGGCTCGCCGGGATCGGGGCGCTCGGCATCGCTGCCTGCGGCTCGTTACAGCCGCCGGTCAAGCCCAAACCGCGGTCGATAGGCCCGCACGTTTCGCCTCCATCGCAGGCGCCAACCGCGACGTGGGTTCCACGTGACAATGCCATTCGGCGCGAGAACACCCTGCGCGGGACGGATCGCTGGTCGATCCGCGACCTGCCGCCCGCCATCGGCGGATATGTGAGCCGGGCGTCCGCCGCGCCTGGCGATCGACTGTCGGTCCATGTCGACACTCCGGTCGCATTCGACATCGAGTGGTATCGCCTCGGCTGGTATGGGGGGCACGGTGGGCGGCTCGTTCGCATTGACCGAGACCTCCCCGGCCGGGCGGGCACTGGTCCGCAGCGAGATCCGACCACGGGTCGCGCCGAGGCTGCGTGGGATGCGTCGCTCGAGCTCGAGATCCCTGCCGACTGGCCGACTGGGATGTACACGGCGGTCCTGCGCCCGAGCGCGGGGAATCCTGGCTACGCCCCATTCATTGTGAAACGCGGATCGGGCGCCCCGGCGCCAGTGCTGTTCGTCAGTGCCGCGATCACCTGGCAGGCGTACAACACCTGGGGCGGAGCAAACCTGTACGACGCGAGCATGGCCGACTCACCCGAGATCTCGAGCGGCCGGCGAGCCGTGCAGGTGAGCTTCGATCGCCCGTACGCCTCGCACCGGGGCGCCGGCTACCAGCAGCGCTGGGAGCTCCAGTTCGTCCGCTGGCAGGAGCGCGAGGCTCGCGACGTCGACTATGCCGCGGACGTCGATCTCGAGCTCGACCCGGGCGTCCTTGCCGGTCGACGCCTCATTGTCTGCGCCGGTCATCACGAGTACTGGTCGCGCCCGATGAGGACAGCGCTCGAAGGAGCTGTCGGGGCCGGAACGAACGTGCTCTTCCTGTCCGCCAACGAAATCTACTGGCAGGTGCGGCTCGAATCCTCACTGTTGGGTCCGGCCCGGCGTGTGACGTGCTACAAGTCGGCCAAGCTCGATCCATTCGCGCCGACCCATCCCCAATTGACCACCTGCCGGTGGCGCGAACGGCCGGTCGACGACCCGGAGGCGCCGCTCATCGGCCAGATGTATGGCCACATCGTCAGGCGGCCAGGCGATTGGATCGTGCGCGGGGCGAATCACTGGCTCTACGAGGGCACCGGCCTCCGCGATGGCGATCGGCTCGTCAACCTGATCGGCCAGGAGTACGACACGTTCTTTCCAGAGTTCGGGAACCCGGACACCTTGATCCTCGCCCGGGGACCGGTGGAGGCGGTCATCCGGCCGGACCAACTGACGGGTCGCTACGCGAGTCCGGCGGTCCACACCGCGACGATGTATACGGCGGACTCAGGCGCGACCGTGTTCTCTGCTGGGACGTTTCAGTGGTCCTGGGCGATCGATCAGTTCGGCGATCGGTCCTATCGGGGATCCGCGACGCCATACGACGAGCGGGTCGTGCGGATGACACGCAACCTGTTCGATCGATTGGGAGACCGCACCCGGTAGGCGGCTTCGAGTCTGGTTCAAGGTGTCCCCCCAAAGGCATTCGACGAGTCGGCGCACGTCTGTTCCACCGTTCCGCGGCGACGCTGAACACGATGCGCAGATCTTGGTGGCCACCCGACATTGGCCGATCGCGCGGCGACGGGTTGACAGCGTCAGAGTCGATGCGATGATCAACGGCGTTGCAGGGCGTGGGGGCAGCAAGCCCAGCTGGAGGCGTGGTCTTGATCGGCCGGCAACCGAACCATCCCGCGGTACGCGACGACGTCGATGGATCGTCCGGCCCCGACCCGGCTGGTCCGGAGGCCCGTGGTCACCTGCACCGACGGCGCCTCGGAGGACATCGCCGTTCGATCGTCTTCGCCGCTGCCGGTGCCGTCACCGTCCTGCTGGTCGTGGGCTCGATGTTCGGTGCCCTCGGGGCCGATCCGCTGGATACCCCGTTCGCTCATCCGCAGTACGTCGTCCACGCGATCGGGCACGGGACGACCAGCGGCGGCGTGAAGGACGACTTCTATACCCTGCTCAACGGTCCGCCCGATGCGAATGGCCACTACACGATCCCGGATGGATCTGGTGGGACTTATGGCTATCAGTCCGACTTTCACGCCGGCCCATTCGGCACTCCGCGAGAAGTGTGCGCTGCCGCCGCGGCGCAGGGCGCGGCGCCCCAGGTCTGGACGGTCGCGTACGACTACAACACCTCCTTCGACTGCGCCCCTGCCGTGGTTCCGTCCGCCGAGGCGTCGGAGCCGGCGGCGCCGGCGGCCACGGGCGACACCTCGGGCGGGGGAGGCTCGGGTGGGGGAGGTTCGGATAGCGGAGGCTTGGGCGGCGACTCGGGCGGCATCCCGGACATCATCCTGGTCCTGCTGGGGTTGGGCGGGCTTGGGGCGGTGTTGGCGGCGGGCTGGGTGATCGGCAATGTGCTGGGACTCGTTCCGAACTGGGGCGGCGCGGTCGTCCCGGGGGCGCAACCGGGCGTGCCGTCCGACGACCCCAACCCCGACGTCACGGAGACGCTGACCGACGCCCAGGGCAATCCCCAGCGGACGACGATCACCCACACAGATCCGGTGTCGGGCGACGTCACCGTCACCACCCTCAACCCCCAGGGCGTGGCCATCAACACGTTGATCACCCACGTCGATCCCATCAGCGGGGACACGACGACCACCCGCCTCAATGCCGATGGCCAGCCGGTCCTCACGCAGATCGAGCACACCGACCCGATCAGCGGCGACAGCACGGTCTCGCTGCTGAACCCCCAGGGCCAGCCGGTCAGGACCGCGGCGACCCATGTCGATCCCATCTCCGGTGACTCCACCGTGACGGTCTTCAACCCCCAGGGCAGCCCCATCCAGACGACGGTTACCCATGCCGATCCCATCACCGGTGACGTGACCGTCAGCGTCACCAATGCCCAGGGCCAGCCGGTCCGGACCTTCACGACGCACACTGATCCGATCAGCGGCGACGTGACACGCGTGAAGCTGAACCCGCAGGGCCAGCCGATCAGCACGCACATCGATCACCAGGACCCGATCACCGGTGACACGACCCGGACCACGCTCAACCCCGAGGGGCAGCCGGTGGTCACCGAGAACTGGCACACCGATCCGATCAGCGGCGACACCACCCACACGGTCCTCAACCCACAGGGTCAGCCGGTCAAGACCGAGATCGACCACACCGATCCGATCAGCGGCGACATCACCCTGAGGACCCTCAACCCCCAGGGCCAGCCGGTCTCGACCGAGATCCGTCATGACGACCCAATCAGCGGTGACAGCACCCTGACGACCTTCAACCCACAGGATCAGGTGATCAAGACCGTGATCGAGCACACCGATCCCGTCAGCGGCGACAACACGGTCACGACGCTCAACCCCCAAGGCCAGCCGATCAAGACCGTGATCGAGCACACGGATCCCATCACCGATGACCACACCGTCGCGACCCTCAACCCACAGGGCCAACCGGTCTCCACCGAGATCTTCCATACCGACCCGATCACGGGCGACACGACCCGGACCACCCTCAACGCCCAGGGCCAGGTCCAGCACACCCTGACCGTGCACGAGGATCCCGTCACAGGCCTCTGGGTACCCGGGCCGCAGCCGGCTGTCGCGCCGCCGCCCATGGCTGAACCACCCGCGCCCCCGACGCCCCCGCCGTCGGTCCTCCAGCCGCCGGCCCAGCCTCCCGCGCAGCCCCCGGCCCAGCCTCCCATGATCCAACCGCCGAGCGGCGGGGCCGCAGGGACGTCGAGCGGCCCGGCGGGCGGCGGGACTGCGAGCTTGGCTCCGCCGGGTGCCTCGGCTCCGTCTGATCCAGAGGAAGCGCTTCGTGAGCTCCTCGGGCCGAGCCTGCTGCACTTGCCGCCGCAGAGCCCGGAACGGATGAAGACTGCCGTCGAGTTCGCCAGGGATTTCGTCGGACAGTTCGGATCGGAGCCACCCGGCGTCAGCGGTTTCGTCGCAGCGTTCACCTACCTCGGCTCGGTCGTCGATGGGTCGGGCCAGTTCCTCTATCCCGGACTGAACGAGCCGGGGGTCGCGAAGGTCCTGCTCAAGATGGCCCAGCAGGCGGCGACGGCGACGGATCCGGCCACCGCAAACGAGGCACTCACCGCGGCCCAGCGCCTGCTTCGGGTATTGATCAATCCGGGGATTGTCGGCGGGGCGGCCACCTGAGATGAACGCCCCGTCCTCGCCGCCGCCTCCTCCGGGCTTCCCGGCCGGCGGACAGACCCGCGCACCGGCCGCGGCGGCTCCTCGCCCTCCCTCGTCGCCGACAGCCGGCGGTATGAGCCAGCCGCGACCCGCCGTCCCATCCCCCGCGGTCTGGCAACCGTCGCTTCAGCAGCGGCAGGCCGCCGCGGGCCGCATGACTCCCGGGACCCCGGCGAAGCCAGCGACGCCGTCGAGGCCAGCGGCGTCCCGCCCCGGCGAGCTGACCCGTCTCGCAAAGGTCGCCGCAGCCATCCAGATGACCCTCGGCTCCTACCTTGGGCTCGGTGCGGCCCTCCTGACCGCGGCCGCCGCGTCGAGCCAGGCCGCCGCACAGGACTCGGATGCTGACGCGCTCGCACAGGTCCGCCTCTGGGCAATCGGCCTCGGCCTCGTGATCGCGCTTGGTGGACGGCTCGCCTGGCGCGGGAACACCATCGGCCGGGTCAGCGGCATCGCGTTCGGGGTCCTGTTCGGCTTCCTGGCGGCCGTCGCCATCGTGGACCCGCTGCCCGGGGTGCCCGGAGTCGTCTCGGTGCCGGCGGCGGTCATCCTCCTCGGCCTCATGATCTACATCGTGGTCGTCGACGTGTTCGCCTGGCGGCAGCACCGCTGAGCATCATGATGCCGCTGTGAGCGGCGATCACCTCGGACGACATCGCGACGCGGCCAACGCGCTTCGCGACCAGGCCGTCCCGAACGTCCTGCCGTCAGCCGAGATCCACGTGGCGCCCACACGCAGTTCGGACGGGCTGGACGCCGACGATCGTGCCAACCCGCAGGGGTGGGAGCCACCCGCAGCCGCAACCCCTGCCGAACAGGCGGCACTCGAGGGCGTCGCTTCGCGCCTGCACGCCCTTGCCGAGCAGTTCGCGACGCGCAGCGAGGGTGTCGAAGCCCGCTTGCTCGAAGGCTTCCAGAAGGAAGCGGCGCGCTTCGCCGACCAGTGCGGTGACCTTGTCATTCGGGACGGCGACGACGAGCGGCTCTCCTTCCGGGCTGACGGGTCCTTCTCCGGACAAGTCGTTTCCGCGGACGCCCCGTCCTCGTGGCGGCCGCTCGAAACGGCGATCGACGTCGTCGACTTCCACGATCCGAGCGACCTGTTCGCTGAACTGGCGGAGCGGCTGGTGGCGGCGTTCCCCAGCATTCCCAACCCGGACGACGACAACGCCGGCCCGCGCCTGCGCCAGCTTGCCGAGACGTTTGCCGAACGGCGTGTCTCGGACCGGCGGCGGAGCGAGGCGGTGGAGGTCGGCCTGGTCGAGCGATTCGAGGAGGCTGCGGCTCCGTTCACGCGGAAGCTCGGCGACATCATCTTCCGGGACGACGCAGACGAGCGCCTTGCGCTGCAGCGGGACGGGCGGTTCCTCGCCGAGGTCGTTCCCGAGGAAGACGAAAGCAGCTGGCGAACGCTGCGCACGTCGGATGACATCATCGAGTACTACAACCCGGAGGAGCTGTTCGAGGCGCTCGCCCAGAAGCTCGACAGCGCATATCCGGCAGTTGCGGACGAGGGCCCCGACGTCGCGGCCGCCACGCTGCACGACCTGGCGCTGTTGTGGCGGGAGCGGGCCCTTGATGCGGAAGCCACGCTGTTCGCGGAGTTCGGCCAGGCCTCGGCGGCCCTCGCGGGGGAGTTCGGTGGGTTCGCCATAGTGGACGATGACGAGGAGAAGCTGATCATCGACGGGGACGGTCAGCTCTCGGCGCGAGTGCTCGATCGGTCGACCGGGGTCTGGCGGGATCTCGCGTCACCGGACGAGTTGGTGGAGTCGTACGACCCAACGGACGTCTTCTCCGACCTCGCGGATGCCCTGGCTGATGCGTTTCCATCGCTGGCGCATGCTGGCGGAGTAATCTGATCGCTTGGCTCGTCTGGCTGCGCCGCTGATGACGCGGCGGCACGGACGTCGGTCTCGAGGAGGACGAACGATGGCAGAGCATCCGAACGCCGTGTTGGCCCGTCAGCTGACAGATGCCTTCAGCCGCGGCGACATGCAAGTGCTCGATGGTTTCCTGGCCGACGACGTGATCTGGCATGAGATCGGTAGCGCTGAGCCGCGACGCGGCAAGGCGGCCATGCGGGCGGCGCCGGTCGGCGGCGGCGCGGCCGATTACACGATTACAGGCACCCTGCACGATGTCATCGCGAACGACGACCACACGATCGCCCTGGTGGAAGCCACGGCCACCCGTGGCGGCAAGACGCTCAACTACCGGACCGCCGAGATCTATCACATTCGGAACGGCAAGATCGCCGAGCGTTGGGCGTTCTCCGACGACACCGCCGCAATCAGCGCGTTCTTCGCGTAGCGAGCCGCACGTACCTGGCGCCAGGTGAGCCGGCGGTGAGGGGCGGTTGACCGGCGGGTGAGGGCCGCGGCCTAGCCTGTCGGACGTGCTGGCCATCGTCCCTTCCGCGACGCTCCACGGCCTCGACGGCAGGCTGATTCGGGTCGAAGTCGACGTCGCCCCCGGGCTGCCGGGTTTCACGATCGTCGGGCTCGCCGACGCAGCGCTTCAGGAGGCGCGCGAGCGTGTTCGGGGTGCCTTGCGCAACGCGGGCTTCGTCCATCCGCCTCGCCGGATCACGGTCAACCTCGCGCCGGCGGATCTGCGCAAGGCGGGCGCGTCGCTCGACCTTGCGATGGCGCTGGGCATCCTGCTCGGATCCGAGCAGGTTCACGCGGCTCCGGGCCGAATCGCCCTGATCGGCGAGCTGTCGCTCGGCGGTGAGGTTCGACCGGTGCCGGGCATCCTGCCGATGGTTTCGGCGCTCGTCCGGCGGGGCATCCGGCGGGTCATCGTGGCGACCGCCGCGGTCGACGAAGCAGGCCTCGCCGAGGGTGCCGACGTATTCGGCGTGTGGACGCTGAGCGAGGCGGTCGAGCTGGTCCGGGTTCGTCACCGACGCCGGCTCGTCGCATCACCGCCGCGAATCGAGCTCGTCGAGGCATCAGGGCGTCCGATCGAGGGGGCCTTGCTACTTCCAGCAAGCGAGCCGGAGGGCGCGCGCGTCCCGGACTTGCTCGAGGTCCGAGGCCAGGCGGAGGCACGACGCGGCCTGGAGATCGCCCTCGCCGGCGGTCATGGTCTCCTGCTCATCGGGCCGCCGGGCTCCGGCAAGACCCTGCTGGCGCGGACGATCCCCGGCCTGCTGCCGCCGCTCGACGACGCCGCGGCACTGGCGGCGACCGTGGTCGCGTCGGCGGCCGGTGAAGGGCCGATCCAGGCGCTGCGGCGCCGGCCTCCATTCAGATCCCCGCACCATACGGTCTCGTACGCGGCGATGGTCGGCGGGGGCCCGCGGCTGTCGCCGGGCGAGATCACCCGCGCCGACCAGGGGGTGCTGTTCCTCGACGAGTTGCCCGAGTTCGGGCGAGACGTGCTCGAGGCGCTTCGTCAGCCACTCGAGGAGGGTCGGGTGGCGATCGCCCGTGCCGGCCGGGCGACGATCTTCCCGGCGCGCTTCCAGCTCGTCGCGGCGATGAACCCGTGCCCGTGCGGCTATGCGGGGACGACGGATCGGAGCTGTGCCTGCCGCGGGCGAGAGCCGGAGCGATATCAGCGCCGGGTGTCCGGGCCACTCCGAGATCGGATCGACCTGTGGGTGAGCATGCCCCGCGTCGCCCCGCTCGCGCTGGTGGGAGGCCAGGACCCCGAGGGCTCGGATGTCGTCGCGCCGCGGATCGCGTCGGCGCGCGCCGTCGCCCTCGGGCGGCCTCAGGGGTTCCTGAACGGCCGCCTCACCGGCCGGTTGCTCCGAGCGGCCTGCGGCCTGTCCCGGTCGAGCGAGCGGCGGGTCGTCCAGCTGGCCGAGCTCGAGCGAGCCAGCGGACGAGGGACGGAGCGACTCCTTCGGGTGGCTCGCACGATCGCCGATCTGGCCGGAGACGAGTTGGTCTCGGAGCCGCACCTCGACGAGGCGGCCTGGTTCCGGCCAGCCGACCTGCGGCTGGCCGCCGCTGAGGCGTCCTGACGTGCTGGGCGTAGGTGTCGCGGGGCCGATGGGCGCCCTTGATTCGACGCCGTCCGAGGGTCCTCCTGGGCGGGTCCGCGAGCGTCACCCGGCCATCGCCGCGACCGGCATGCTCGAGCGGGATGCCTGGGCGGTCCTGACCTCCGTCGACGGGCTCGGGCCGGTAGGGTTCGGCGCCCTTCTCGAGCGGTACGGATCGGGCGTAGCGATCCTCAGGGAGGCGGGGACGCCCGGAGGGTCCGGACGGCTGGCCGCGCCCGGTTCCGGGGAGCGGGCGGACGGCTCGGGCAGCTCCCGCCGGCCGGTGCCCCTCTCGGTTGCGAACGCGATCGTGGAGGCGGCCCAACAGGCAACCCGGACCCTCGAGCGGATCCACGGGCTCGGCCTGGACGTCGTGACCGTCGCCGATTCCGCCTATCCGACCCGTCTGGCTGGCATCGCCATGCCGCCGCACGTCCTCTTCGTCCTCGGCAATCCCGCTGCCTTGCAGGCACGTGCGGCCGTGGCCGTCGTGGGGACCCGGCGAGCGACCAACCCGGGTCGCGCGCTCGCCGCAAGGATCGCCTCGACGCTGGTCTCGGTGGGCGCCACCGTCGTGTCCGGCCTGGCAACCGGCATCGACGGGGCCGCCCACGCGGCGACCATCCACGCCGGCGGCACGACGATCGCGGTCATCGGGTCCGGCCACGCCGAGCTGCACCCACGCATCCACGAACGTCTCGCAGCATCGATCGTGCGAGCGGGCGGCGCGATCATCTCCGAGCTGGCGCCCGATGTCCGGCCCACGCACGGCACGTTCCCGCGCCGCAACCGGGTCATCAGCGGGCTTGCCGACGCCACCGTCGTGGTCGAGGCTCCGGCCCGCAGCGGCGCGCTGATCACGGCGTCGTGGGCGCTCGAGCAGGGACGTGACTGCTTCATCGTTCCCGGACCGATCGGTGCACCGACCTCTGCCGGTTGCCTCTCCTTCCTGCGCGAGTACTCGCTGGCCGGCGCCCGGATCGTCACCGGGATCCCGCAGCTCATCGATGACCTAGGTCTCGCGGATCACCTCGCCGAGCCGGGTGTCCCGAGCAGCGCGGCAGCGACGCTTGCCGACGTCGGTGAGGCGGCTGGACGGATCGGACGGGAGCTGGTCCTGGGTCGAGCGACGGTCGACGAGCTCGTGGCGACCACCGGATGGCCCGTGGCCAGCGTGCTGGCGGCCCTGACCCTGCTCGAGCGACGCGGCCTGGCCCTGGGCGTCCACGGCCACTTTCGACCCGCCGGCTCGCTCGCCGGCGCCGACCCGAAGCCAGGCCGGAGGCCCACTCCCGGCCGTGCCTGATCGAGACCTGCCGCCTGGCACGGTTGCCCGGTCGCGAGAACCGGTGCTACCCTCACGCCAGTCCGACCCCCCGAGTCGGCCGGGACCCGCCCTTCGATGCTGTCCCCAGAAGCAACGAGCCAGGAGCGTCGTCTATTGCACAAGGCCGCCGTCGCGCTGCTGGCCGTCCCGGTCCTTGCCACTGTCTATGTCGGTGCGCTGTTTCGACGATCGGTCGTCTCGCGACTGGGGTTGGCCGTCGCCGTCGCTGGATTGCTCGGTGTGGGGGTGATCGGTGCCGGGCTGCCGGCGACGACCGCGGCCAGGCCGCCGACGCCGATCGTCCCGCTGACGCAGGCGGCCTTCCGGACGACCGTCGTCACGGGTCATGACCTGACGGTGCCGGTCGCCATCGAGTTCACGACGCCGATGAATCCTGGCTCCGTTGCATCCGCAGTGACGGTGGATCCGCCCACGCCGGTCAGCCTGGCGTGGGATCCAGCCGGCAGAACCCTCACCATCTCGCCCCAGGCGTACTGGTCGCCCGGCGCCTACTACACAGTTTCCGTCCAGGCAGGCGCCCTCGCCAGCACCGGCCAGCCCATGGCCCAACCGGCGCGAGCCGCCTTCCTGACCCGCCAGGCGACCACCGGCAGCGTGGCGGCCACCGACAAGGTCGGCAGCCGGGTGTCGGTCGATACCGCCTTCACCGTCACGTTCGCCCGACCGGTCGATCCCGCGTCCGTTCCCGGATCGATTCGGCTCGACCCGCCCGTCGCGGGCACCGTCGAAGCGACCAATA
>JBGPIH010000051.1:0-19255 GCA_041484785.1 Candidatus Limnocylindria bacterium
CTACTCGCCGATCACCGACCAGAGGAAGCCCATCATGATGAAGAACCCGGTGAACAGCGCGATCAGACCGATCCCGCCGTACGGCGAGTTCGCCCCTTCGTGCGGCACGAGCTGAAGGCCGACCCCGAACACGACAGCCCAGGCGATGAACAGGAAGGTGAACAGGAACTTCGCGTTCGGGCTGGTGATCCTGCGCACCCATCGAGACCCGCCTTCGGCCGTCATCGCCGAGCGCTGGATGATGAAGATCATGGTGATGACCAGGACCGCCGAGATGCCGAACGGAATCGGCTGCTGGAAGGCGATCAGGAAGAGCTGCACGCGCGGATGCTAGCAGATGGGCCCCGCCCCGGAAGGTGCTGAGACGGCTCGACCGGTACGATGCGGCCATCTCCGACCCGACTCCCCGACCGAGGCGAAATCCCGACGTGACCTCCTTCGATCGACTCGGCCGGTTCGTCGTGCGACGAGCCTGGTGGGTCGTCGGCGCGTGGGCGATCGTGCTCCTGGTCGCGATCCCGATCGCCCCCCGGGTCACCGGCCAGCTCAGCGCGGGTGGCTTCATCCTCGACGATCTCGAGTCGGCCCGGGCGAAGTCGCTGCTCGAGACCGAGCTCGGGGTTCCGCCCTCGGCCCTCGTCGTGGTGCTCAGCAGTACGACCCTCCGCGCGGGGACCCCCGCGTTCGAGGCTGCCGCCGCGGACGCCGTGCGCGACATCGCGACGGCGCCGCACGTCGCCCGCGTGGCTTCGCACGTGCTCTCGCCACGGCAGGTCTCGGCGGATGGCCGAACCGCCTACGACGTCGTCTTCCTCGACCTCCCGGCCGACGATTCACCCGACGCCCTGCCCATCCTGCGCGAGCGGCTCCGGCAACCGCCCGGGCTCGAGGTCGAGCTCGCCGGCGGCCCGGCCTTCTACGGCGACGTCCAGACGGTCTCCGAGGCGGACCTGCGCCGGAGCGAGATCATCTCGCTGCCGCTTGCTGCCCTGACCCTGCTCCTGGTCTTCGGCTCGGTCGTAGCGGCGGCGGTACCGCTCGTGGTCGGCGGCACCGCCGTGGTCGTCGCGCTGGCGGCGATCTTCATCGTGGCGTCGCTGACCCCGATGAGCATCTTCGTGCTGAACCTCGCCACACTCCTGGGCCTCGGCCTCGGGGTGGACTACTCCCTGCTGATGACCAGTCGCTTCCGCGAGGAGCTGGCGCTGCGTCCGGATCGCCCCGATCGCGTCTCGGAGGCGGTTCGGGCCACGGTCGCGACCGCCGGACGCGCGGTCTTCTTCAGCGGCCTGACCGTCCTGCTCGGCCTGCTCGGGCTGGTCCTGTTCGAGTTCATGATCCTGCGCTCGGTCGGCATCGCCGGGGCGATCGTGGTCGGCCTGGCCGTGGCGTCGGCCCTGACCCTGCTGCCGGCCATCCTGACGATCCTCGGGCCGCGCATCGATCGCCTCGCCATTCGGCGGGTCTCAGCGCGATCCAGCTCGGACGGGCCGTGGGCCCACCTCGCCCGGCGCGTGATGCGCCATCCCGTGGCGGTGCTGCTTCCGACGCTCGGCTGCATCCTGGTGCTCGGGTGGCCCTTCCTGCACGTCAGGTTCAACGCGCCGGACTCGTCCATCCTGCCGACCTTCGTGCCATCCCGCGCGGCATTCGACCGGCTCCGGGCGGAGTTCGGCGAGGGCGAGTTCGCGCCGATCGTGCTGGCGATCCGGACGGACGGCAGCGCGACCGCGCCGGCCAACCTGGCTGCCCTGTACGACTACTCCCGGCGGCTGCAGGCGGATCCGCGGGTCACCCGGGTCGATGGCCTCGTCGACGTGGATCCGAGGCTGACCCTCGCCCAGTACACCCTCCTGTACGGCGACCCGAACGGCCCGCGCGATCGCTACGTCCAGACGGCATTGGCCGCCACGACCCGGGGCGACCTCACCGCCTTCACCCTGTACACGCCGTACGGACCGAACCGTGACGAGGGCAAGGATCTCGTGGCGGCCCTGCGCGACCCGACCGGACCGCTCGCCGCGCCGGCCGGGATGGCCGTCCTGGTCGGCGGCGGGGCCGCCGACGTCGCCGACGTCGTGGCCCGGGTCCGCGCCGACTTCCCGCGGACGGCGCTGTTCATCGCGATCTCGACCTACCTGGTGCTCTTCGTCCTGCTGCGCTCGGTGATCCTGCCGGCCAAGGCGCTGATCATGAACACGCTGTCCATCGTGGCCAGCTTCGGGGCGCTCGTGTGGATCTTCCAGGACGGCAACCTGTCGGCCCTGCTCGGCTTCCAGCCCCTCGGCTTCGTCGAGACGACGCAGCCGGTGATCCTGTTCTGCGTCCTGTTCGGGTTGTCCATGGACTACGAGGTGTTCATCCTGTCGCGGACCAAGGAGGTCTGGGACCGCACCGGCGACAACCCTGAAGCCGTGGCGCGAGGGCTGGAGCGGAGTGGCCGAATCGTGACCTCGGCCGCGCTCGTGGTGGTCGTGGTCGCCGGCTCGTTCGCGTTCGCCGACATCGTCCTGATCAAGGCGCTCGGCGTTGGCATGGCGATCGCGATCGCCCTGGACGCGACGGTCGTCCGGGCGCTGCTGGTGCCGGCCACGATGCGCCTGCTCGGCCGCTGGAACTGGTGGATGCCGGCGGCCCTGGCGCGATTCGTCGAAACCCGCCTGCCGGCCTCGGACGCCGAGGTCGAGGCGGCGGTCCGATGACGCGAAGAACGGCGCTGGTGGCGTGGCTCGGGGTGGCCGCGCTGGTCGGCGGGTGCGCCTCGGGCGGCGGCCCGATCCTGGCGAATCCGACGGCGCCGCGCCCGTCGATCGCGGCCCCGTCGCCTCCCCAGCCGCCCTCCGCGGACCCGATCCCGATCGGACTGCCGCGTGACGACGGCCCGCACGATCGACTGACCGAATGGTGGTATGACACGGGCCACCTGCTCGCCGCCGACGGCCGCCACTTCGGGTTCGAGTACGTCATCTTCCGGGCCGAGCGTGGCGCGTTCCCGACGTCCTGGGTCGCCCACCTGGCGGTGACCGACGAGTCCGGCGACCGGTTCGTCTACAGCCAGCGCCTCGAGGCCGGACCCCAGGTGGACCGGTCGCCGCGAGGCCCGGACGGGGCGCCGTCCGGATTCGACCTTGCCCTCGGCGCGATTGGCGCGTCCGCGGCGGCAACGTCCGTGGCGCCGGCCTGGACGATGGCGGGGAGCAACGGCACGGATCACCTGGCCGCGGCACTCTCGCCCGATGAGGCGGCCCGCGCCGGCTCTCCAGGCGGCATGGGGCTGGATCTCCGGCTGCGGTCGACGAAGCCGCCCGCCCTCAACGGCGACGACGGCTGGATCGACTTCGGGCCCGCGGGCGGCTCGTACTACTACTCGCGGACGGCGATGACCGCCACCGGCACGCTGACCCTGGACGGGACGCCGCTGGCGGTCGAGGGCGAAGCCTGGTTCGACCATCAGTGGGGCGACTTCATCTCCGTCGGAGGCGGAGGTTGGGACTGGTTCGCGGTCAATCTCGCCGATGGGACGGACCTGACCCTGTCGCTCGTGCGCGATGCCGACGGCAGCTACCCGCTCATTTACGGAACGCTGGTCGGACCCGACGGCCGTGCCCGCCACCTCGATCGCGACGCGTTCACTGTCAAGGTGACGAACCGCTGGACGAGCCCCACGAGCGGCGCCGACTACCCGGCCGGCTGGGCGATCGCCATTCCGGGCGAGGGACTCGAGATCGACCTCACCCCGACCGTCGCCGGCCAGGAGCTTGACACGAGGGCGACGACGGGCGTCGTCTACTGGGAAGGGTCGCAGCGCGTGCAGGCGACCCGCGCCGGCGTTGCGCTGAGCGGCGAGGCGTACGTCGAGCTGACCGGATACGCGCCGTCGTCGATCCCCGCCCCCTGAGCCGGTTGGAGCCATACTCGGCCCGTGCGACTGGAGCTCACGCGGCGCGGCGACTATGCGGTTCGGGCGATGCTCGCCCTGGCGGGCGAACCCCCGGACGGCTGGCTGAGCGTCCCCGCGGTCAGCGCCGCGATGTCGATCCCCGAGCGGTTCCTGCCGCGGGTCATGGCCGACCTCGTCAAGGCCGGCCTCGTCGTCGGCCACCGAGGCCGAACCGGCGGCTACCGGCTGGCCCGGCCGGCCGCGACCATCAGCCTGCTCGACATCATCGGCGCCGCCGAGCCCGACCCGGACGACCGGACGTGCATCCTGCGCGGTGGCCCATGCGGGCTGGACGGTCGTTGCGCCGTCCACGATGCGTTCAGTGGTGCCCGGAACGCGATGCGCCGGGAGCTGAGCGAGACGGCCCTGAGCGAGGTCGCCCGGAACGGCCTCGGCTGAGCTCCGCGGGACCATGCCCCCCAACGATCCGGTCCTCCCCGGCGCGGCGCGGCCGGCTCCTCCAGCCGGGTCGGACCCTGGGCCCGGGCCCCGACCCCGACCCGTGCCGATTCGACGAGGCGACGATCGGACGATCGCGCTGGGCGGCATCGTCGCCGCCGCCGTCCTGCTGGCCCTGGCTGCCCTGGCGGCGGCGCGGCTGGCGCTCGGTGGGACGGTCTGGCTTCCGCTGCATCTCGCCCTGGCGGGAGCCGCCGGGACCGCGATCGCCTCGATCCTGCCCTTCTTCACCTCGGCGCTCGCCCGCGTGGCCCCGGCCCCACCCGGTCTTCGCGTCAGCGCCATCGGGCTGATCGCCGGCGGAACGATCGTGGCCGGTGTCGGCATGACCGACGGCCGGAGCGGGCTAGCAGCGATCGGCGGCGCCGCCTACCTGGGCGGGCTCCTGGCGCTCGCCTGGGCGGCCTTCGCGCCCCTCAGGGCGACCGTCGGGTTCCGGCTCCGGCTCGTACACCTGGCCTATGGCGTGGCCATCGGTCAGGTCGGTATCGGCGTCCTGCTGGCCACGACCATGCTCGCCGGCTGGCCGCCCGTGGCCGGCGCGTGGGCGGCGCTCAAGCCGGCGCACGCCTGGCTCAACGTCTTCGGGTTCGTGACCCTCGTCGTCGCGGCGTCGCTCGTCCACCTGGCACCTACGGTCGCCGGCTCGAGGATCCGTCCTCGTCCGAGCGCCTCGATCGCGCTGGCCGGCCTGATGACCGGCGCCCCGATCGTGGCCATCGGGTTCGCCGCCGGCTGGGACGTGGTGGCGCGCGCCGGCGCGCTGCTGGAAATCATTGGTGCGATCGCGCTCCTCGTGCACGGAGCCGCCGTCCAGCGCGACCGCGGCAGATGGACCTCGGACCTCGGCTGGCATCGCTTCGCGGGCCTCAGCCTGCTGGCCGCCCCGGCCTGGCTGGTCGTGGCGGTGGCGATCGGGGCTGGCCGCGTGCTGTGGCTCGGGGCGTCCCCAACCGCCTGGTCCGTCGACCTCCTGGCGGTGCCGTTGGTCGCGGGCTGGATCGGCCAGGTCCTCGTCGGAGCGTGGACCCAGCTCGTTCCCGCGATCGGCCCCGGCGACCAGGCCAGGCACGCCATCCAGCGACGCTGGCTCGGCAGGGCCGCGACCCGACGCTGGTCGCTGTGGAACGGCGGCGTAGCGCTCGCAACGGTCGGACTCCCGGCTGGCGCCGATCTCCTGACGGCCGCAGGCGCCGTCGCGCTCGCCGTCGCGCTGCTGGCCGCCCTGGGGCTCCTGGCCGCGACGCTCGTCTCCGGCCGATCGCCCGCCCCCTAGCTCGAGGCGTGCTCCGGTGGCGGCTGGCGCAACCAGACGATGAACGCCACGACAAAGCGGAGGATCAGCGACAGGCCGTACGACGTGCACCAGACGCACACGGCATGAATCACGAACAGCTGCAGATAGAGGAAATACGCCTCGAAGATGACGCCCGCGAGCGAGAGGCCGTAATGAGCCAGGAGCAGGCCATACAGGTCCGTCTTCCACCAGGCGATGGCGCACGTCAGCAGGATCAGCGAAAGCCCGACCCCGAAGACCGCGACCGGCACGCCGCCGATCCGGCTGTACTGGCTGAGGGCGACCTCCTCGCAGCCCTTGATCGGCCCGCAGACCGGCGCCCCTCCGCCCAGCTCGACGATCGACAGGTAGCTCGCGATGACCAGGCCGACGACGTCGAGGACGGCGAGGATCAGCCCCGGGTGAACGCCGAACAGGCGGCGGGCCGGAGACCGCTGGGTGAGGACGCTCACGAGGGCGACGGCACCGCGGCTGCCGCTTCGATCAGGGCGCCCAGCTCCGCCGTACTGTGGAGTCCGACGATGACCTGGCCGTTGAGGAGCATGGTCGGCGTCGCGTTGACCCCCTGGGCCGTGGCCTGTTGTGTCTCGGCGCGGACGGCGGCTTGCTCCGTTCCCGTCGCTCGGCAGGCATCCCATGCGGCGACGTCGAGGCCGGCCGCGACCGCCATCGCGCGGATCCGCTCGTCGCGGAAGGCGCCCTCGTTCTCGCCGACCTGGTTGGCGAACAGCCAGTTGTGGAACGGCCAGTACAGGTTCTGCGCGGCGGCACAGCGCGCCGCGGCCCCGGCCTCCACCGATTCATCGTAGGAGGCCGACGACTTTCTCCCCTGGAATGCGGCGTCGTGATCGACGATCCGGAGGGTGCCGCTCGCGACATACGTCCGGATGAGCGTCGGCTCGACCATCGTCGCGAACTGCTCGCACGCCGGGCACTGGTAGTCCGACCAGACCTCGAGTGTCACGGGGGCGTCGGCCTTGCCGAGCGTCCGACCATCCGCGAGGTCGCTCGACACCTCGGAAAGGGGCGCCGTCAGGCTTCCAACGTCCACCGACTTCGGAGCGGTGCCCTGGAGCATCAGGAGCGCGCCGATCATCACCACGCCGACCAGGCCCACCGTCGCGGTGATCAGGATCATCGGCGAGATCCGGCGGCTCGCCGGGCTGGCGGCATGGCGTGCCGGGTTCGTTGCACGGGCCGCTCGGTCGGCCAGGCGGCGCTCGTGCCTGGTTGGAGTCGGGGCATCGGTTCGGCTGGTCAGCGGAGTTCTCCTCGTGGGTGGCCCGGCGCGCGCGGCAACCCGGCGCTCTCCTAGGATCGCGACCGGCGCAGGCACCACGGCAGTGCCGACAGGCCCGATTGGCCCGGGCCCTTTGGACCTGCGCCCGGAGACCGGACACCCCCGGCGGCCGCCAGACGCCGGGGCCGAATCGCGCGATCGTCGCCGCCGCTGCGGTCGAAACGGACGCCCGGCACGGTCGAGTGGGGCGTACCACCGGATTGTTGAGACGCTGTCTCATTCGTGATAGGCTGGCGCCGTGGAAACTTCGACCCCGATCGTTACCGCGCTCGATCGAGCCGGCTACCGTCTGACCGCGCCGCGCCGGTCGCTGGCCCTCCTGATCGCGGACCAGCCGGGCCACTTCACGGCCGCCGAGCTCGTCGCGGACGCCCGGGCTCGGCGCCTGCGGATCGCCCGGGCCACGGTCTTCCGGACGCTCGACGTCCTCGAGGGGCTGGGCGCCGTCGAGCGCCTGGACCTGCCGTCGGGCGAGCACGGATACGTCGTCTGTGAGGGGGCGCATCACCACCACCACGTGGTGTGCTCGCGTTGCGGCCGAACCGACGAGATCGACGACCCACGCCTGCGGCTGATCGTCCGTGACGCCGCCCGGCGAACCGGCTATCGCGTCGACGAGCACCGCCTCGAGCTGTTCGGCGTCTGTCCAGCGTGCCTGGCCAGCCAGACGCGACCCTCCAGGCGTCAGCACCTGACGCAGCCATGACCGCGCCCCATCCTCGGCCGTCTCGTCGCGCATCGAGACCCGGTCTCATTGTCTGGCGGATCGTCCTGGCCTCCGTCGCGACGATCCTGCTGACGGCCTGCGGATCGGGCGGTGCCTCGGCCGGTGCCCAGGCGGGCACCCTCAGCGTCGTGGCGACCACGACGGTGTTCGCCGACATCGTTCGAAACATTGGCGGCGACCGGGTCACGGTCACCTCGATCATTCCGGCCGGCGCCGGCCCCGAGGACTACGAGCCGAAGCCGGACGACGCCAGGAAGCTCGCCGGAGCCGACCTGATCGTCTCCAACGGCCTCGGCCTCGACGACTTCCTCGATCGGCTCATCGCCGCCGCCGGCGAGGGCAGCGTGGCCCGGCTCGTGCTCAGCGAAGGCATTCCCACGATCAGCGTGAACGGGGAGGCCAACCCGCATGTCTGGCTTGACCCGAGCCTGGTCGCCGACCACTACCTCCCGGCGATCACGGCGGCGCTCACCCGGCTCGACCCGGGCGGCAGCGCGGTCTATGCGGCGAACAGCGCCTCCTACGCGCTGAAGATTCGCGATCTGGACGCGGCCGACAAGGCCAAGGTCGAAACGATCCCCTCAGCCAATCGAACGCTCGTGACCTTCCACGATGCGTTCCCCTATTTCGCGGCGCACTACGGATTCGAGCTCATCGGGGTGATCGTCGCCAACGTCGGGCAGGAGCCAACCGCATCGGCGCTCGCCTCCCTCGTCGAGACGGTGAAGGCGGCGGGTGTCAAGGCGGTGTTCTCCGAGTCCCAGTTCAGTCCCGAGCTGGCCAGGACGCTCGCCCAGGAAGCCGGCGTCACGCACGTCGTGACCACCTTGTACAACGACACCCTCGGCCCCCCGCCGGTCGACACCTACCTCACGATGATGCAGTGGAACGTCGACCAGATCGTGAGCGCCCTTTCGTGAGCGTCGCAATCCCGGGCCCGCAACCGCGCCCCGCCGGGCCGGACGGGCCCCCGACGTCGATGGCGGTCCGGCTGACCGGCGTGTCGGCGGGCTACGCCCATCGCGTGGCCCTGGCCGACGTCACGCTCTCGATCCCGACCGGCTCGCTGCTGGCGATCATCGGCCCCAACGGCGCCGGCAAGAGCACCCTCCTCAAGACGATCGCCGGCCTCCTGCAACCGTTCGCCGGCACGGTCGAGGTCCTCGGCGGGCCCCCGGGCCGCGAGGCGCGACGGATCGCCTACGTCCCCCAGGCGGAAGTCGTCGACTGGGCGTTCCCGGTGACCGTCGGGGACGTCGTGATGATGGGCCGCGTGCCACTCATCGGCGTCGGGCGGGCGCCGGGCGCGGCCGACCGGGCGGCCGTCCGCCAGGCGCTCGAGACGGTCCACATGTGGGAGGAATTGAACCGCCAGATCGGCGCCCTGTCCGGCGGCCAGCGTCGCCGGGTCTTCCTGGCGCGGGCGCTCGCCGCGAAACCGGACCTCTACCTGCTCGACGAACCGGTGACCGGCGTCGACGTGAAGACGCAGGAGGACCTGATGGCGATCCTCGAGGCGGAGGCCGAGGCCGGGCGGACGATCGTCGCGACGACCCATGACCTGGCAAGTGCCGAGCACCATTTTCACGAGGTTGCCTTCATCAACGGCCGGATCGTGGCCTTCGGTTCGGCCAACCTCGTGCTGGACCCCGCGCTGCTCGCGGCGACCTATGGCGGCCACGTCATCGTGCTGCCGGCGGGTGACCGCACGATCATCGACGACGCCCACCACCACGACCAGGCGCCGACCGGTGAGCGCCACTTCCACGACGGGTCACGCTGATGCTCAACCTCGTGCTGGACCCGATGGCCTACGGCTTCATGCAGCGCGGGCTCGTGGCGGCGCTCCTCGTCGGCGTCGTGTGCGCGGTCATGGGGTCGTTCGTCGTCCTGCGCGGCCTCGCCTTCATCGGGGACGCGGTCAGCCATGCCGCCTTCCCGGGGCTCGTCATCGCCTACCTGCTCGGCCTGCCGCTCTACATCGGAGGGGCCGTCGCCGCGGTCGGCACGGCGCTGGCCATCGGCGTCGTTTCGAGGCGCGGAGCCATCCGCTTCGACACCGCGGTGGGCGTGCTGTTCGCCGGGACGTTCGCCTTCGGGATCCTCCTGTTCAGCACGATCAGGGGCTACGTCTCGGACCTGTTCAGCTACCTCCTGGGCAACGTCCTGGGGATCTCGTTCTCGGACATCGTCGCGGTGGCGATCCTCGGCTGCGTCGTCCTGCTCGTCATCGCCGTCCTGCGCAAGGAGCTCCTGTACGCCTCGTTCGATCCGGCCGGGGCCGGGGCATCCGGGTTGCCGGTGGTCGCCCTGGACTACCTGCTGCTCGGGCTGGTCGGAGTGACCATCGTCGTGAGCATCCAGGCCGTCGGCATCATCATGGTCGTGGCGATGCTGGTGACGCCGGCGGCGACGGGCCAGCTCCTCGTGGACCGCTTCTGGGATCTCGTGAAGGTGGCTATCGGCGTGTCGATCGTGGCCGCGGTCAGCGGCCTCTACGTCAGCTTCTACCTCAACGTCGCGTCGGGCGCCTCGATCGTGCTCGTCGAAACCTTCCTGTTCGGGCTCGCCCTGGTCTTCTCGCCCAAGTCGGGCTGGCTCGGGCGGCGGCGCCGAGCCGGCGCGGTGCCGATCGCCCGCTGACGCACGCCCCCGAGCGCCCCGGCACGAGCCGGACCGAGCGGGTCGGGCGTGCTACGTTTCGAGACACGGGATCGACCGATCCCCGCGGAGAGGTGCATGTCCGTCGACCCCAAGGTCGCCCCGAAGCCGCGCGGCCCCGGCCGGCCGTTCCGGCTGTTCGGCCGGAGCAGTCTCATCGGGCTGGCGGTCGTCGCGATCGTCGTCCTCTACGCGACGGGCCAGATCGCCCCGGCGGCATCGGATCGAGAGGCCCAGGAACGGGTGCAACTCGCCGCACAGGCGGGCGGGAGCCTGGCCCTCGTGCTGCTGGCGATCCAGGTGTCGCTCGGGTTCGTCCTGAGCCACCCGACGGGCACATCGACCTGGAACGTCTCGAAGCGGCTCTTCCCGTGGCATACGCACCTGTGGGTCTTCGTCATCGCCTTCCTGCTGGTCCACATCGCGAGCATCGTCCTGGACCGGTACGCCAAGGTGACCATCATCGGCGCCTTCATCCCGGGCCTGTCCGCCTATCGAATCTGGCCGGTCGCGCTCGGGACGATCGCGCTCTATGCGTTCCTGGTGACGGCCCTGACCGCCGGCTACACGAACCTCGTGCCAGCAGGGGTCTGGCTGACCATCCACCGCGTGTCGGTCGTGGTCTTCGTCCTGGCCTGGCTCCACGTACAGCTCATCGGGAGCGAATCCGACGACCTCAGCCGGCTGTACGTGGTCACCGGCGTGGTCGTCGTTGGCTCCGGCCTCTATCGCCTGTGGGCATCGCGCCAGGGACGGCCCACGTTCCTGGCTCGGCTCCGGGAGGCCTCTGGCGGATGAGTTGGCCGGCGGAGGACGCCTCGGGGCGCTCCTGCACGGTGCGCGCGACGTCCTAGCCGTCGATCGCCGCCGCGAGCTCGGCGGCGGTCGGCATCCCCCCGCGGGCACCGACCTTCGTCACCGCGAGCGAGGCGGCGACGACCGCCCGCCGAGCCGCCTCGATGACCGGCCGGCCCGCGGCGAGATCCGCGGCCAGCGCCCCGTTGAGCGTGTCCCCGGCCCCGACCGAATCCTTGACCTCGACGTGCCCCGCGGGGATCACCGTGGACTGCCGGCCGGCGACGAGGATCGCCCCCCTCGCACCGAGGCTGACCAGCACGGACCGGGGCGCCTGGTCCCTGCCGACGAGCCGCTTGGCCGCGGCGGCAGGCCCGCCGTCGGTGCCGGCCAGCGCCGCCAGCTCACCTTCATTCGGCGTCAGGATGTCGGCCAGGGCCAGGGTCGGGGGCTCCAACCCTCCGACCGGTGCGGGGTTCAGAATCGTCGTCGCCCCGGCCAGCCTCCCCAGGCGGAGCGCCTCATGCGTCGCTCCCGAGCGGATCTCGTGGCCGACGAGGACGACGTCGGACGGAGTGAGCGCGAGTCGCCGGAGCGCCGCCCGGACCTGGATCGTGCCGAGGGCCGCGTTCGCCCCACCCGCCACGGCGATGCTGTTCTCGCCGGCGAGATCGACCACGATGAGGGCGACGCCGGTCGCTTCGCCGGGCAGGGTCAGCAGGCCCTCGACATCCACCCCTTCTGCCTCGAGCGCCGCACGCGCCTCCGCGCCGAACGCGTCGTCGCCGACCGCCCCGACGAACGCCGTCGTCGCCCCGAGCCGCGCGGCCGCGACCGCCTGATTGCCGCCCTTCCCACCGGGATGGCGCGCGAACCGCCCACCGGTGACCGTCTCGCCGCGGCCCGGCAGGCGCTCCGTCGTGACGACGAGGTCGACGTTGACCGACCCGACGACGATGACCCTGCCGATCCTACGACCCGGTGATGAACTCGCCGCCGTCGACACCGATGATCTCGCCATTGATGAAATCGGTCCCCTCGCCCGAGAGTGCGACGATCGCGTTGGCAACGTCCTGCGGCGTGGTCATCCGGCCGGTCGGGTTCCGCTTGGTGGCCGACTCGATGATCATGTCGTGCTCGGGGATCTTCATCAGCGCCGGCGTCATCGTGACGCCGGCCCGGATGGTGTTGGCGGTGATCCCCTTCCGCGTCTGGGCCAGCTCCATGGCCAGCTGGCGGATGTGCGATTCGAGCGCGGCCTTCGCGGACGAGACGACCCCGTACGAGGGGACCACCCGTGACGACCCTTCCGACGTCATGGCGAAGATCCTCGAGCCCTGCTCGAGGAAGCCGCCACGGTAGAGGTCCTGGACCCAGTAGACGAGGCTGTTGGCCATCACGTCCTGGGTCATCTCCATCTTCTTGCGATCGACGGCCGCCTTCGGGTCGTCGGCGATGAACGGGACGAGGGAGCCGAACGCCAGCGAGTGCATCACGACCCGGACGTAGGGATGACGCCCGGCGGATTCGGACCGATCGAACCGTTCGCGCAACGTGGCCAGGGCCGACGCTCGCTTCTCGTCGTCGGCAGCGTTCATGTTGATGTAGAGGGCTGCCACGCCGGCTGCCTCGATCTCGGCCTTGACCTCCTCGACGTGGGCCAGCGCGGCGCGGAAATCCAGGTGGATCCCGCAGATGTTGTAGCCGGCCCTGGCGAGCGCGACGGCAGTCGCCTGGCCCATCCCGGAGGATCCGCCCAGGATGAGCGCCCAGCGCTCGCGATCGTCGGTCATCGGATCCCTCCGGATGGGTGGCTGGACGGGGTGGGCCGCGGTGCGTGCGGCGCGGCCGAGTCTAGCAGGGGCGATCGTCGCGACCCGCCCGGAACCATGCATTGAGGCACACAAAAACGGGCCGATCGGACCTGACCGGCGGCGGTCCCGGCTGCGGTAGGCTGGGCCGCGATGGCTGAGCTGAAGACCGAGCAGATCATCGCGCTCCTCGTCCCGATCATCGTCATCCAGCTCGGCCTGATGATCGCGGCCCTGGTCGACCTCGAGCGCGATGAACGGCACGTGCGCGGCGGCAGCAAGCTCGTCTGGGCGCTCGTGATCGTGTTCGTCAACGTCCTCGGCCCGATCATCTACTTCGTCGCCGGGCGGGAGGAGGCATGACACTGGCGGCGCCGAGCTCCACGGCCGCCTCGGCCACGACCGGTATGGCGATCGAGGCCCGCGGGCTGTCGAAGCGGTTCGGGGCGATCGTCGCGCTCGACCACCTCGACCTTGCCGTCCCGCGCGGCTCGGTCTTCGGTCTGCTCGGCCCGAACGGCGCCGGCAAGACGACGACGATCCGGATCCTGACCGGGCTCGCCCGGCCGACCGCCGGCAGCGCCTCGGTGGCGGGCGTGAACGTCGACCTGGATGAGCCGGAGCTCCATCGCCGGGTCGGCTACCTCGACCAGGACCCGCGGTTCTACAGCTGGATGAAGGGACGCGAGCTGCTCGAGCTCGTCGGGCGGCTCCACGGGCTGACCGGGCCTGAGCTCCGCTCCCGCGTCGGGGAGATGCTGACGCGAACGGGATTGGCCTCGGCCGGGGAGCGCCGGATCGGCGGCTACTCGGGCGGCATGCGCCAGCGGCTGGGGATCGCCCAGGCGCTGCTCCACGGGCCGGACATCCTGTTCCTCGACGAACCGGTCAGCTCGCTCGACCCCGAGGGCCGGCGCGACCTGCTCGAGCTGATCGCGGGCCTGCGCGGCGACGCGACCGTGGTCTTCTCGACCCACGTGCTGTCCGATGTCGAACGGATCTGCGACCGCGTGGCGATCCTCGACCGTGGGCGGCGGGTCACCGAGGGGCCGCTCGAAGAGCTGCTGGCCGCCCACGCCCGACCGGTCTACCGGCTCGTGCCGGCGCCCGGCCAGGAGGAGGCGGTGGCCGCGCTCGTCGAGCACCTGCGGGCGGCGCCGTGGACGACCGACGTCGCCAGCAGCGCCGGCCTCGTTCGCATCACCGTCTCGGACCCGGACGCGGCGGCCGGCGGTGTCCTGCCCCTCGTGGTCGCGGCCGGGGTCACCCTCGAATCCTTCGAGCGGGCGCGCCCGACCCTCGAGGATGTCTTCCTCGAGCTCGTCGGTCCGGCCGCGCCGGGCGACCTGGACGGGCGCGGCTTCATCCGGCCGCGCGAGGTGGCCGACCGATGACCGGGTTCGTGGCCCTCCTTCGCAAGGAGCTGCTGGAGCAGTGGCGGACATCGCGCCTGCCGGTCGTGGCGACCGTCTTCCTGCTCGTCGGGCTGTCCTCGCCGCTCCTTGCCCGCTTCACGCCCGAGATCATCAAGGCCGTCGCCAGCGGTCAGTTCGAGATCACCCTGCCGACGCCGACCGCGGCCGACGCCTACGACCAGCTGGCCAAGAACCTCGGCCAGTTCGGGGCGCTGATCGCGGTGCTCCTGGCGATGGGCTCGGTGGCGACCGAGAAGGAGCGCGGGACCGCGGCCCTGATTCTCACCAAGCCGGCGGGCCGCGGCGCCTTCCTCGTCGCGAAGCTGGTGGCGATCGCCACGACCCTCGGCATCGCGACCGCGATCGCCGCCGCGGGCGCCTGGTTCTACACGCTGGTCCTGTTCGAACCGCTCTCCGTCTCGGGGTTTGCGGCGGCGGCCGCCCTCCAATGGCTGGCACTCGTCGCCTATGCCGCCATCACGTTCCTCGGCAGCACGCTGACGCGGTCCGCGCTCGCCGCCGCCGGCCTCGGTGTGGCCGCGTTCATCGTCCTCGGAATCCTGAGCATCGTGCCCACGATCGGGCGGTACCTGCCGACGGGGCTCGGCGAACCCGCGCGTGGCCTGGCGCTCGGGCTGCCGGGCGTGGACGCGATCGGGCCGTCCGTCGCGTCGATCATCCTGACCTGTGGCCTCGCGATCGTGGCCTGGCTCTCCTTCCGCCGCCAGGAGCTCTGACGCCCGACACGCCCGGCCCGGCTGAACCGGCGAGTCAGATCACCCCGCCGGCACGCAACGTCGTGATCTCGCCACGGGTGTAGCCGAGCTCGCCGAGGATCGCGTCCGTCTGCTCGCCGAGCGCCGGCGGCGGCGTCCGGATGGCGGCCGGGGTTTCCGACAACGTGAATGGGACGCCGACCTGCCGGATCAGGCCCCAGGCCGGATGGTCCTGCTCGACCACCATCCCGAGCGCGCCGGCCTCGGCCGACGCGAAGGCGGCGACGATGTCGTTGATCGGCCCGCACGGGATGGATGCCGCGTCGAGCGCCGCCAGCCAGGCCGCGGCACCGCGCTCGCGCAGGCGCCCCGCGAGGATCGGACGCAACGCGGCGCGCCGGAGGACGCGGTCTCCGTTCGTGGCGAAGCGGGGATCGACGGCCAGCCCCGGCATGCCGAGCGCGTCGCAGAAGCGCGGCCACTGGCGCTCGGATCCAACGGCCACGGCGATCGGTCGGTCCGCCGTGTCGAACGTCTCGTACGGAACGATGTTGGGATGCGCGTTGCCGAGCCGGCCCGGCGCAACCCCCGTGACGAAGGCATTCTGGGCCTGGTTGACCAGGCTGGCCAGAGACGCGCCGAGCAGCGAGATGTCGATCCGCTGACCGCCGGTCGCGCTCGGGCCGGCGGGCCGCGTCCGCTCGCGACCGAGGAGGGCCGCGAGCACGCTGACCGCGCCGAGCATCCCGGTCACGACGTCGCCGATCGCCACGCCCACCTTGGTCGGGCCGCCGCCCTCGGCATCGGGGGCGCCGGTGATCGACATGAGGCCGCTCGCCGCCTGGATGACGAAGTCGTAGCCGGGCAGGGCGGCCGCCGGTCCGGTGGGACCGAACCCGGAGATCGCGAGGTGAATGAGGGCCGGGTTCAGCTGCCGGAGTGCCGCCTCGTCGAAGCCGAGGCGGGCGAAGCCACCGACCCGGAAGTTCTCCACGACGACGTCGCCCCGGCCGAGCAGCCGGCGCAGGACGCCGGCGCCCTCGGGCGTCTTGAGGTCGAGCCGGAGGCTGCGCTTGTTCCGGTTGACCGCGAGGTAGTAGGCGGCCGTCCGCGTTCCGGCGGCTTCGGAGCCGACCCACGGCGGACCCCAGCCACGCGTGGCGTCGCCGTCGGGGGGTTCGACCTTGATGACGTCCGCCCCGAGATCGCCGAGGAGCATCGTGCAGTACGGACCGGCCAGGACCGTGGAGCAGTCCACGATCCGCAGGCCGGCGAGCGGTCCGGAGTTGGGTTCGGGCGGCATCGTGCCCGGATGGTAGCGCCGCACGGGTTGCCGCCATCGCCAGGGTGACCGGGTTGGGGGATTCCGCGAAGCCGCCCTGGGAGGCGGCCCGTGTCAGGCGGCGCCGGCGGGTGTCCCGACTCGCTGCGGTCCGGCGGGGAACTCCGCCTCCTCCGGGACGACTTGCGCGATCCAGTCGATCTGCTCGCGATTCACGATCAGGGTCTCGACCCGGGTCTCGCGACGCTGGCCCCGGAACGTGTAGCCGATCCGCGCATCGGTGAGCGGCACCATTGCCTTGCGCCGGCGGAGCGCCTCGGCCGGATCGGCCCCGGGGAGCGCATGGAAGAAGCCGCGAACCTGGTACGGGCCCATCTTGATGGCGAGGTGCTGTGGCGCCGTGTGGTGGCGCCGAGCCCTGTCGCCGCGTGGCCCGCTGGCGTGGACCATGAAGATCTCGTCACGGGCGACCACGATCTCGGCGACCTCGAGGGGGGCGGCGTCCTCGAACCGTTCGACCGTGACGCTCGCCAGCAGGTACTCGTCATTGGCGTTGAGCATGTCGGTCAGGCGACCGGCATCGAGCACGGCCTCGCCGGACAGGATGCAGTCCTCGCCGTAGGCGACGAACGACACCAGCTGCTCCTCCGGCACGGAGGTCTCGGGCGGCGCGGACGGATCAGCCTCTGCGTTCGAGCGGCCGAGGAACAGGCGGCGGGGTAGTCGACTGATCACGGTCGCAGCGTGAACGAGCCCGCGCTGCGATGACATGGCCTGAAAGTACCGGCTGCGATAGCATCGCTCGACCATGACGACCGAGACGACGCCGCACCGCCCGACCCTGATGACCGTGCACGCCCATCCCGACGACGAGACGATCGGCACCGGCGGGGCGATGGCCCGGTCCGTCGCGGAGGGCCGACGCGTGGTCCTGGTGACCTGCACGCGTGGCGAGATGGGCGAGATCGTCGACCCGACGATGGACACGCCGGCCAATCACCGGCGGCTGGGAGAGCTGCGTGCCGCCGAGCTGGAAGCGGCCATGGACCTCCTCGGCGTCACCGAGTGGGAAAGCCTTGGCTACCGCGATTCGGACATGATGGGTCGGCCCGGCAACCGTGACCCGCGCTGTTTCTGGCAAGCCGACCTCGACGAGGCGGCCGGGCGATTGGTCTGGTTCGTCCGCCGCTACCAGCCAGATGTCGTGACGACCTACAACGACTTCGGCGGCTATGGCCATCCGGACCACATCCGGACCCACGACGTCTCTGTTCGTGCGTTCGCCCGGGCCGGGGACGCTGCCTGGTACCCGGAGCAGCTGGCACCCGAGCACGGCGGCAGCGGACCGGCGGCCGCGGAGGGCGGTCTGGCGCCGTGGCGGCCGTCCAAGCTCTACGAGCAGGCCATTCCGGCGTCGGTCCGGGCGCGGATGAACGCCGCCCTCGCTGAGCGCGGGCAGAAGAGCTTCTGGTCGCCACCGGATGACGCGACACCGGAGCAGATCGCCGAGATGGAGGCGTTCGCGGCGAAGATGCTCGTGCCCGACGAGCTGGTGACGACATGGATCGACATCTCCGGCGACCCGCTCGAGCGAAAATGGAACGCCATCCACGAGCATCGGACCCAGATCTCCGACGAGAGCCCGTTCAAGCTCATGGGCATCGATGGTTGGCGCGACGGCTGGGGGAGCGAGGCCTACATCCTGCGCGAATCCCGGGTCGAGACGACGAGACCCGAGACCGACCTGTTCGCCGGGATCGCCTAGCGGTCCGGGGCCGGGCCCGGGGCCAGGCCCCACATCACCAGGGCAGCAGGCCCTTCGAGGCCGAGTAGACCTGGCTCAGCACGACCTTGCCGTCGCCCGCCGGATCGAGGAAGTTCGGCTGCGCCTTGTCGAGGATGATGTGCGGCCGGATCCGGACCTGGGCGAGCGTGGCGCCGCGGCAGGTCAGCTCGAGGGTGATCCCCTCCATCGTGGGTTCGGACCAGGTCTGATCGAACACGAAGTTGCCGAGCGCGTACCAGATCGGCTTGCCCTTGTAGACCTCCATGGCGGCTGCCCAATGGGCGTGGTTGCCGATCACCATGTCGGCGCCGGCGTCGATGATCGCGCGTGCCAGCGCCTGCTGGGCCGCCGAAGGCTTCGAGCGGTACTCGGTACCCCAGTGCGGGAAGACGATGACCAGGCCCGCACCGGCCGCCCGAGCCGCCTTCACGTCCGCGCGGACGTAGCTGGCGACGAGCGGCGCGCTCCCGATCCGGCTGGCGGTCGCGTGGTAGTAGCCCGCGATCGCGTCGTATGCGAGGATCGCAACCTTCGTACCGTCCACCGTGAACACCCCTGGCCGGCGGGCGGCGGCCAGGTTGCTGCCCGCGCCGAAGGACGCAATCCCGTCCTTCCGCAGATTGGCGACCGTCTGGAGCAGCCCGGCGCCGCCGGCGTCGCGGATGTGGTTGTTGGCGACCGAAACGTAGTCGATGCCCGCGTTCGCCAGGCCGGCGATGAGTGCCGGATCGGCCGAGAAGACCGTCCCGGACGTGTGGTAGCGCGGCTGATCCGGGGCCGGGTTCTCGAAGTTGGCGATGGCCAGGTCGGCGCCGTCGACCAGGGCCCGGACGGCGCCATCGTCGCCGGTCCGCTGGGCCCGCGGCAGCTCCCAGCCGAACGACGAGCAGCAGTAGCGGCTGGTGATCCTTGCTGACCCACCGTTGAACGGAAAGTCGACACCCTTGTCCCGGAGCTTGACCGTCTGGTAGACGCCCCGGTCGAGCAGGATGTCGCCACCGGCGAAGAGGGTCCACGTCGTCGCCGGATCGAAGGCGGCGCCCGTCGCCGGCAATGGCAGGTCTGC